>NZ_NHRQ01000007.1:0-131354 GCF_002165335.1 Acinetobacter sp. WCHA29
CACCACAACAGTTTGCTGGCGACAATAGCAAGAGTGAACCACCTGATCCCTTCCCGAACTCAGAAGTGAAACCTCTTCGCGCTGATGGTAGTGTGGCGTTTGCCATGTGAGAGTAAGTCATCGCCAGCTTTTAAATACGAACACCCCCACTCGAAAGAGTGGGGGTGTTTTTTATTGCGTGGTTGAAAATTTAAATAAATAAAAATAAAGTGAGTTATGATCTCGGTGAGAAATGAGCAAATATGACTGTTGAAATAAGGCGAGCAGAGCCATTAGATGCTAAAGAAATAAAAAAAATTTATGACGGAATAAACTAAACTTAACGATGCAAATTTTACTATTTTATAATCTAATCAAGATATAGTTAAAATAAGAAATCCACCACTTATATTGCATTTAGGTGGTTATCTCGTATAACTACAATTGATTCTCTAGGAGAAATAAGTGGCATCTGTATTATCTGATCTTGACGAGCTTGTTTTAAAGTGCCGAGACCAAAAGGCTAAGAGTTATATAAGGGAAGCTGTTGCTTGCTATAAAGCAGGTGCTTTTCGTTCTGCAATCGTTTCAACATGGATTGCTGTGTCTTTTGACATCTTAGATAAGTTAAAAGAGTTATCTCTTGCTGGCGATAAGGAAGCTGAAAGACAAATTGAATCTTTTGACAAAGCTAGGAGAATTGGAGATGTTACAAACTCATTAAAATTTGAAAGAGAGATATTAGTAGTTTGTAGAGATAAGCTTGAGTTGATATCTCATGTAGAATTCATTGATTTGAACCGTTTGCAAGAAGATCGCAATAGGTGTGCTCACCCATCTATGGCATCAGATGGAGAGGTTTTCAATCCGTCAGCTGAACTTGCTAGAATGCATATAAGATCAGCTGTAGAGCATTTACTTCAATATCCACCAGCTCAAGGAAAATATGCACTAGATTCTCTAACTTCAGAGGTTGAGTCAGAGTATTTTCCAACTGACGTTAAAAAAGCTGTTGTAGCATTTGAAAGTAGTCCATTGAATAAAGCTAGAGATAGTTTAATTCGGAATTTCACAATTGTCCTTCTAAAAAAACTAATCAATGATGCCAAGGATTACAAGGAAATATATAGAATTTCAACAGCTTTAAATGCAATAGAGGTTATTCATCGAGAGCTTTATAGAAAAATATTAACAGAGAAGCTATCAAGTATTGTTAGATCTTTGGCTGTTGAAAAGCTAGATAGAGTTATTCCTTTAATAAGGCATGTTGAAGATAGCTGGTCTTACTTGGAGGCTGATATCAGGCAAAAAATCCAGACTTATGTTGAAAATCTACCAAAAGAAGAAATTGAGAATATTGATATATTTTTATCAATCCAAGGTCTGAAAAGTTTTGCAGAGAAAAGATTGAAGAAAGCAACTAGAACAGAATTAGATGAGGCAATATTCTTTGTTATCCCTCTGCAAGTAAGTGATAGAATTATTGAGTTATACTCTGAATCCCGAAATTTTGACCAAGCAAATAATTTTGCTTCTACTGTAATAAGATATGCTACTGATTACAGTAAAGAGCAAATACAGAAAATAATAAGCGTATGCGGTGATAATGATCAAATTAAACACAGTTTTGATGTTGGTTCAGTAATCAACTCAATAAGAAAGAATAAGAATGCGAATGACGACGAAATAGATGGATGGTTGGTAGAGGCAGACTTAAAAAGGTTTGCTAAGATAAAAGATAATGAAGCTGACGTTGGTAATTGATAAGGCATTATTGTGATGATGTTTGAATTTATATTAAGTGATATCTCAAAATGGCTTACTTTTTAGAGTATACGCTTTTCAAATGATTACTTATATAAAAAAGAATAGATAAGAAGAAGCTCCGTCATCCTGACGGGGCTTCTTCATATTCAGTTTATGTCGTTGATATCCTATTAACGACCGCTTCCTGCGTATCTTGTTATTTTCAATGAGACTTCCTGTCTCTTTATGCTTCTTATATTAGCGGTCAAGTCGAGAATGGAATAGACGTAAATCTACCTGATCAATGTACGCTTAGACGTACAACTAAGTGATATTATATTTCTGTAATTTGGCAACTAGTGCTGCTAAGCCTTTCACTTCAAATTCATTGGCTTCAAATTTTTCGTCTTTATTGCGTTTAAAAATGTCTCGAATTTCAATGACGGCGTTTGGATCAACTAGACCTAAGCTCGAGGTTACTTGACGAATTTGGCTAATTGAACGTGAACCATTGGTTGAACCATAGCCGATAAAAGCTGCTGGTTTGCCTTGCCATTCTTTACCGACATAATCTAAGGCATTCTTGAGTGCTGGACTATAGCCATGATTATATTCAGGGCTAATCAAGATAAATGCCTGTGCCTGCGCAATTTTATCTGCCCACTGCTGTTGTTTAGGTTGATCATAAATACCAGAAGCTGGAGGATGAGCACCTGCAAATAAAGGTAAGTCCCACTCTTTAAGATCGATGATTTCGGCTTGAATATCTTTTAATGCGAGTTCAGTGGTTGCTTGTAGTACCCAATTGGCCACTTTAATTGCCGTGCGGCCTTCGCGAACACTACCAACAATAATATAAATGAGCATATTGAAATTCCTGTGTTATTGCTTTGATTTTAAAAATGAATACTTTTAATGATCTTATACTTTTCTTTAGCGTAAAAAAAAGCTCTCATTTGAGAGCTTTTTTGTTACATCAATTTGATGCCTTGCTGACCAGCCGGGGTGACTCTGAAAATTTCTACTTCAAAGGTAATATTTTTACCAGCAAGAGGATGGTTAAAATCAATTTCTGTAGTGTCATCATTGACGGATTTTACGATACCGAACAAGGTCGCTTTGGCTTTGTCTTCAAATTCTATCATATGACCAACGATCGGACGTTGCTCAAACTTTACAGTATCGAAGATTTGGATATTTTCAGGATTCCAAGGACCAAACGCATCTTCAGGGGGTAAATGCACAGTACGACGGTCGCCTGCACGTAAACCAAATAATGCTTTTTCAAATCCTGGGAGTAGGTTGCCATCACCAATGACTAGACTAACAGGCTCTTCACGACCACGGGTATTATCAATTTCAACACCATTTTCGATCGATACTGAAAAATGTAAATCAACTTTTGAACCATCTTCAATCCGAATTTCTTCGTTTGGTTGGATAATTTCAGACATTTTTTGTTTCCGCATTTTGGATACGTTTCTTTTCAAGGAAGAAAGTATCAATAAGTAGCAGGATTGTTCCTAAGGTAATCGCACTATCTGCAATATTAAAAGCAGGGAAGTGACTGTCTTGATAATAGACATGAATAAAGTCAACGACATAACCCAATGAGACGCGGTCTATAAGGTTGCCTATAGCACCACCGAGAATTAATGCAATTGCCATCGGAAGGATGATCATTTTTTTTGGCATTTTCATTAACCAAAAAATAAAGATAATCGAGACAAAGCCTGCTAAAGAAGTAAAAAAGTAACGTTGCCAGCCACCAGCATCAGAAAGAAAACTGAATGCAGCACCATAGTTATGCAGTAATGTCCAATTCAGGAAAGGTAATACAGGAACAGGATCGGCATAGTTTAAGTGTGTACTTGCAATCCATTTTGTCCATTGATCTAACACAATGGCAAGGACTGAAAGTCCAAGCCACATGAGATTATGAGGATAAAACTGGAACAAGCCTTTTTTTGCTTGTGTATTAGGCATACTTTCTCACTTCGCCACTACCAGTGACATTGACGATACAACGAGCGCATAAACCAGCATGACCAACGTGGGTATTCACGTCTGGCAATACATGCCAGCAACGTACACATTTTTCACCATCAGCCGCAGAAACTTTGACACGTAATCCTGTTAAGTCAGTGCTTTCACCTTGTTCAGCATACGGGTAAACGATGACTTGAGACGTGATCAAGACGAAACGTAATTCATCAGCCAACTGATTTAATAATGTTTGTAATGCTTCATCTGCCCAAAGTTCAACTTTTGCAGATAAGTTACTACCAACGAGTTTAGCGTTACGTGCTGCTTCAATCTGTTTATTTACTGCTGATTTTACGCTAATCAATGTTTGCCAATCTGCTTCTGAAAGCAAGTTTGCTGTTGATGCAGTTGGGATGTCATACCATTCAGCAGTAAATACATATTTCTCAGTTTGCTCTGGGATCAATGGCCAAGCTTCTTGAGCTGTAAAGCTCAGGATTGGTGACATCCAGCGTACAAAAGCTTGTACTAAATGATACAACGCAGTTTGTGCTGAACGGCGAGCTTGTGAATCCGCTTTGGTGGTGTACTGACGATCTTTGATGATGTCGAGATAGAAACCACCTAAGTCATTGATACAGAAATTGGTCAATGCGTTAGTTACAATGTGGAAGTTCATCTCTTCATAGGCTTGCTGAATGGTTTTTTGTACTTCAGCCGCGCGTTGCAAGATGTATTGGTCTAATGCGATCAATTCGTTTACAGGTAAAGCATCTGTTGATGGCTTGAAACCATTTAAGTTTGCCAACAAGAAACGTAACGTGTTACGGATACGACGATAACCATCAGACGCACGGCTAAAGATTTCTTTACCTGCGGTCATTTCATATCGATAGTCAGCCGAAGCAATCCAGAAACGTAAACCATCTGCACCCATATCTTTGATGATGTCTTGTGGGGTGATGATGTTGCCTAATGACTTAGACATTTTACGACCTTTCTCATCCACGACGAAACCGTGGGTGAGAAGACCTTTGTATGGTGCACGTTGATTAATCGCAATTGAGGTTAACAATGACGATTGGAACCAACCACGATGCTGGTCTGAACCTTCAAGATATAGATCAGCAGGATCTTGTAATTCTTCACGTTCACGCAATACTGCGTAATGTGTTGTACCTGAGTCAAACCAAACGTCAAGTGTATCGCGTACGGCATTGTACTGTTCAGCATCTGCGCCAATGAAGTCGCTAGCATCGCGGTTATACCAACCATCAATACCTTCTTGTTCGATCAGTTTAGCAACTTCTTCAATGAGTTCAGGTGTACGAGGGTGTAATGCATTAGTATCTTTATGTACAAAGAATGGGATTGGTACGCCCCAAGTACGTTGACGTGAGATACACCAGTCAGGACGACCTTCGATCATCGATTGAATACGATTTTTACCCCAATCTGGAACAAATTCGATGTCATTTTCAATCGCATTTAAAGCAGTTTGACGCAAACCTTTGGCATCCATGCTGATAAACCACTGTGGTGTTGCACGGAAGATAATCGGTGTTTTATGACGCCAGCAATGTGGATAGCTATGTTTAATTGGCTGATGTGCCCATAAACGACCGACAGCACCCAAAGCTTCGATAATTTTTGGATTGGCTTTATAGATGTGCTCACCCGCAAAAATCGGTGCAGTTGGTAAATATACGCCATTACCACCGACTGGATTATCGACTTTTAGATTGTATTGCAGACCGACTTTATAGTCGTCCACACCGTGTCCAGGGGCAGTGTGTACGGCACCTGTACCGCTAGTCGCAATTACGTGCTCACCAACAATTACTGGGACTTGACGATCAGTAATTAAAGGATGTTGTAATAATAGCTTCTCAATGACAGCGCCTTTAAAATCAGCCAATACAACTGGATTTTCGAGCTTGTAACGTTCGATTGCTGATTCAACTAAATCTTTGGCAAGAATGAAGTTTTGTGAGCCTCGTTCAGTGCTTACTTGTACCAGTTGGTAGTCAATGTCGGCATGTACTGCAACAGCTTGGTTGGCAGGTAAAGTCCAAGGTGTGGTTGTCCAGATCACAATATCCGTCACATCTTGGACATCAACACCAAGACGGCTGCTTAAATCTTTAAGATCAACAACTGTAAAGCCAACATCAATCGCATCAGACTTTTTATCTTCATATTCAACTTCAGCTTCTGCGAGCGCAGAACCACAATCCAAGCACCAGTTCACAGGTTTTAAGCCGGGTTCGATATGACCTGCTTTGGCAATTGCGCCAAGCGAACGAACAATGTCTGCTTCTTGCTTAAAGTTCATGGTGAGGTATGGATTATCCCAATCACCAAACACGCCCATGCGCACGAAGTCTTTTTTCTGTAATTCAACCTGGGTGTAGGCATATTCACGGCAGGCTTTACGGAAAGTTGAGGCATCAACTTTAACGCCCACTTTACCGACTTTTTCTTCTACTTTCAGTTCGATTGGCAGACCGTGACAGTCCCAACCTGGTACGTATGGCGCATCGAAGCCATCCATAACACGGCTTTTAATAATAATGTCTTTGAGGACTTTATTGACTGCATGACCCAAATGGATTTGACCATTGGCATATGGAGGACCGTCATGAAGCACATATTTTTTCTTGCCAATACGCGATGCACGAATCTGCTGATAAATGTTGTCGGCATACCACTCTTCTAACCATTTGGCTTCACGCACAGCCAAATTTGCTTTCATGGCAAATTCAGTATCTGGCAAATTGAGTGTGGCTTTATAATCCACTGCATTTTCAGGAGTTTGCTTATCGCTCATGCAAGTTTTCTTCCAGTTTTATCAGTCTAAACTGACATGTATTACAAATGAAATTTAAATTTAAAAAGGAAATTCTGGTGTGCGTTCACGATAGTCTCGTAATTTTTGCACATCATCATCGATTCCAGCTTTGAGGGCTTCAAGCGAAGGATAATTCAGTTCACCATGCAAATAGTGAAGAAAGGTTACCCGCATCAATAAGCCATACAGATTAGCAGAAACATCAGGAAAATGTACTTCTAATCGCCATTCTGGCTGGTCTTGTTTGATGGCTGGGCGTGTCCCGACATGACCTGCACCAAACAAACTGTCAGCTTGATAGCCTGTTATCCCGTTGAGGGCAGGATCTGAATGTTTTACTTTTGCATTTAATGATGCATTTTCACAGACCACATCCACCGCATAAATCCCGTTTAAACAAGGTTTGTGACGGTTTAAACGCACATTAATGGTTGGAAAATCAAGGGTGCGACCAATCTGATCTCCATATTGCACTCGGCCTGTGATGCTATAAGGACGGCCCAAGAGTTTGGCTGCTAATGCCAGATCACCTTCTTGTAGAACCTGACGAATACGGGTTGAACTGACACGTTCACCATTTAAAGCGACGGTATTTAAATTGGTCACGTCAAAGCCATAATCGCGTAAAAATTCGCTGTTGCCTTGGCGGTCTTTGCCAAAATGAAAATCATCACCTAGCACTAAGCTTTGTGCATTGAGTTTTAATTTAAGTAGATCAGCAAATTCTGTGGCATTTAAACTTCTAAAATATTGGTCAAATTTCGCAACTGCAATGTAGTCCACACCAAGCTCAGTTAAATATTCTACTTTTTCACGTAATGAGCTAATGCGTGGCGGAGCATCATAAGCTTTAAAAAATTCAAGTGGTTGCGGCTCAAAAATCATCACCAATGTTTTTAAGCCTTGCGCTTCAGCCAACGTTTTGAGTTGGGCAATCATCGCTTGATGGCCGAGGTGGACACCATCAAAATTGCCAATCGTGACCGCAGTTGGGGGTAACTGAAAATCTGGCGATAAAGCGTTGAGACGAAGCAACTTCATGGGCGTTAAATACAGTGATTTTGCAAAGGCTATATATTGCCATATTCTCAGCGTTTCGTCTTGTTGTTGTGTTTTTACACAGAAAATTTTCAATATTTAGAAGTTTTATATCAATTAAATTTATTCATTAAATAAAAATAAATCAGTTTTTCTTATTTTATGATTGACCTAAAATAGCTGCATAGTCGCTTGATATTGAGAAAGAGATGAAAAAGCCGTTTTATCAGCTACAACAGAACACCGATGTGATTCGCCATTTTACCCCGAATTGGTTTACTGCAACCATGGGAACGGGTGTGGTGGCGATGATTTTAGCACAGCTGCCTTTTGCCTCATCTGTTTTGTTTATGCTTGCGACCAAATTATGGCAGTTTAATATTCTGTTATTTAGCACTTTTAGTGTGCTCTATATCTTACGCTGGATTTTATTCCCAACCGAAGCAAAGCAGATTTTTAGTCATCCGAATATGAGCTTATTCCTCGGTGCGATTCCGATGGGCTTAGCGACGATTGCCAATGGTTTTCTCATTTTTGGTACGCATTTATATGGTGATATTGCCATCCAGATAGCGACCTATCTCTGGTATCTGGATGTGTTTCTGGCAGTGGTGATTGCATGGGTGGTGCCATTTTGTATGTTTAGCTGCCAAGATCATCAATTACAACGGATGACTGCGGTATGGTTACTCCCGATCGTGGCCTGTGAAGTTGCGGCTAGCTCTGCGGGGCTGCTATTACAGCATTTAGCAGCAGATCAGCATGCGTTAACCATCTTGATCACAGGCTATGTGTTGTGGGGCATTTCTGTCTTACCTGCTTTTGCGATCTTAACGATTTTGATGTTACGTTTGGCTTTGCACCAGTTACCTGAAAAAGAGGTGGCGATTTCTAGCTGGTTATGTTTAGGGCCAATTGGGACAGGTGCCTTGGCGTTATTATTACTGGGTGAACAAGCGCCACGAATCATGCAGGCGATAGGTTTCGAAGGTTTAGCGACATTACTGCCAGCCTTGGGTATTGTGGCAAGTTTAGTGTTATTAGGTTTTGGCTTATGGTGGTTTGGGATTGCGATTTTGACCACACTGCGTCATATGCGTACAGGCATTCCATTTAACTTGGGTTGGTGGGGACTGACTTTCCCATTCGGTGTGTTTATTTTGGCGATCTTTAACTTGGCGCATCAGTTACATATCGACTTCTTACAGTATGCGGCTGTGGTTTTAAGTCTGTTGTTGGTGGGTTTGTGGGCATTGGTGATGAAGAAAACGCTGGCAGGAGCGTACAGCGGTCAATTATTTTTCTCCCCATGTTTGGTCGCCTTACAGCAGAAGATGCAATAATATCAAGGTGTGCTTTAGCACACCTTTTTTGTGTCTCTATTTTGATTTGAACGAGTCTTTTTTATGAATGCTGATATTGCTCTGATTATGGCCTTACCGAATGAATCTAAAGGTTTGTTTGAACAAGTAGGTATTGACGTTCATTACAGTGGAATCGGCAAAATTAATGCAGCATTCAAGGCATTTGAGGTGATTCAAAAGACGGGATGCAAAACGCTGATCAATTTAGGCAGTGCAGGCAGTTCGCACTTCGATGCACATAGTCTGGTTGAGGTGATTACTTTTGTACAACGGGACATGGATGTGTCACCACTGGGTTTTGCCGTGGGCGTGACCCCAATGGATGAGGACATTCCTGCCGAAATCCATGTTCAGCCGCATTTTGAACATTTACCTAAAGGGATCTGTGGTACAGGTGACTCCTTTGAAACAGGACAGCCAAAAGTATCCTGTAATCTGGTGGACATGGAAGCCTATGCCCTCGCCAAAGTGTGCCAGAAGCTTGGGGTGCGTTTGATTTCAGTCAAATATATTACAGATGGTGCCAATAATACGGCTCATTTAGATTGGGAAGAGAATCTGCTGCTTGGCGCACAAAAATTATTGGCGTTGTATCAGGCGCATTTTTAAATAAAAAAGCCTATCTGCTGAGATAGGCCTGATCAATGCTTTCTGGTTTTAACGTGGCAACACACCATACAACATCATATGCACAGTGTGCTCAACCGTACGTTGAAACATACTACGGTTACGCAAAGTTTTACCTGTGACCATTTCCATTTGCGTCGAAAAATCAGCATAGTTTTGGGTGATTGCCCAGATATTGAGAATCAACAATTCAGGGTCAATCTCTGCCGACAATTTACCTTGTTCTTGCCAAGTTTGAATCACCTTGGTTTTACGCTTAAATAGCTTTTTCAAAGGGCCTTTTAAGATTGGTAAAATATGCGGTGCACCTTGAATAATCTCAAGGGCAAATAAACGTGAGGCTTTCGGTTGATCACGCGAGCTTTCAATTTTTTGAATTAAATAGTGAGTGAGGGCTTCAGTTGGCTCAAGTTCTGATTCTAAGGTTTGTAAAGGCGCGAGCCATTTTTGCAGTACGGTTGTCAGTACTTCAACATAAAGTGACTCTTTATTTTCATAATAATAGAAAATATTGGATTTATGCATATTTGCGAGCTGGGCAATCTCATCCAGACTAGCTCCACTGAATCCATAGACGGAAAAAACATCGAGGGCAGCATTCAGCAGTTGATTGCGCTTTTGTGTACTTTTTTTCTGTTCCATCTGCGAGCTTGATTCAAAAAATGTCATTGACATTGTAAGATAAATTGTCCGATTTGTGCACAATAACACAGTTTTTTTGTCGAAAAATACGCAGTTCCAAGATGAATTGAAGCGATCTAATTGATAATACTTGAAATCTAAAAAATGAATTACATATTTTGTAAACAATTCAGTGTTAAATGCTGATGAATAAGCTCATTTTTTGATGCATATCCAGTGGAATTTATGATCATGGTGCGGTTTTAAGTTGCTAAAACCACATCTAACACTTGTTGTTCCAACTGCGCAAATGCAATAGTTTTCTTACGTGGTCGTGGTAAATTCACTTGAAATTGATGTGCAATATGTCCTTGATCTAGCAAAATAATTCGATCTGCCAATTGTACCGCTTCACTCACATCGTGTGTGACCAAAATTGCAGTAAAACCTTGTTCTTTCCAAAGGCGTTCAATCAAACTTTGCATTTCTAAACGTGTGAGAGCATCTAGCGCCCCTAATGGTTCATCCAGTAATAAAATACGTGGTGCATGAGAAAGTGCTCTGGCTAATGCGGCACGTTGACGTTGACCTCCCGAGAGTTGAGTTGGCCACTGTCTAGATTTGTCTTTTAAGCCTACTTTTTCTAATAAATTCTCAGCAAGTAGGTGTTGATCTTTTGGTAAACCTAATTGTACGTTGTGTAAAATATTTTTCCACGGAAGTAAGCGTGGATCTTGAAACATAACGCGAATATCATCGTTTGTGATGCCTTCACGAAAGTTTCTTGCGGACTGAAATTTAATCTCGCCATAGCTTGGTTTTTCAAGTTGGGCGATTAAGCGCAGTAGGGTGCTTTTACCACAACCACTGCGACCTACTATGGCGACAAATTCACCTGCTTGAATATTTAAGTCTAAGTCTTTGAGCACTTTGACTTCACCATAAAACTTATACAGTTGTTCAATCAGAATATTTGCACCATTGCTATTACTTGCAGTAGTCGATGCTTCAGATTCGCCGAGGGGTTGAATCAAGGGATTTTCATAGAAATTTAAATTTAGATTACTCATATAGTTGACCTTTTTATTTTTGATAGCCTGCATGCCAACGTAATAAATATCGCTCTAGTGCTCGTGCCAATACATCCGCTAATTTTCCAAGTATGGCGTAAAGTAAAATACCGACCAAAACGATATCGGTTTGCAAGAACTCACGTGCATTCATGGTCATATAGCCGATACCTGCTTGAGCGGAAATCGTTTCGGCCACGATGAGCAATACCCAAACTAAACCTAAAGCAAAGCGTAGTCCAACTAAAATAGAAGGCATTGCGCCGGGTAGAATGATCTCTTTATACAATTGCCAGCGATTGAGTCCGTAACTTTTACCCATTTCAATCAACTGAGGATCTACCGAGCGAATACCATGATAGGTATTGATGTAGATTGGGAAAAATACACCTACTGCGACTAAAAAGAGTTTGGCTGTTTCATCAATACCAAACCACAAAATTACCAGCGGAATGAGTGCTAGTGCAGGGATATTGCGGATCATTTGCAATGTGGTATCAAGTAAGGTCGATGCAATGCGTGATGAACCATTAAGTAGTCCTAAAAGTAGTCCGAGACCACCGCCGACCAACAAACCAAGCAGGGCACGACCTGCGCTGACTTTGACATGATGCCAAAGTTCACCACTGATCAGTAAGTGCCAAAAAGCACTCACTACAGCAGTTGGAGCAGGTAATACACGGCTTTGTAATAGACCTGAACTTGAAGCAGCTTGCCAAATCAGTAGCAATAAAACGGGAAACAACCACGGCAAGAGACCTTTGCTTATTTTTTGTGTTCCACGTGAAACATTATTTAGAAATGGTGTTGTACTCATGCCTCCTCCTTAACCAACGCTTTTGGTGTTTTGACCTCAGGCACATAGTTATTGGCAATGATTTCACCAAAAGGACCTGTGAGATGTGGTTGTGTCAGTTTCTCACGAG
The DNA here is from genome assembly GCF_002165335.1 of Acinetobacter sp. WCHA29. Lineage (NCBI taxonomy): Bacteria > Pseudomonadati > Pseudomonadota > Gammaproteobacteria > Moraxellales > Moraxellaceae > Acinetobacter > Acinetobacter sp. WCHA29. The sequence continues at coordinate 12,209 of NZ_NHRQ01000007.1, forward strand.
TTTTGAGTGGCAGAAGTGGAAATACTAATTCAGCAAAGCGGATCGATTCTTCCAAATGTGGATAGCCAGAGAAAATAAAGGTATCAATCCCCAAGTCAGCATATTCTTGAATACGTGCAGCAACAGTTTTTGGATCGCCGACTAAAGCTGTACCTGCACCGCCACGAACTAAACCGATACCTGCCCATAAGTTTGGTGAGACTTCTAATTGATCTTTGCGTCCGCCGTGTAAAGCCGCCATGCGTTGCTGCCCGACCGAGTCCATTTGTGCAAATTTTTTCTGCGCTGCTGCAATAGTCTCATCATCTAAATATTGAATGAGTTCATCCGCGGCAGCCCAAGCTTGTTCATTGGTTTCACGAACAATCACGTGCAATCGGATACCATAATTTAGAATACGTCCTTTGTCTGCTGCTTGAGCACGTAAATGATTAATTTTTTCTTCCACCGCAGCAGGTGGTTCACCCCAAGTTAAATAAGTATCAACCTGTTCAGCGGCAAGTTCAGTTGCTTCTGTTGACGATCCACCAAACCATAGCGGAGGATAGGGTTTTTGCACAGGTGGATAAAGTAATTTTGCTTCATCGACACTGAGTCGTTCGCCATGAAAAGTAAAAGATTCGCCTGTATGGGAACGAGTCAGAATCTCACGCCAAATTTTGACATATTCAGAGGCAGTCTGATAACGAGTACTGTGATCTTCATATAGACCATCGCCCTTGAGTTCCTGCTCGTCACCGCCTGTTACAAGATTGAGCAAAATACGACCATTGGAGAGGCGATCAAAGGTAGCAGCCATGCGCGCCGCCAACGCGGGGGTCGTAATTCCGGGACGTAGTGCCACCAAAAACTTTAATTGTTTGGTTGCATCAATGAGGCTGGCTGCTGTGATCCATGGATCTTCACAAGAACGACCTGTTGGAATCAATACGCCAGCATAACCAAGGTTATCGACAGCAACGGCGATTTGTTTCATATAAGCATGATCGACCTGACGTGCGCCCTTGCTGGTGCCTAAGTAACGGCTGTCACCATGAGTGGGGATGAACCAGAAAATATTCATGTCGATATTCCTTATGAAGAATGAGATCATGTGAATGAGACAGATTGCATCGTGTTTTAGATTGCAATCTGCATGGGGGATAAAGCACTTTGATTCATCACAATCAAAACCGATGAGAAATTACCTAAAATAGACTCTCAATTATTGAACTTGGTTTTTTAATACAGCATCTGCAATGACCAATTGCTTTGGAATTAATTTCTGAGCAAAAAAGGCATCAGCTACGTACTGCTGTTCTTTTTCGACTTTTTCAGAAATTGGCTGAACGCCAAAACCCATGCGAGAAATTGAAGTTTTTAAAACATCGAGCTCAAGTGCGGTTGGTTTTTCGAGTAATTTTGCAGCATCATCAGGATGGGTCTTTACCCAATCTGTGGTTTGATTCAATGTTGTCACCAATTTTTTTAGAACTTCGGGATGTCCTTCCGCAAACTTACGATCAGCTAAATAGAATTGATGATTGCTGACCAAATGCTCGCCGTTTGCGATCACACGTGCATGGATTTGATGCTCTGCTGCTGCAAAGAATGGATCCCATATCACCCAAGCATCGACTGCGCCCTTTTCAAATGCTGCGCGAGCATCTGATGGCGGTAAATAAACAGGCTGAATATCATTTAAAGTTAAATTATTGGCTTCTAGTAATTTCAATAAAAGATAATGAACGTTTGAGCCTTTGTTCAATGCAATACGTTTACCTTTCAGGTCTTGTACAGATTGTATTGGTGAATCTTTTTGAACGATTAAGGCTTCTGCAGTAGGTGCTGGTGGCTGATTTGCAACATAGACCAAGTTAGGATTTGCTGCTTGAGCAAAGATCGGAGGCGCTTCACCGGCCTCGCCAAATACGACACTACCTACATTTAAGCCTTCTAAAAGTTGGGGGCCGGCTGGAAATTCAACCCATTTTACATTGACACCCTGAGCAGCAAGATTCTTTTCTAATTCACCTTTTGCTTTGACAATCGGCAAAATGCCATACTTTTGAAAGCCGATATTTAATGTGGTGGTTTCTTGTTGTGGTGTTGCTTGCTGTTCAGGTTTTTTTGCACAACCTGCAACGCCCATTACGCCAGCAATAGTTGCTGCGATGATGGTTGAAGTTGCCCATGAGCGATTGATAAAAATAGTCATGTTGATTGTGCTCCCCAGAAAATTACAAGATCTAAATAAGTTGAGCAATTAAGCTAAAACTTTTTTTAATGCATAAAAAATAAATAATTGGGCTTTGCTTATGATGAAAAGTGCAAAATAGAAAAATAGATAATGTTATTGAGAAGATGAATAAGGATTGAAATTTAATTAGCACATAAGTTTTTGTTTTATATTTTTATTTTTTAAAAAAACAGTGCGCTTATTTTTCTAATGAGCTGAATAAAAATAGAAAAGAAAGAGGTCAAAAGATATCTTTATCAGAAATAAAGATATCTTCAGGTCAAATATAATTAGAACAAAACTTTTTTGAAGACTAAGGAATTACGCTGATAATTGTAGAGCGCTTGTCGAGCATTCGGTAAATCATCAACACTTGCTGGGCTGAAACCCTGCTCTAAAAACCAATGTGCGGTACGGGTCGTGAGAACAAACAGTTGTTGAATACCTTGTTGTTTTGCTTTGGTTTCCAAAAATTGCAAAATTTGGCTACCACGATTCGATTTACGATAACTCGAATCGACAGCGACACAGGCAATTTCAGCGGATTTAATTTCACCTGATTCAGCAGGAATAGGATAGAGCGCTGCACAGGCTAAGATCATGCCATCTCGTTCAATCACTGCGAACTGTTCTATTTCACTTTCAAGACGTTCACGTGAACGATAGACTAAAATACCTTCCTGTTCGAGTGGACGTAATAAGTTGATTAAACCGCCGACATCATGAATATTGGCAATGCGTACTTCTTCATAGTGGGCATCTGTGATTAAAGTGCCAATCCCGTCGCGTGTAAATAGTTCTTCAATCAAAGCACCATCATAAGTATATGAAATGAGGTGAACACGATGCACCCCAGACAATGAAGCTTGTTGAGCTTGTTTGAGGTGTAAGGCGAATTCTGGATATTGTGTTTGGTATTGTTGAATATAAGGTTCAAGTTGATACGAGCTTAATTCACGTAATAATTGTTGTTGCTCGTTCATTAATCCTTGTTTTTCACCCAAGAAAATCAATTTATCGGCTTGTAATGCAGTTGCTGTTTTGGTCGCGACTTCTTCCGCCAATAAGTTAAATACTTCTCCAGTGGTTGAGTAACCTGTAGGCCCTAGTAACACAATATTATGATTATCTAAGTGACGTTGAATCGCATCGGTATCAATTGAACGGACTTCACCTGTGAGCTGAAAATCAACTCCATCCCGAATGCCATAGGGTTTAGCCGTTACAAAGTTACCCGAAACGACATCAATGCGGGCACCATACATGGGTGAATTGGCCAAGCCCATTGATAGAAGAGCTTCAATTTCTAAACGAATCGATCCAACTGCATTCATGATACTACGTAGTGATGCACGAGTTGTCACACGACGACTTTGATGAAAAGGCGTTTCAATTTGGCTTTCACGTAGATTTTGATTGATTTGTGGGCGTGCGCCATGTACCAAAATCAAACGAATCCCTAAAGAATGCAATAGGGCAATATCATGAATAATATGCTGAAAGTTTTGGTGTAAGACGGCCTCACCACCAAACATAAGCACAAAAGTTTTATCACGATGGGCATTAATATATGGTGCTGAGTGGCGAAACCAATGCACATAATCTTGCGTTGTGCTATGTGAAGTTTCAGTCATTTGGTTCGCCATGTTCATCTCAGATATACATCAATTTATCTGATTCTAACGAAAAAAATAAAAAGATAAATCTATTCCTAAAACAACGCTTCAACTTTGTACAGTCATCGTCCAAGAATATGTTTAGAACCCCATGATTCGGATAATACTATTATCATCAGAATTGACTAAAATAAAATCATTATTGATTTTATACCATTGCTCATTACGACCAGGGCGTGGGAGATTATTATATTTATAATCAACTTTGTAGCCGTTTCCGCGATAATGCTGTGGCATGACGTAACCTGCTTGCCAGCGATGTTGTTTTAAACGCTCAACACCACGTTCTTCACGCATACGACGTTCACGCATACGGTTTTCATCATCTGGACGATCAAAGTTACGACCTTGCCAACCCCCACCGCGTGAGTCATCATCACGATCAAAATGTGGACCTGCAAAACTACCCATACTACTCAATAGGGTTGTTGAACCTAAAACCAAGATAATGAAAAATTTTTTCATGATGCACCTTATGGACTTCGGATGTCTCTCATGTGAAAACTGTACCTTAAAAATGCAGAGAAACTGTGAAGATCAATTCATTATTCCATTAAAAAGATGGAGATCCTTAAGCAATTTCTCTAGAAAAGTATCATCGAAGCTCGTATTTAATATAGTTTAAATTTATTATATTCAATTGGTTAAGATTGAGCGTCAATACTTTGTCCATTCATATCTAAACTATCATCACCCATCAAATAAAGATAAGCAGGCATAATACTATCCGGCGTTGGAAGGATTTTTGGATCTTCTTCTGGGTAAGCCTTCGCACGCATCGCTGTACGGGTACCACCTGGATTAATGCAGTTAAAACGAATATTCGGATAGGTGTTTTCTGCTGCAAAAATCTTACTCATTGCTTCGGTTGCAACTTTAGAAACAGAGTATGCTCCCCATAAAGCACGAGCTTCACGACCTACACTCGAACTGGTAAATACCACTGAAGCATGTTCAGATTTTTCAAGCAGTGGTAATAATGCTTGAGTTAACGCGAAAGGTGCACGTAAATTTACGGCCATGACATCATCCCAAACATCAACAGGGTAATCCGCTAGTTCAACTCGATCACCTAACATGCCCGCATTATGTAAAATTCCATCCAAGCGACCAAATTGTTGCTCAAGCGTATCGACAAGAAGCTCATAGTCATGACTGGATGCAGTTGAAAGCTGTAATGGCAATATTGCAGGCTGTGGTGCACCTAAACCTTCAATTTCATCATAAATGACTTCAAGTTTATTCAGGCTACGTCCATGCAAAACCACAGTTGCACCATGAAGGGCATAACTAAGAGCAGCAGCTCGACCAATTCCATCACCTGCGCCCGTGATGAGAATGATACGATCTTTGAGTAGATCTGGACGAGGTTGATATTCTGAATATTTCATTGTTATGCCTCCTAGTTCTTATGTTGAATGTTTAGCTCATCATACCCTGATTTTCTGATAAAGCAGAGATTTTCTGTTTGAGCAGTTGATGTAACTCAGTCACAGTTTGGATAATTGCATCTGCTTGCCAAGCGTTCAGATCATCACGAGATTCTATTGGTAAATACCCATAAGCTGCCAAAATGGTATACATCTCTGCATTTCGACCTGCATCAATATCACGTGGGTGATCCCCCACATAGATAATGTCTTTGGCATCCAGATTCAACTGTTTCGCCGCTAGATACATCGGTTCAGGATCGGGTTTGGTATGCGTGACATCTTCAGGGCAAACCAAAACTGCACAGCGTTCAGTTAAATTTAATTCAGCCAATAATGATTCACTTAAACCACGTGGTTTATTGGTGACAATTCCCCAAGGAATCTGGTTTGCCTCAAGTTCTTCGAGCAGAGCATACATCCCAACAAATAAATCCGTATCCACCACAATATTGTCACCGTATACATCTAAAAAGCGCTGGCGATGAGCTAGAAAGATGGGATCGGTCACATCCAATTCTGGATACACCAATTTGACCATTGCCCGTGCGCCTTCAGACACTTGAGTGCGAATGGTTGCTGCATCAACAACTGGACGTTGTTCATCACGGCACATTTGTTGAATGATGCGAATAAAATCTGCAGCAGTATCGATCAAAGTACCATCAAGATCAAATAAAACGGCTTTCATTAGGCACCTGTATTTGTGGTATGAACCATATAGTTCACATCGACATTAGGTGCTAACCAATAATGCTTAGTGATAGGGTTGTAATGTAAGCCTGTCATTTCTTTTAGACTCAAGCCTGCATTACGAATATCATGCGCCATTTCTGAAGGGCGGATAAATTTATGATAATCATGCGTACCTTTGGGTAACAAACGTAGGACATATTCTGCGCCAATAATGGCGAATAAATAGGATTTTGGATTGCGATTAATGGTCGAAAAGAAGACGTGTCCACCTGGTTTAACCAGTGTTTGACAGGCTTTGACAATTGAGGCTGGATCAGGAACGTGCTCCATCATTTCCATACAGGTCACTACGTCATATTGTCCTGCTTGTTGTTGCGCCAACTCCTCAACTGGGATTTGACGATATTCAATATTTTGCACATTGTCTTGCTGTGCATGTAAACGTCCTACAGCCAGCGGTGCTTCACCCATGTCGATCCCTAAAACATCAGCGCCACGACGAGCCATACTTTCTGCCAAAATACCGCCACCACAGCCAACATCAAGCACTTTCTTACCTGCTAAGCCACCAACACGTTCGTCTATCCAATTTAAACGTAAAGGGTTGATTTGATGAAGTGGGCGGAACTCAGAATGTTGATCCCACCATTTAGCAGCCAATGCTTCAAATTTTGCGATTTCTTGTGGGTCAACATTCAATTGTGACATGGAAATACCTCTATATTAGGATGATTATTTCGGTTTAATCTGTTGTTAGTGTAGCGCTTCTGGAAAAAAAAGCGATAAATCCAATAAAAAACTTCACACAAGCAAAACGAATTAGTCGTGTTTGATTTATATTTAGCATATAAACTTACGAAAAATGCTTAGAGGAAAAGCAAACTCAATGAAAAAGTTAGTATTAGGTGGTTTAAGTGCAGCTGTAATGGCATTTTCGATGAATGCAATGGCTGCTGATTTTGTTGCTGGTAAAGACTATACCGTGGTTGCCAATCCGGGTAAAACAGCTGCGCCAGCGGGAAAAATTGAAGTACGTGAATTCTTTTGGTACGGTTGCCCGCACTGCTTTAAGCTTGAACCACATATGCAAACGTGGTTAAAGAAGATTCCAAGCGATGTATATTTCCTCCGTACGCCAGCAGCGATGAATAAAGTATGGGAGCAGGGTGCTCGAGGTTACTATGTGTCTGAGGCACTAGGTGTACGTAAGAAAACCCATATTCCATTGTTTCATGCCATCCATGACGGCGGACAACAAATTTTTGATCAAGCATCACAAGCAAAATTCTTTGCCCGTTATGGCGTGCCTGAACAGAAATTTAACAGTATGTTTAACTCTTTCCCAATCACTGCAAAAGTGGCTGAGTCAAATAAATTGGCACAGCAATATCAACTTACGGGCGTACCTGCCGTTGTTGTAAACGGTAAGTATGTTGTGCAAGGTGAAGATGGCAAAGTGACACAAGTTGTTGATTACTTATTAGAAAAAGAACGCAAAGCGAAATAGTTCATACTATGAGCAATAAAAAAGGACTGCAGTGGCAGTCCTTTTTATTTAGTTTTGATCGATTTGTAAATCTTTTAAATCGATTTGAACTTTTTGTGTCGGTAAAGACAGAGCTTGGTTTACATACAGGTTAATCAGCTTCTCACGAGAACCAATTGAACGCTGATAATAGCTTGAATTCAAGAGCAAAGCTGCGCCGTAAGTCAGAGACCAAATATAAGAAAGATAATCACGAATCGACATATCATAATTCTGTGATTTTAAATATTTTTCGGTCATATCTTTGAGCGAAATAATACGCTGTTGGCGGATCGCATAAAGCTCATCGAACAGATGTTTGAGCTTGGACTCAGTCATCGTCAGATGTTCTTCTAACTGATGCAGTAAAATCGTACGACTCGGTGAGGTTAAATGATAAAGCATATAGCGAGGCGCATATTCTTTAACATCAGTGTTATATTTTTCTGAAATTTTTAGGATTTCTTTTTCATTTTGAATAATCAGTTCCAACAGTAATTCATTTTTACTGCGGAAATGTTTATATAAAGTACCTTTAGCAATATCTAGCTCGGCAACCAGTTCATCCAAGGTCATTTCTTGGTTGTTTTCTAATAAAAGTTTTTCTGCAACCTGCAAAATTTTTTCTTTACGAATTAAGAACTGAGTATGACGATCAGGATTCATGATGCTTATAGGCTCCTCATAGTGTTCTAAACGGCATTTGCATTAGTGTGTTATTAATCATAACGCTAAGCAATGCTTTTATATATCAAACTTTAGCTTTGATAAGATCAGGCGTTTTGTGGTTCCCAGTTCGAGATACCTCGGAAAAGTAAGCGGACTTGGGTCGCTGCATTGTCAATAAATAAGTTTTGTTGTTCTAACAAACGATCAATTGCAAATTGTTTCGGTAAGTTGATCCACGTCATTGCCCATGTAAATGACATATTAATCAGAATCGTTGATAACACTTGTAAATCTTTGGCTTCTCGAATGTGTTTAAAGGTCTCGAGTTTGCATAAATCGATTGCGAGATCTTCAATCAAAAATTCAATCTCACGTGCAATCGCAATACGAACAGTTTCGGAGCCGCCCCAACGTTCTGCAATCATAAATTGCCATTGCTGAGGGCTATGATTGACAGCCTGTACAAACAGTTCAATGCTTGTCCGTGTTTTAGCAGATCCGCTATGTTTTAAATAGCTTTGCCCCAATTGATGAATCAAGCTTTTTAAATGCAAAGACACTTGGTCAACCAGTTCTTGCCCTAATGCCTCCATATCTTGGAAATGACGATAAAATGCCGTTGGGACTAAGCCAACTTCACGTGCAACTTCACGCAAACTAATACTACTAAATGAACGCCCAGAAGTACTGAGGTGGAGCGCTGCATCAAGTAAAGCCTGACGACTCTGTTGTTTTCGTTCATCTCTAATCGACATGAATAAGATCCATTAAAACCATACGGTAGAGTCTAGCAAAAAAAACATCATTTTTTTAGCCCTAATCCAGAGCTAAATCAGACACATTTCCAATTAGACAAAGAAATATAAGGAATCGATTTTGGCGTGAGGAAGCCTAAGAATAATTATTTTATTAATATTTCTAATTACTTATAAAAAAGCATAAAAAATATTCAAAAAAATAGTGAACAAGTGTTGACTCAGTGAACACAAATAAATATAGTGTACATATGTTCACTACACGAACATTTGTTCACTCAAAATAAATAGCCAGATACAAAACGAGGAACGTATGAACGCAGAGTTAAGTTATCAGCCACATTGGATTCGCGAAGATTTTGTTGATTTTGTTTTGCAAAAAATAAAGCCAACGTTTGCTTGGAAACGCATTCTTGCAGAAGTTACCGCTGTAAAGTCGTTAAGCTCAGATATGGTTTTACTCACCATAAAACCAAACCACAACTTTGATTTAATTGAAGTGGAAGCTGGTAAAAGTGTTTTGATCACGTTAATGATCAATGGGGTTTATCACCAACGTAGCTATTCAATTGTCGATATGACTAAAAATGGTGAAATTCGATTAGGCATTAAGGTTCAAGGTTTAGTGTCAAAAGCAGCACAACAATTGCGTGTAGGGGATCGTTTTGAAATCTCTCAAGCACAAGGCGATTTTGTGCTACATCAAGGACAACAGTCTGCACTCTTGATTGCTTCTGGTTCTGGGATTACTGCAATTTACTCATTGTTAAAACAGGCAGTTGCTCAGAAGCTTAAAGAAATTCATGTCGTGTATTTTAACCGTGCTGAAGTGTTCCATCAGGAAATATTGGCTTTAGCAGAACAATATCCACAACTGAAATATCACTTTTTTAATACAGCACAGCAAAAGCAGCATTTAGATACCACTTTATTAGAAAAGTTAGTTCCGAATTTTAAAGAATTACAGGCATATGCTTGTGGGCATCACAGCATGATGCGCCAAGCACAAGAGATTTATGCTCAACAGGATGCGGTAGGAAATTTTCATCAAGAGTTTTTCCAACCTGTACAAATTGAGCAGTCTAACGAAGCTCAACCGATTACTTTCCGTCGTGCACAACAGAATTTTATTGCAACGACCAATCTATTAAGTAGTGCGGAGCAAGCAGGTTTACGCCCACAGCATGGTTGTCGTATGGGGGTATGTAATCGCTGTAGCTGTACTAAAGTTAGTGGTGTAACACAGAACGTGATTACGGGTGAGATTGATGATCAGCCTAATCGTGCGATCAAGTTATGTGTAAGCCAAGCCCTTAGCCCAGTCACGATTGACCTATAAAAACAAATATTGAGGATAATTGAAATGAATATGGCATTAGAATTTAAAGCAGCATCAAAGTCAGCACATTTAACGCCAGAGCAAGTTGAAGCATTTGGTCGCCGTGTCGAAGAGATTCGTTTGGCTGTTATGCAGAATTTAGGCGAAGAAGATTCAAAATATATCTATAAAGTCCGTAATTTTGTGCGTTATACCGAGATTGCATCTCGTGGCATGTTGATGTTCGGTGGTTGGATTCCACCTGTATGGTTATTAGGTACAGCAATGTTAGGCGTATCTAAGATCGTCGAAAACATGGAACTTGGACACAATGTCATGCATGGTCAGTTTGACTGGTTGAATGACCCAAGTTTACGTGGTGAAGATTATGACTGGGACAATACGTGTTCAGGCAATGACTGGCGTTTTACCCATAACTATATGCACCATACTTATACCAATATTGTGGGCAAAGACCATGATGTGGGCTATGGCATCTTACGTGTCACGGAAGATCAAAAATGGGAAGTTCGTCATTTGGCCAATATTCCATTGGCATTACAGTTAATGTTCTTTTTCCAATGGTATGTGGGCGTACAAAACCTACATTTAGAAGATGCTTTGGTCTACAAAACTAAAACATGGAAACAAGTGTGGGCAGATGCAGCCGAGTTTCGTAAAAAAGCGACTCGCCAAGTCCTCAAAGATTATGTGTTTTTCCCTGCGATTGCGACCATTAACTTTATCCCAGTATTGGCAGGCAATGCTGTAGCCAATGTGATTCGTAACTTATGGTCTTCGGCAGTGATTTTTAATGGTCATTTTACTGAAGATGCAGAAACCTTTGAAGCCGATAATACTGAGAACGAAAGCAAGGCTGAATGGTACTTGCGTCAGATCCGTGGTTCGAGCAACTTCACAGGTGGTAAGTGGATGCACTTTATGAGTGGTAACTTAAGCCATCAGATTGAGCACCATTTGTTCCCAGATATGCCAGCCAATCGTTATGAGCAAGTGGCACCACAGATCAGAGCTTTATGTGCTGAATATGGCGTGAACTATAACGAAGCGAATTTCATGAAGCAATTTTGGACAGTTTGGGTACGTTTAGCAAAATGTTCATTGCCAAATGATATGTCGGCACAATTGGCGCAAGGTTGGACTAATTTAAAAGCGAGATTTAAATTTGCTTAAAGGATTGCTTATTCGTGGAATTGTAACGAATAAGTAAAACTGAAAGCACGTGTAATTGAGCTATACTATGGCGCAATCATATTTGTGCCATAGTTTTAAGGAATCGTTATGCGTATTGACCAAAGAACATTAGACCAATTACGTGAGGTAAAAATTACCCGTAACTATACCCGCTATGCAGAGGGTTCAGTTTTGGTTGAATTTGGTCATACCAAGGTGCTGTGTACAGCGAGTATTGACAATTCAGTACCACGCTTTTTGAAAGGACAGGGGCAAGGCTGGGTCACTGCGGAATATGGCATGTTACCGCGTTCAACGCATACACGAAGTGATCGTGAGGCGGCACGGGGAAAACAGACAGGCCGTACCCAGGAAATCCAGCGTTTGATTGGCCGTAGCCTAAGAGCAATGGTTGACCTGAAAAAGCTCGGTGAAAACACCATCACCATCGACTGTGATGTGATTCAGGCAGATGGCGGTACCCGTACAGCAGCCATTACAGGCGCAGCGGTGGCTTTAGTTGATGCTATGAATGTGTTATTGAGCAATAAAAAGATTAAACAAGACCCATTAAAAGGTCTCGTGGCGGCAATCTCAGTAGGAATGTACCAAGACGAAGTCCTACTCGATTTGTGTTACGAAGAAGATTCAAATTGCCAAACGGATTTGAATGTGGTGATGACACAAGCGGGCGAATTTATTGAAATTCAAGGAACGGCAGAAGACAAGCCGTTTACCCGTAGCCAGTGCAATGCCATGTTGGAGCTTGCAGAAAAAGGGATTCAGGAACTGATCCAAAAGCAACAACAAGCTCTCGGTTGGTAATTTCCAGTTGATAGTTCAGGCGGTCTGGCTACTTTAGACCGCCTTTTTTTTGTCCTAATCAATCTGGGCGTTTGATATCGGATATTTACATAAGTCTAAATAGAATCAGACAGAACAGCATGATCTTCAACATAAATTCACTTAGTCAGTCTATGTTGTAACAAAGCCAGCAAATTCATCTCACTTTGCCCTGCTAGATTAAACCATTAAAACAGGAACAATAAATAGGGATAATCATGTTACAGGTTTTTTTAGTATTTCTGAGTGCAGTGACGTTTGTATTAATGGCTACTGACCCACGTCCAACTGATTCAACCCAAGCCAAGTCAGCCTGGACTAAACAACTCAAGACATCTGAAACCTCAAAGGTTGCAGATGCTTCGGCTAAAGATAAAACAACTGTAGAGGAAGAGGATTCCGAACAGGTCTAGCCGTTAAAACGCATGGATAAATCAACAGCTCTTACATCTTTGGTCAATACGCCCATCGAAATATAGTCAACCCCTGTGCTGGCAACTTCACGTAGGTTCTCAATGGTGATATTGCCTGATGCTTCCAGTTTGCAACGTCCCGCAACGTGTTTCACGGCATCAATCATTTGCTGTTGGCTAAAATTATCCAGCATTACAATATCGGCACCTGCTTCCAGTGCCTGATTCAGTTCATCCCAGGTTTCAACCTCAACCTCAACAGCTTTTCCTGGGGCAATCTCATGGGCTTTGGCAATGGCCTGAGCAATTCCGCCTGCTGCCATAATATGGTTTTCCTTGATCAGGAATGCATCAAACAAACCTAAACGGTGGTTCTGTCCGCCACCGATACCAACCGCATATTTTTGCGCAATACGCAGGCCTGGTAATGTTTTACGAGTATCTAATAGTTTGGTATGTAAACCATCCAGTTGTTTTACATAATTTGCAGTTTTAGTCGCCACAGCAGAAAGAGTTTGAATAAAGTTTAAAGCAGGGCGTTCCACAGTCAGTAAACTACGTGCAGAACCTGCAAGTTTTAAAAACGCCTCATTTGCCGCTACAAGTTCACCCTCTTGCTTTAGCCATGTAATTTGAACATTACTGTCATATGCTTGAATGAGTGCATTCACCCAAGGCTGACCCGCCAATACCATATCTTCACGGGTAATAATCGTTGCGGTTGCTTGCTCTTCTTCAGGGGTAAGCATTGCGGTAATATCACCATCCCCAATATCTTCTTGTAATGCTTGTTGAATATTGATTTGAATAGATTGTTCAAGCAAAGATTGAGGAATACTCATACCCGTTCCAGTATATTTATGACCAAAAAACTTGTGCGATATATTAGCACCCTCCTCATAAAAAATAAGTATTTCATCTCGATTATTCCTGATAAAGCATGTCAGAATGCAGTAAATAAACATTAAATTGCTGATTCGGGTCGTAATGCAACAGACTAAATTTACTCAAGTGCAAGATGGAAAATTAATCGGTGCGACCCAGATTGCATCACCTAATTTTAATACTCGTCCTGATGATACAGATATTCAACTAATTGTTATTCATAATATTAGTTTGCCACCTTCACAGTTCGGTGGAGGCTATATTCAGCAGTTTTTTCAAAATAAATTAGATTGGTCTATCCATCCATATTTTCAGACCATTGAAGGGATGCAGGTATCCGCACATTTGCTGATCTTGCGTACGGGAGAGGTCATTCAATTTGTAAACTTTAATGATCGCTCATGGCATGCAGGGCGCTCGAGTTATCTGGCTCAAAAAGAATGTAATGATTATTCGATTGGGATCGAATTAGAAGGCAGCGATGATTTGCCCTTTGAGCCAGAACAATATCAATCATTGGTAGAAGTGGTAAAAACACTGCGCCAAGCCTATCCAAAAATTCAGAACCATATTGCAGGTCACTCTGATATCGCCCCAAAACGTAAAACTGATCCCGGGTTATATTTTGATTGGCAATTATTCCGTCAATTACTATCTAAAAAAACTTCGTCGAATTTATGATTTCACAACGAAATCTATTTTGACTTTCATTACAATAACGCTTTTTAAAAGATAAGCCGTAGGTGAATGCGATGGCATTGTGGCGATCGACTGTCATTGTCAGTGCAATGACGATGTTATCCCGAATTTTGGGATTGGTACGTGATGTTGTGCTACTCAATGTATTTGGTGCGGGCAAGGACTTCGATACTTTCGTTGTTGCCTTTCGTATTCCCAACTTTTTTCGGCGTTTATTTGCGGAAGGGGCATTTTCTCAAGCCTTTATTCCTGTTCTAACAGAATATAAAACCAGTCGTGCGCATGCCGAAGTTCAGATTCTCATCAGTCGAGTTTTTGGTTGTCTACTCACAGCCATGTCATTATTGACGTTTGTCGCAATGGTTGCTGCACCTGCAATTATTTATATCTACGCACCCGGATTTCATAACGATCCTGAGAAATTTGACCTTGCTGTTGATATGTTTCGTCTTACGATTCCCTATCTGATGTTCATGTCATTAACGGCTTTTGCCAGCAGTATTCTCAATAGCTATGGTTCATTTGCATCACCTGCATTCTCGCCTGTACTACTAAATGTCGCAATGATCGCAGGTGCATGGTGGTTAACGCCGTATATGGCAGAGCCCATTATGGCATTAGGCTGGGCTGTTGTTGTTGCAGGCGTTTTACAGCTCGCAATTCAGATTCCTGAATTATGGAATAAAAACTTACTGATTCCCCCAAAAGTTGATTTTAAACATGAAGGTGTCGACCGTATTTTAAAACTGATGTTACCTGCTTTATTTGGTGTTTCAGTCACGCAGATCAACTTATTGCTGAATACGATTTGGGCTTCATTCATGCAAGATGGTTCTGTGTCATGGTTATATAGTGCTGAACGTATGACAGAGCTACCATTGGGTTTAATTGGCGTAGCAATCGGTACAGTGATTTTACCTTCGTTATCAGCGCGTCATGCAGAACAAGACCAAGCTAAATTTAAGAGCATGATCGATTGGGCTGCTAAAATCATCATGCTTGTTGGTATTCCTTCGAGCATTGCATTATTTATGCTGTCTACACCGATTATTCAAGCGTTGTTCCAACGTGGTGAATTTACGTTGGAAGATACACGAATGACAGCATTAGCTCTGCAATGTATGAGTGCAGGGGTTATTTCATTTATGTTGATCAAAGTGTTTGCACCTGGTTTTTACGCTCAGCAAGACACCAAAACCCCTGTTCGTGTCGGGTTAATGGCAGTTGCGGCAAATGCCATTTTAAACGTGGTATTTATTGGTTTATTTAAACTGATTGACTGGCATGCAGAACATATGGCTTTGGCGTTGGCTTCTTCAGGCTCAGCTTTGGTGAATGCAGGCATGCTGTATTTCTATTTGCACAAACGCAATATCTATCGATTTGGTGCGCATTGGAAGAAACTAGCGCTCCAATATGCAATTGCGAACATCACTATGATTGTCGCGCTTTGGTATGGTTTAAGTTGGTATCAAGGCGATATTTCACAATGGTTACGCATCGCTGAAGTGGCTGGTTTATGCGTGATTGGTGTGGTGGCCTATGTGATTGGATTATTGATTACAGGTTTTAGACCAAGACAACTTAAGCATTAATATAAAAAAACCTCCTGTACAGGAGGTTTTTTCTTATTTTACTTCTAGTAATTCAATATCGAAAATGAGTGTGCTATTTGGTGCAATTACATCGCCTGAACCCACTTCGCCATATGCTAAATTTGCTGGAATAAAGAAACGACTCTTACCACCCACTTTCATGGTTTGAACGCCTTCAGTCCAACCTGCGATGACTTGGTTAAGCTTGAATTCAACTGGATGATTTCGTGCAATTGAACTGTCAAATACCGTATCGTCTAAGAGTCGTCCTTCGTAATTTACTTTTACTGTTGAAGTTGCTTTAGGTGATTTACCTTTGCCTTCTTGGATCACTTGGTACTGTAAACCTGATTTGGTGGTTATAATCTCAGCTTTCTTTGTGTTTTCAGCTAAAAAAGCTTTTCCAATTTGCTCATTTTTTTGAGCAAGTTCCTGAAATTCTATCAGTTGTTTTGCTTCGAGACGCTTTTTATATTGGCTTAATAGGTTAATCATTTCTTCATCAGTTAACGATGCAGACTTACCTTGTATCGCTTCTTCTAGACCTTGTGAGATAGTTGCAATATCAAGATCTTTTAATGTCTCTGCGTAACTCTTACCAATTAAATAACCGTAACTATATCCTAACTGATCTTTTTGTGGGCTTTTTAAAGTAATGGGTGCTGCATGTGCTGTGCTCATCATTGAGGCAATTAAAATCAAACTTAGTTTTTTCATTATTTCTTCCAAAATAAAGGAGAGCGTATGCTCTCCTTGGTACTAATTATTTTACAGCGATTAACTCGACATCAAAAATTAATGTGCTATTTGGTGGAATAGAACCAGGAACACCTTGTTCTCCATAAGCAAGTTGAGAAGGGATATAAAGCGTTGCTTTGCCACCTTCTTTTATCAATTGTAAACCTTCTGTCCAACCTGGAATGACTTGGTTGAGTGGAAACTCGATTGGCTCACCGCGGTCATAAGAACTGTCAAAGACCTTACCATCGGTTAATTGACCTTTGTAGTGAACTTTCACAACAGACGTTGCGATAGGTTGTTTGCCAGTACCTTCTTTAATAATTTTGTACTGTAAACCGGAAGCCGTTGTTTTTACACCTTCTTTTTTCGCATTCTCAGCTAAAAAACTATTGTTTGTGGTTTCAGCTTTTTTGGTTTCATTAAGTTGTTTTTGTTGAAGTTCCTTTTGGAATTCCATATAAGCAGCTTGTAATTCTTCTTCGGTGTATGCAGCAGGCTTTTTAGCATGCCCATCACGGAAACCTGTGATAAATGCAGCTGTTTCCAATTCAGGTGGTGTTTGTTTTGCAACTTGATAGCCTAAGGCATAACTGATTTTTGCAACAGGTGCTGCATTCTTATCCGCTTTTGATCCAAGTTCAGTCGTTGGGTGCTGAGTAGCATAGTAAACAGGAACAAGGGCTGCGCCACCTAAAACGACTGCTGCAATGACAGGTAAAGCTTTACTCATGAGATGTCCGAAGTAAGATTTTAATAAAAAATATGGTCATGATCTTAGCATGTCTAAGCTTAAGCATTGAATAACTCAGCTAAAAAATGCGTGTATTTTTTATATAGTTTCTGTGTTTATCAATAAAAAGCCAGACTATGAGATCTGGCTTTTTGATATGACTGTTATGATGGATTTTTAATCATCTTTATTTGCTTTGTAAGCATATGAATAATTGTATCCATACCCATACCCATACCCAGCACCAGCACGTTGAATATCATTTAAAATGAAGCCATTTACTTTGACATTCGCTTGTTCAAAGCGACTTAAACTTAGTTCAAGCTCTTTCATTTGTGATTTAGCATAGCGTGCTACAAGTAAGTTCACACCCACATATTGAGAAATGATAATTGCATCGGTTACAGCAAGTACAGGTGGTGTATCAATGATAATATGATCATATTCTTGGCTTAATTGCTTAAGTAATAATTCAAACTGCTCAGATCCTAACATTTCCGATGGATTCGCTGGACTTTTACCCCGTGTAATAATACTTAAGCCATCTACTTCAGTTGTATGAACTACTTGGTTTAGATCAGCTTGATGACTTAAAAATTCAGATAAACCAGGCTTTACATCTAAATTAAAATATTTATGCATATAGCCACGACGCATATCTGCATCAATCAACAAAACTTTCTTGTTAGTCTGTGCAAGAATAGTGGCCAAATTGGTTGAAATAAATGATTTACCAACTTCAGGAGAAGGACCTGCAATAACAATAATATTATTCTTTGCATTTACGAGTGCAAAATGAATCGCTGTTCGAATACTACGTAAACTTTCAATTGCAATATCATCATTATGCTTAACCGCAAGGATAGGAATACTCTTCTTTTTCTTTAAAATACTGATACGTGTCTCTTGAATCGGAGAGCGTGGTACAGTTGCGTAAACAGGTAAATTAAATTCATTTTCAATTTGCCCACTATCTTTGATACCCGTACGTAACATATTGCGTAACAGCGCAATAAGTGTACCAAGGAACCCACCAAACAAAATAGCCAAGACAAGCACTTGTAGTTTCTTAGGCTTAATTGGTTTAACAGGTTCAACCGCAGTATCTACAATACGAACATTACCAATTTCGCCTGCTTTGGCAATTCGAAGTTGTTGATACGAATTCAATAAAGCAGTGTAAAGTTGGGTTTTTACTTCAACTTCACGATAAAGTTGTAAGTATTGGCGTTGCAAATCAGGTAATTGTTTAAGGGTCTTATTGAGTTCACCAATTTGTTTATTAATTGCAGCAATTTGAGCATTAATTTCTCGCATAGCAGGGTGTTCTGCTGTGTATTTCGCAGCTAGATCAGCTTCTTGTTGTTGTAATTCTATTTTTTTAGTTTCTAAAGTGATGCTTTGAGTCAGATAAAGTTCCGACTCTTTGGTGACATCCACTGTATTGTATTTTTGACGAAATTTATTGAACTCACGTTCTGCATCATCAAGTTGTTTTTTCAGTACAGGTAATTGTTCGTCTAGGAACTTCAGTGTTTGAGCTGTTTCAGCAGAGCGACGAGCAACGTTCTGAGCACTGTATGCTGATAAAATGGCATTCAGCACTTTAGTAATATGTTCTTTATCTTGTCCTTGGTAACTCAAGCCAAGGATTCCTGTCATTTTTCCTCTTTCTGCAACAGCATAATTCGAACTGATTGCTGCTACAGCAGCAGGCAATGACTTTTTATGAATCGTATATGTGCTTGTTAATTGATCTTGAGTCGCAATTCCAACCTTCCAAGAGCCATGTTGATTAGCCACATGATTCTGTTGATTAATGGTTCCTGTGAATACAACTTGGTCATTTTTAGGATTTGTGAAGTAAAATTGATTATTTTTGAAATTTAGTAAAAGACTCTTATCAATAAATTGACTAGGAATCATAAATTCTTTAACAGCAAATGTTTTGCTGTTGTCCTTAAAAATGACAGATTCAGGACCATACTCAGTTGTATAATTGGGTTTGTTGAGTAGACGATTACGCAAAGTATTTTCTTTACTTGCAATATTTAGATCAAGATGAAGTGCTTGAATAACTGAGCCTAAAACCAAGCGAGATTTTAAAATCTCAATCTCAGATTGTGCAGGTGACTTTTGATCTATCATTTGCGATAGATCGCCTAGCAAGGCTGCCGAAGCTCCTTTACTATCTTCAACTTGAACTAAGGCATCAACTGAATAGGTATCAGGTGTTGCACGAAGGTACAAAAGTGCACATACAAGACTAAGAATGATAAATAAAGCAATTAATTTCCATTGAGCAATAAGAGAGAAAAAAAGCTCTTTCAAGTCAATTGTGTCTTCAGTATTGGTATTTTGGCTCATAATCTTAATCTAAAAGTTAAATATAATTTTTCCAATCAGTGACACACTGTTGAATAAGCTGACATGTCTCATCGAAAAAGGCCTGATCATGCTGATATGGGTCTGGCACATTTTTATTTTGCCAATGGCCTAAGCGGAAAACTTTTCCTTTAGCAAAAGGCCAAGTTTGTTCAATATGAGCTTGCTGATTTTTGCTCATCACGAGAATTAAATCCGCTTTTTTTAAATGTTCAGCATTTAATTTCTTAGCGATATGCCCACTCATATCAATACTTAAATGTTGCATACATAGCTGTGCTTTGTCATCGGCAGGATGACCTGAAAGTCCAGAAATACCAGCTGAATCTATCATTAGCTGAGGGTAATCCTGTTTTAGTAGGTATTCTGCCATAGGACTACGACAAATATTACCAACGCAAACCACTAAAATACTTCGAATCTGCATGATTACTTACCTAGCTGATCAAAGCTATAAAGTGCACTCGAGAACGGTACAATCTGGTTCATAACACGTTGCCAGCGAGTTAAGCCTGTTGCATCAATATATACAATATCGTTACTACGTAAACGGAATTGATTTGCCAACCCAAAGTCACCAAGGCTCATTAAATTCAAATGATAAAGTTCAGTTCGTCGATCATTTGCGTTAGTGCGTAATACATAAATTCGGCTGGCACTTGCTGATAAAGGATTCAAACCTAAACCTTCACCGAGAGCATCGCTCAAAGTCATGCCCTGATCACGCATTGGCAGAGCTTGGTTTTTACCAGACTCACCCATAATATATATTTTCTGATTGTCTTTAGTACTTACGTAAATTGTATCGTTTGGTTGAATTAAAAGTTTGTGTAGCGAATAGCCTGCTTTTTCTAATTCAAGTGTATTGATATTATAAGTAGTACCATTACGTACTAATTGTATATAAGTATTATCACCTAATTCAGATACACCACCAGCCATACCAAGAGCCGTATATAAATTGATAGGTTGCTCATTTAAATAAAATTGACCACCTTTTCTTACACTTCCTTGTACAGAGTAACGTTGCCCTTGATAGTTTAAGACTCTGACAATTACGTCAGGGGTTTTTAAATAATGAGCAAATTGATTTCGTAATTCTGAATTTAATTGACTTAACGTTTTACCAGATGCCTTGTATCGACCGACTAAGGGCAATTGGATGAATCCATTATAATCAATAGGGTATCCATTGGCTTGAATCGATTGATCATTCGACAGATTGTTTACAGGTGGGGTGATTTCAGGGTATGCCCAAAGTTGAATGGATAAAACATCACCAGGACTTAAACGATAAACACGCTGTGGTTGATTAAATAAAGAAGTATAGTTTTGTTGGTAGTTTAACTGGGTTGGTTTTATAGACTCTAAAGTATCTTGTGTAATTTTTATCACACTTACAGTTGTCCCAAGATCAGTCTTATAAACTCCCTCACTTGGAATGTCGTACGTTTGAAGACCAGAAGTGACAGCACATCCAACAGCACTTAAGCTAATTGCAAGGATGGAAAATAATTGATAATGCTTCACAATTTACCCTTGAATATTTATAAAATTTATATCAGCTTAGACACAAACATCTGTGTTTAGACTTAGAATTTTGCTTATTCTAGCTCAAAAAACCTAAAAAATCACCGACAAATCCGTTGGCTTTGTATGCTAAGTTTATCTCATAAAAAGTAACAGATTTGTTAATTATTGATAATATTGCATTTTAGTAAAATTTATGAATAAATCAGCTTAAAAGAAAAATACGTTATACAATTTCGTTATAGTGTATAGCAAAACTCTGCTATATTGTGCGCAGAAAAATTGATGGTTTTTATGTCTTTCATTTAAGTTTTTAAATATATTTTAGGGATTAAGGCTAATTTTATGAAACTTGCCGAATTAAAAATAGCAATTATTGGTTTGGGTTATGTAGGTTTACCGTTAGCCGTAGAGTTTGGAAAAAAGGTATCCGTTGTTGGCTTCGATATTTCGAGCAAACGAATTGAAGAACTAAAAAATGGGCAAGACCATACTCTTGAAGTCTCTCCAATTGAATTACAACAAGCCGCTCAATTATCATTTACTTGCGATTTAGAAAAATTAAAAGAATGTAACTTTTTCATTGTCACTGTTCCAACCCCTATTGATGATTACAAGCAACCGGATTTAACGCCGTTAATTAAAGCATCGACAAGCATTGGTCAAATTCTGAAAAAAGGTGATATCGTCGTTTATGAATCGACGGTTTACCCCGGTGCTACAGAAGAAGTCTGTATTCCTGTTCTAGAAAAGGTATCAGGTTTAGAATTTAATACAGATTTTTTTGCAGGTTACAGCCCAGAGCGGATTAACCCTGGTGATAAGCTTCATAGGGTAACCAATATTTTAAAAATTACCTCAGGTTCTACCCCAGAGGTAGCTGAGTTTATTGATGAAATTTATAATTTAATTATTGAGGCTGGAACGCATAAAGCTTCAACGATTAAAGTGGCTGAAGCTGCTAAGGTAATTGAGAATACTCAACGAGACGTAAATATTGCTTTAATTAATGAACTGGCTTTGATTTTCAACCGAATGGGAATCGATACTGAAGATGTGTTAAAGGCAGCAGGCACAAAATGGAATTTTTTACCGTTTCGCCCAGGTCTAGTTGGTGGTCACTGTATCGGTGTTGATCCATATTATTTAACGCATAAAGCCCAGTCTATTGGCTATCATCCAGAAATTATTCTGGCTGGACGTCGATTAAATGACAGTATGGGGGCTTATGTTGTTACTCAACTTGTTAAGAAAATGATTAAGAAGAAGATCCAAGTTGAAGGAGCAAAAGTTTTATTATTGGGGTTAAGTTTTAAAGAAAATTGCCCTGATATTAGAAATACTAAAATTATTGATATTGTGAAAGAGCTTGAAGAATACCACATAGAGGTTGATGTTTATGATCCTTGGGTTGATTCAGCAGAAGCAGAACATGAGTACAATATTCAGCCTATAAATAACCCTAAATCAGCAGAGTATGATGCCATAATTTTAGCTGTTGCCCATGAGCAATTTAAACAAATGGGGGCTGAAGAAATACGAAAGTTCGGTAAAGCTGAGCATGTCTTATATGATCTGAAATATGTACTCACACAGCAAGAATCTGATATTCGTTTATAATTTTATTGGGGTAACGTTATGACTCAATTTGTTCAAGTATGTGAAGAATTAAAAAATAATCCTAAAACATGGTTGATTACGGGTGTTGCTGGTTTTATTGGATCCAACCTTTTAGAAACATTATTGTTATTAAATCAAAAAGTAATTGGTTTAGATAATTTTGCGACTGGGTTTCAACATAATTTAGATGAAGTCCAAAGCTTAGTCTCAGAACAGCAATGGAAGAATTTTACCTTTTTTGAAGGTGATATTCGTTTATTAGAAGATTGTCAAAAAGTATGTGCTACTGTTGACTATGTATTACATCAAGCCGCTTTAGGGTCTGTACCACGATCAATTGCAGATCCTATTATGACAAATAGTGCCAATATTACAGGTTTCTTGAATATGTTGGTTGCGGCTCGAGATGCCAATGTAAAAAGTTTTACATACGCAGCAAGTAGCTCGACTTATGGAGATCATCCTGCGCTACCTAAAGTAGAGGAAAATATTGGTAAGCCTTTATCGCCGTATGCTGTTACCAAGTATGTGAATGAGCTTTATGCAGATGTGTTTGCAAAGACATATGGTTTTCAAACTATAGGCTTACGTTATTTTAATGTCTTCGGTAAACGACAAAATCCGAATGGTGCTTATGCTGCAGTGATTCCGAAATGGACCTCGGCGATGATCCAAAATCAAGATGTTACTATTAATGGTGATGGTGAAACTAGTCGAGATTTTTGTTATATAAAAAATGCAATACAGGCCAATATTCTCGCAGCTACAACTGAAAATGTAGAAGCTAAAAATCAAGTCTATAATGTCGCTGTTGGTGATAGAACAACACTAAATGATTTATTTAAAGCTATTCGTGAAGAACTAAATGAAAATAATGTTGTTTATAATAAAGATGCATTATACAAAGATTTTAGAGCTGGTGATGTAAGACACTCACAGGCTGATGTAAGTAAAATAAATAAAAACTTGAGTTACGAGGGGCAATACAATGTGCTTCAAGGGATTAAAGAAGCAATGCCTTGGTATGTTACATTCAATAATAAGGTTTCCTAATAATAATGACCATAGAAAGACCTGATGCTGACTTATTGAATAGCAGAACAAAGCAATCCGTAAAGTGGGCATATGCTTTGTTGATATTGAAGCATGCATTTACTTTTTTAACAATGATGATAGTTGCTAGAACTGTTTCACCGCATGAAACAGGTTTAGCAAATATCATGGTCACATTTATATCATTTCTAGTGCTATTAGATTTAGGTGTTAGTTGGATTACTGTTCAAGAAGAGACCATCACAGAAAAAATTGTGAGTAACTTTTTTTGGATTGGTGCTGCTGTTGGTAGTGCTATATACCTTATATGCGTACTACTAAGTGGATATATTTCAAAACTTTATGGTTATCCTGAGTTAAAGCTGATCATTATAATTGGTGCATTAAGTCCTTTTTTTAATAGTTTAAGTACACAATTTGCAAGCGTACTTAAAAGAAAAATGTTGCAAAAGAAAAACAATATTATAGATACAGCTGCTTTTGTTCTATCGAGCTTATTGTCAATAGCTCTAGCTTTAAATGGTGCTGGTTATTGGGCTATTATATCTCAATTGGTTTTTTTTCAGTTTTTAAGGCTCATTCTTTTAATAAAAAATAAAGAATTTAAATTGATGAAACCATCCATAAACATGGATGTACTGAAATTGTATTTCAAGGGGTTGAGTAGTTCGCTGAATAACTATATAACTTTCTTTCAATTATATGGAGGAACACTTTTAATTAGTTATTTTTATTCTCCAGAAAAACTTGCATACTATTTAAAAGCAAGTGGCTTGAAAAGTTTACCAACGACTTATATCTGTATGGTTTTGACAGACATAATGATATCTAGCCTTGCAGCTATTAATATTAATAAAAATAAAGAAGAGTTTGAAAAAAAATATCATATGGCTTTATTTAAAGTGGCTTTAATAGCATGTCCTTTAAGTGCATTTCTTTTTCCACTATCAAGTGAAGCTGTTATGTTTTTTTATGGGAAAAATTGGAGTTCATCTGTTGTTTTGCTAGAGTGGATGAGTATTGTTGGGGTGATGCTTCCTTTATCGACAAGTGTGATATGGCTCTATATTTCTACTGGGAATTATAAACATCAATTAAATATTAATGTTTTAATTACACTTTTGTCATTAATTATATATTCTTTTGTGTTTGTTTTTTTTAGAAGTTTTGAAAATATAATTGCTTCTGAAATAATAATATATGCATTTATTATACCAGTTCTAACCTTGATTCACTCACATAAATTGTTAAATATTAGCCTAATAAAAACTGTTGGAATTTATACTCCTATATTGGTGTCCAGTGTAATTTCTTCAATTTTAATTAAATTTTTATTGTCCTTTAATTTTGATTTTAATTATGTTGTGGTTTCGGTTTTTTCGGTTTTTTTGGGGCTATTTTTTTATGCATTGATGATATATCCTTTGTATCGGAAAACTTATTTGAGATTAATTTGGTGAGGTTTTAATGTCTAAGTTTTTTTGTATATACTCATCGATTATTTTGACTTTAAATAACTTCTTTTTTGATGAGAGATATATCTATTTGATTATCCTTCAAATAGTATTATTTATATTTTCTTTGAAGAGAATTAATGGTTTATTTTTATTGCTAAATCCTGGATTTTGGTTTGGTCTTACTTGGGGTTTGGCATTAATATCTTATTGTTTTTTAGATGCTTATGATTATGTTCCTGTTAAAAACATGGATATGCTAAGTTGGTTGTTTAATATTGTTATTTTTTCTAATTTTTTATTTTTTGTATTTAGTGTGTTTGTTAGAAAAAAAGAAGGTACTGATTTTTTTAATAATATTAAAAATACGGGTAGTGACCAGTTTTGTATGATTATAACAATAGTTGTTTTCTTGGGAGGGCTAATTAATTGGGTTGGAGTAGGTATGCCAATCGCATATGATGATCAGTTACGCCAAAACTGGTTAACTCAGATTCCCAGAGTAACGGCTATTACATGGTATCTGATTTTCCTAATTTTCCCTTTGGCATTTTACAAAGGATTAAAATTTTTTGATGAAGTAGGTCGTAAAAGAATCATAAACATATTATCTATCGCTGTGCCCTGTATATTATGGATGTTGTCTACAGGTGGGCGGCAATTTTTCGGGTTTGTAATATTATATTATATTATTGGATTAGCTGTGGGATTGATTTTACAATCTAATAAAACTGATTTCAAAATAATAGCTAAAAAATTCTTTGTTTCTATTTTTCTAATAGTTTTTAGTTTTGGATTAATGGCATCATTAACTACAGCGGTTCGATTAGAGCAACAAAATTCTGAAAATACAAAAATGTTTGAGACTAATAAAATCTTAAGTATTTATGGTTATTTTATATACTATATGGGGGGGACTATTATGACTACCCAAGCATATGGCACTCCTACTCTTAGAGATAATAAGGCTGTTGGAATAGTTTCTTTTAACGGTGTGTTGGATATATTTGGTCCTCTATCACTATATAATGTATTTGGTGTTGAGCGAGTAACATATAAAGATACAAATCCAGAAAGAGACTGGGCTGCTTCTGGTCAGGAATTGGCATTTGGCACTAGAAACGTTTTTTATGACTTGTATGCTGATTTTGGTAAGGAAAATACTTATTTTGTGGTTTTTATATTGATCCTTTTTTCCCAGTGTTTATATATATATGTTGTAAAAAATAATAAGAGAGTAGGTTTTATTTCTTTTAGTATATTTATTTTTTTTGTGATTTATTGGATTTATAGTCAGCAGTTATCTTTATTAATGCATACTCAACTAAAGTGGACTATATATTCATTTGCATTATGGTACTTTTCTTATAAGTTTTTTAAAGGAATTGTGAGGTCTCAAAAGTGAATACACCAAAAATACTGATTATTAATGGTGAGCCATTCAATGATATCACTGCGACAGGAATAACACTAACGAAATTATTCAAAGATTACGGTGAAGATAATATTTTGTATATATATAGTGCAAATATCGCTATCAGTGAAGAAATAGATACAAAATATTTAAAGCTATCAAATAAGGATTTATTTAAAAAACAGAATTTATCATTTAATAAAGTGAGTAAAAAACTAAAAATAGATAAGTCATCTTCAAATGAAGTTGAAATTAGTGAGTATAAAAAGAAAATATCGGGAGCATTCGATCTATTCACATATTCTATATCGGAACATACGATAGAAGAAATACGAAATTTTAATCCTACCTTAATTTATAGTAATCTAGGGAGTAATCGTATAATTAATTTATGTAGCTCATTAGGGCGAGAGTTAAATATTCCGATTGTGCCGCATTTTTTGGATGATTGGCTTAGTATTCCCAATGTACATTCTTTTTCATTTATAAATTATTTATTATTCAGAAATATTAATAAAAATATTGTTAAATTGATCAGTAATTCTAAACATGGATTTTGTATTGGCCCAGAAATGAAGTCTGAATATGAAGAAAGATTTAAAATTAAATTTAGCTGTATGATGAATCCTGTGGAGAAAATCCTAGAGGGTAAAAAGTTATTAAGTTCAGATGTTAAAAAAATAGTTTTTATGGGTGGATTACATTTAGGTCGATTAGAAGCTCTTGTAGAGTTTCTAAAACAGTTGGAGAATGCAAATTTACCTTATGAAATTGAAATACATTTATATGTTGCTCCTAATTATCGAGGAAAAATTCTAGAATTTAATATTCAAGGGCTAAAGCTTATTATTCATGATTATATTAGTCCATTAGAAGTTGAGAGTGAACTTTTAAAATATGATGTAGGGCTACATTTAGAGTCTTTTGATGATAAATTCAAGAAATTTACAAGATTATCAATCTCAACAAAAATTCCTCAATATATGGGGTTAGGTTTACCAATTTTAGCTTATTCCCCCTTAGATGTTTCTTCTACTAAATATATTGATCTAAATCGTACTGGAGTGGTGGTTAATAATGATCTAGAGGATAAGATAAGATTGATTTTTGAACAATATGATTTCTTTTCTCATAATGCAGTTAATGTTGCTAGAAGAAGTCATAGTAGCGAACTACAGTTTCAGCAAATGTTATCTGTTTTTAATGAGGTTTCATAAATGTCTAGATTTTTTTACACAGGTGCATTCCGTTTTCCAAATAAAGATGCAGCGGCAGCTAGAGTTATTGGCAATGCTAAAGTTTTAGAAAAATTAGGACATGAGGTTGTTTTTTTAGGTTGGGAAGAAAGTTCAGAAAATAAAGTTATATATGATGGTTTTACTGGTTTTCCTCAAAATGAGTTTTCTTCGGGAAAGCGTGGAATTTTTAAAAGACTTTTTGATTTTATAGTTTTGGGTAATAAAACGATTACTTATATAAAAAAAAATGTGAAAGCAGGTGATTCAATTATAACTTATCATGGTGGAACATGGTTTTTAATGCAATTATGGTTGTATTGTAAATTAAAGAATGTAAATCTCTATTTCGATTGTACGGAATGGTATGATTATAACCATTTAGTAGGTGGGCTGTTTGGTCCTGTAAACTTAGACTTTCAAATAAGAATGCGGTTGGTTTATAAAGTGTTTATAACTAGAGGTATTGTTATAAGTCTATTTTTAAAAAATCTTTATAAAGATTCAATTGTAATTCCTCCTTTAATAGATTTAACAACAGATAAATGGAATTTTCCAATCTCCAACCGAAATCACAATTTTGATGAGAAAATTAATTTGGTTTATGCTGGAAATCCTGGTTCAAAGGATAAGTTAGATCAAATATTACAAGCAATTGTAAATTTTAATCAGGGCGATCACTTAAAAAAGATTTACTTACATTTTTTTGGTGTTGAAAGAGCAGTTCTAAAAAATCTTATACCTTTAGATATTTTTGATAATTCAAATAGATTTCTAATCTTTAACGATAGAATAAATCAAGAAGAAGTCCCAGAAAAATTGAGTTTATATGATTTTTCGATTTTTTTAAGACCAACTAAAAAATATGCTATGGCAGGCTTTCCTACAAAATTTGTCGAAAGTCTAGGTGCTGGTTGTCCAGTTATTACAAACTATACTTCAGATTTAGATTTGTATTTAAAGAATGGTTTTAATGGTTTTGTTGTGAAAGATTTAAATATTGAAAGTATTCTTGAAATTTTTAATACATTAGATTCACTTTCATTTGATAAATTGGATGAAATGAAAAAAAATGCTTATCAAACTGCTGAAAAGCATTTTCATTTTTCAAATTTTGAAAATCAGTTTAAACAGCTGTTGGGGCAGTAAATGAAAATCCTTTTTTATTACTTCCATGGTTCTGGTGGTGCAGTTGAAAATTTCTACCATTTATTACAGTCTTTCTGTCATATTAATAAAGATATTCAACTGATTATTTTATGTGATAAAGATTCAAAATTAAATAAACTAGGGTTAGAGAATAACGTTCAAATTATTCATACTAAAATTTATGTCTCACAAGAAGTTACTCGATTAGCATATAATTTATTCTTGTTAAGAAAAATCATTAAATTACACAATCCAGATGTTGTTTGGTCTTTAAATGTAGGTCCGTATTTTTCTACAGGTAAATTACAAGTTTTAAGTGTTAATAATGCATTTCAAGTATATCCATTAGAATTTTCTAAGTTCCATCCTAGTAGTAAATTTAAAGTATTACTATTGCGAAAGTTCTTTAGAATAGGTTTGTTTTTTTCGGATCTTGTTTTTACACAAACAGAACTTATGGCGTCTTATATTAAACAATATAATAAAAAGCAAGTTTCTGTTTATTCGAAGGCTGTGGATAAGAGTAAATTTATTTTAAATGGAAATTTAGTTAGAACTAATAATGAGTTAAATTTTCTGTATATTTCTACATTGTCTCCACATAAAAATCATATCATTTTGATTAAGCTCTTTGAAATTTTGAGTGAAATGTATACTAATAACCCTGAAAAATTTAATTCCAAGAAACCTATACTTAATATTTCAATATCTGTGGAGGAAGCAAATAGCCTTTATGCTAATGTTGAATACTTGGTTGAAAATGGTTTTATCAATTGTCTGGGGTGGGTAGATAATAATAAAATAAATTATTTGTATGAGTTTTGCGATATTTGCTTAATGCCAAGCTTTCTAGAGTGTTTAAGTTCTTCACATCTTGAAGCCTTTGCTTATTCAAAACCCCAAATAGTTGCTGATGTGCCTTATGCTCATGATTTATGTAAAGATGCAGCTTTATATGCAAATCCAAATGATGTCGATGATTGGATCAAATGTGTATTTAAATTGATCGATAATCCAGATTTGTGTGCTGATTTAGTTCAAAGAGGCAATGAAATTTTTGATCAATTCCCTATATCTTGGGATGAAATTGCACAATCAATTTTTGATGAATTTTTAATTTACTTGAAGAGAGTTTAACAATGTTTAAAGGGAAAACCTTACTAATCACAGGTGGTACTGGATCATTCGGGAATGCAGTTTTAAAGCGCTTTTTAGAAACTGATATAAAAGAAATTCGAATCTTTAGCCGGGATGAGAAAAAACAAGATGATATGCGTAAAAAGTATCAATCATCGAAGTTAAAATTTTATATTGGTGATGTACGAGATTACAACAGTATCTTAAATGCTACTCGTGGTGTGGACTATATTTATCATGCTGCTGCGTTAAAACAAGTCCCTTCTTGTGAATTCCATCCAATGGAAGCTGTTAAAACAAACGTAATTGGTACAGAAAATGTACTTGAAGCAGCGATTCAAAATCATGTTAAAAGAATTGTGTGCTTGAGTACTGATAAAGCAGTTTATCCAATCAATGCAATGGGCATTTCCAAAGCAATGATGGAAAAAGTTATTGTTGCGAAGTCCCGTAACCTAGAGGGTTTGGATACAGTTATTAGCTGTACTCGATATGGTAACGTAATGGCATCACGTGGTTCAGTTATTCCTTTATTTGTTGATCAAATTCGACAAAATAAGCCATTAACAATTACTGATCCGAATATGACTCGTTTTATGATGACGTTGGAAGATGCGGTCGATTTAGTACTATACGCGTTCGAGCATGGTGAAAATGGTGATATTTTTGTTCAAAAAGCGCCTGCTGCAACGATTGAGGTTTTAGCAAAGGCTTTACGAGAACTATTAAATGTTGAAGAGTATCCGATTTCTATTATGGGAACTCGTCATGGTGAGAAAGCATTTGAAGCATTGTTGAGCCGTGAGGAAATGGCTGTGGCAATTGATCAAGGTGAGTATTTCCGTGTACCAGCTGATCAACGTGATCTTAATTATGAAAAATATGTTGAGAATGGTGATTTAAAAATTACTGAACTCGAAGATTATAATTCGCATAATACCGAGCGATTAGATGTAGAAGGCATGAAGAAACTGCTACTCAAGTTAGAGTTTATTCGTGCACTTACACAAGGACAATATGTAGATCCAGAGGCTTAATATGAAGGTTTTGGTAACAGGTTCAAATGGTTTTATTGCTAAAAATTTGATTCAGTTTTTATCTGAAAGAACCGAAGTTGAAGTTTTAAAAATTCATCGGGAATCATCTGAGCAAGAACTAAAAGACTCTATTTTAGCTGCTGATTGGATTGTTCATTTAGCAGGTGTTAATCGCCCATTAAATGAAAGTGAATTTATTGATGGTAACGTTACGCTCACAGAGACAATTGCCCAAACACTCAGAGCAGAACACAAATTAACACCGATTATCTTATCGTCATCTATTCAAGCTGATCGGGATAACGCTTATGGGAAAAGTAAGCTTGGTGGTGAGCAAGCTCTTGAGAAATTACATGCAGAACGAGGAAATCCAGTTTACATTTGTCGTTTAGCCAACGTCTTTGGTAAGTGGTCTCGTCCAAATTATAATTCTGCTGTTGCAACCTTTTGCCATAATGTGGCAAATGATTTGCCACTTCAAATCAATGATGCAAACGCCCTTATTCGATTAGTCTATGTTGATGATGTCGTTGAGACCTTTTGGAACATGATCAATGGCTCAGTGAGCGTTGAACAGACTTTCCAAATCCAGCCTGAATATCAAATTACTGTCGGTGATTTAGCTAAAACTTTAAATGGTTTTAAAGCATCGAGAGATACGTTAATTACTGATCGAGTCGGAACAGGATTAACGCGAGCTTTATATTCAACTTACTTAAGCTTTTTAAGACCTACGCAGTTTGATTATAGCGTGCCTAAATATGGTGATGCGCGTGGTGTTTTTGTTGAAATGTTAAAGACACCTGATGCTGGTCAGTTCTCATATTTTACTGCACATCCGGGCATTACTCGCGGTGGACATTATCATCATACCAAGACTGAAAAATTCCTTGTAATTAAAGGTAAAGCCTTATTTAAATTTAAGCATGTAGTTTCAGGTGAATTTTATCAACTCGAAACGCATGGGGATGAGCCAAGAATTGTTGAGACAGTACCAGGATGGACACATGACATTACCAATATTGGTGATGATGAAATGGTCGTGATGCTATGGGCAAATGAGATTTTTGATCGTAGTAAGCCTGATACTTATGCAATGCCGATAACAGATTAAGAGTTGAATTGTTGTGAAAAAATTAAAGCTAATGACCGTCGTAGGTACGCGTCCTGAAATTATTCGTTTGTCTCGAGTTATGGCAGCATGTGATCAATATTTTGATCATGTTTTGGTACATACAGGGCAAAATTATGATTATGAATTGAATGAAATCTTTTTTACAGATTTAGGAATTCGTAAACCTGATCATTTTTTAAATGCTGCAGGTGGAACAGGTGCAGAAACAATTGGTAATGTGATTATTACCGTTGATAAGATTTTGGACGAAGTACAACCAGAAGCATTGCTGGTTCTTGGTGATACTAATAGTTGTATGGCTGTACTGCCTGCCAAGCGTCGTAAAATTCCAACATTTCATATGGAAGCAGGTAATCGCTGTTTTGATATGCGTGTTCCAGAAGAAATCAATCGTCGAATCGTAGATCATACGGCTGATATCAACTTGACTTATAGTACGATTGCTCGAGATTACTTATTGGCTGAGGGCTTGCCTGCTGATTTAGTCATCAAAACAGGTAGTCCGATGTTTGAAGTGCTGAACCATTATAAGGCGAAGATTGAAGCATCAGATGTTCTTGAAAGATTGAGTTTGAAAGAACAGCAGTATTTTATTGTCAGTGCGCATCGCGAAGAAAATATTAACTCTGATCAGAATTTCTTAGATCTTGTGGAAATGTTAAATGCAGTCGCTGAAAAGTATCAATTCCCTGTAATCGTTTCTACACATCCAAGAACACGTAAGCGTATTGAACAACTTAATATTGAGTTTCATCCATTGGTTCAATTATTAAAGCCGCTTGGTTTCAGTGACTATAATAAACTTCAGCTTTCCGCTAAAGCAGCATTATCTGATAGTGGTACAATCAATGAAGAATCTTCGATTTTGAATTTCCCTGCATTGAATTTACGTCAAGCACATGAGCGTCCAGAAGGCATGGAAGAAGCCGCTGTGATGATGGTTGGATTAAAAGCTGAACGAATTTTACAAGGTTTGGAAATTTTAGAATCTCAAGCACGTGGAGATGAGCGTTTATTACGTTTAGTTGCTGACTACAGTATGCCAAATGTAAGTGATAAGGTCGTTCGTATCATCATGAGCTATACCGATTATGTTAATCGTGTGGTATGGAAAAAATATTAAGTAATGAAAATTCTTCTTTTAACGCAATGGTTTGATCCTGAGCCTACTTTTAAAGGTTTAGCATTTGCTAGGGAGCTACAACGACAAGGTCATCAAGTACAAGTTCTAACAGGGTTTCCAAACTATCCTGGAGGAAAAATTTATGATGGTTATAAATTGAAATTGTACCAACGTGAACAAATTGATGGAATTTCGGTTTTACGAGTTGCATTATTTCCTGATCATGGTAGCTCTGCGTTAAAAAGGATTTTAAATTATATTAGTTTTGCTTTTATGGCATTGCTTTTCGGTATTTTTGCAACTAAAAAAGCGGATGTTATTTATGCTTATCATCCGCCGTTAACAGTTGGTTTAGCTGCAATTTTCATTAAATTATTTAGAAGAATCCCTATTGTATATGATATTCAGGATATGTGGCCTGATACGCTTAAAGCAACGGGAATGCTCAACAATCAGAAAATATTGAATATTGTAGGTCACGTATGCCAGTTAGTTTACTCTTATGTTGACCATATTGTGGTTTTATGCCCTGGATTTAAAAAGTTATTAATTGAAAGAGGCGTATCAGAAGATAAAGTCAGTGTAATTTACAATTGGTGTGATGAAAACAGTTTAACACAAGCAGAACCAATCAAAGTTGATTATCAGAATTTATTGAAGGATCGTTTCAATATTATATTCGCTGGCAATATGGGTAAAGCCCAATCATTAGATACGATTTTGGATGTTGCAAAAGAATTAAAATTAGAATCAACAATACAATTTGTTTTTGTGGGTGCGGGAACTGAAACCGATCGACTTAAACAAAGGGTAATTCATGAAAGTATTGAAAATATAGTTTTCATTCCTCGATTGCCAATGTCTGAAGTTGGTGGTGTCTTGGATTATGCAGATGTGCTATTGGTTCATCTTAAGCGGGATCCACTTTTTGAAATTACAGTACCATCTAAAACACAAGCCTATATGGCAATAGGCAAGCCACTATTAATGGCTGTATCTGGAGATGCAGCAGATCTTGTACAAGAAGCTCAATGTGGTCGTATAGCAAGATCTGAGGATGTTGATAATATTAAAACTGCTATTCTGGAAATATATCATTTACCTACTGATGGACAACATCAATTAGGTTTGAATGCTAAGCAGTTTTATGATGAAAAATTATCTTTAAGTTATGGTACACAACAATTTATTGAAATTTTCAAAAGGGTGAAAGATGCTTAAACGTTTACTTGATATTGTGATTGCATCAATTGCATTGGTAATTCTATCTCCTTTATATATTTTTGTAGCTTATAAAGTGAAAAAAAATCTAGGCTCCCCAGTTCTTTTCCGTCAGGTACGTCCAGGGTTAAATGGAATACCTTTTGAAATGATTAAATTTAGGACGATGAAAGATGCAGTGGATATACAAGGGAATCCATTACCTGATCACGAACGTTTAACCCCTTTTGGAAAAATGTTACGTTCAACAAGTCTGGATGAAATGCCTGAGTTATGGAATGTCATCAAAGGTGATATGAGTATTGTAGGGCCTCGTCCATTACTCATGGAATATTTACCACTTTATAATACTGAACAAGCGAAACGACATAACGTTCGTCCTGGTATGACTGGTCATGCACAAGTCAATGGTCGTAATGCTATTGGCTGGGATGAGAAATTCAAACTTGATACTTGGTATGTAGAAAATCAATCAGTTTGGTTAGACTTCAAAATTATGCTTAAAACCGTCAAAAAGGTGATTGCTAAGGATGATATTAATGAAGCTGGTGAAGCAACAATGAGCAAATTCACAGGTTCAGGTGAGAAGGAGTAAGTTAATGACAATGCTAATCGGTGTATATGGTGCGAGTGGTTTTGGTAAAGAGGTTATGCCATTAGTTCGTGAAAAATTTCCAACATTAAATAAACATCAGTTTGTATTTATTGATGATGGACAAGCAGGCAGCTTTTTGAATGGTTATAATGTATTAAACTATTCAGACTTTATTAAACAGCCAGTATCAAATAAGCTTGTTACAATCGCAATTGCGAATAGCAGTGTCCGTGAAAAATTAGTTACTCAGTTGAACCAAGATAATATCCAACACTTATCGATTCAAGCATCAAATACGGTTGTGTTGGATGAGGTTGAAATTGGTGAAGGTGGTTTACTTTGTCCATTTACCTGTCTGACTTCAAATATTAAAATTGGAAAATTTTTCCATGCCAATATTTATAGCTATGTTGCTCATGACTGTGTGATTGGCGACTATGTGACTTTTGCACCAGGTGTTAAATGCAATGGCAACATTCATATTGAAGACCATGCTTATATCGGTACTGGTGCAATAATTAAGCAAGGTACACCGGACAAGCCTTTAGTAATTGGAAAAGGTGCGGTGATAGGTATGGGAGCTGTTGTTACAAAAAGTGTTCCTGCTGGTGTCACAGTGGTTGGAAATCCTGCACGAATTTTAGAGAAAAAATAGATTTTATCAGCAATATAAAGGGATGAGAGTATGTTAAACACAGCATTTGAACCATGGCCAAGCTTTACAGACAAAGAAGCAGAAGCAGTTAAAAATATATTGCTTTCGAATAAAGTAAATTATTGGACAGGGCAAGAATGCCGTGAATTTGAAAAGGAATTTGCATCGTTTTCTGGTACAAAATATGCCGTTGCTCTAGCAAATGGGACTGTTGCACTTGATGTTGCATTGAAAGCATTACAAATTGGTGCTGGTGATGATGTGATTGTAACTTCACGTACTTTCTTAGCTTCAGCAAGTTCGATTGTTACAGCTGGAGCGAATCCAATTTTTGCTGATGTTGAGTTAGATTCACAAAATATTTCAAGAAGAACAATAGAGGCTGTATTAACACCAAATACGAAAGCAATCATTTGTGTTCATTTGGCTGGCTGGATGTGTGATATGGATCCAATTATGCAGTTAGCAGCTGAAAAGGGTTTATATGTCATAGAAGATTGTGCTCAAGCGCATGGTGCCAAATATAAAGGTAAGCCTGCGGGTTCTATCGGTCACATTGCTGCGTGGTCATTTTGCCAAGATAAAATTATGACTACGGGTGGCGAAGGTGGAATGGTTACCACTAATGATGAGAGCCTGTGGAAAAAAATGTGGTCTTATAAAGATCATGGCAAAAGCTACGATAGTGTCTACAATAAACAACATCCACCAGGATTTCGTTGGTTACACGATTCTTTTGGAACAAACTGGCGTATGATGGAAATGCAAGCTGTTATTGGTCGCATTCAACTCACTTATATGCCAGATTGGACGAAAAATAGGATAGAAAATGCAGATAAAATCTTAAAAGCATTTGATCATTCTAATTATTTTACTGTAAATCGACCAACAGATGATTATTTACATGCACAATATAAATGTTATGTGCAAGTTAATATAAATGCGTTACCAAGTGGTTGGTCTCGTGATCGGATCATGCAATTTATCAATGCAGAAGGCGTACCATGTTATAGTGGTTCATGTTCTGAAGTGTATTTAGAGCATGCTTTTGATAATACGAATTGGCGACCGAAAGAACGTTTGAAAAATGCTCAGCAGCTTGGTGAAACTAGTCTTATGTTTTTAGTACATCCAACACTGAGCGAAGATAATATTAATAAAACTGTTGATGTGATTGAAAAACTGAAGAAAGTTTTAGATCAGTGATGAGAGAATAGGCGATAAAGTTTAAAGCAGTTAATCATAAATTAGCTTTTTGCATTATCGTTGTATTATTAACCCAAGATCGTCATTTCAGCTTGTGGAAGAATTGCGTATAACGTGCGCATGCTTAGTGGGATAATTAGAAGATTATTGTGAAAAAGATTATTTATCAGCTTGCATCAGCACCAAGGCTAGCAAAACAGGCTCTATTGGTATTTTTAGACTTATTCGCATTTCCTGTGATTTTATGGTTGTGTTATGTCATTCGCCTATTTGATTTAGGAGCAGAAGTTGTACCTGGACTTAACCACGGTGTAATTTTAATCACATTTCTTTCAATTATTAGCTTATTGTTGACAGGCGTTTATCATTTTATTGTTCGAACATTTGATGAAGTCTTTATCATCAAACTGGCATTTGCTGTATGCAGTATGATGATAATACTGTATGGATTTAATGCATTTAGTCATGCATATATCCCGATGTCGATTCCATTTATGTTCGGCTTTATGATGTTTGCATGGATATGGTGTAGTCGAGCATTTATTCGTTTTATTGTGAAAGCAACCTTACACACTCATGGTGGTTGTAAAAGGGTAGTAATCTATGGTGCAGGTGATGCTGGTCAGCAAATCGCAGCAGCTTTACATCGCTCAGATGACCATACACCCGTTTTCTTTATTGATGATAAAGTTTCATTACAAGATCAAATTGTAGGTGGCTTAAAAGTTTATTCTACTGCGAAAGCACTGCGGAATTTTAAAAAATATAAGATAGATGAAATCTTACTTGCTTTACCTTCTGTGGGGCGTGTACGAAAAAGTGAAATTATTCAACAATTAGAACCAGCGTTTGTGAAAGTCACAGAACTGCCAGGGCTCACTAAACTTGTTGATGGTGATATTCGAGTTTCAGATATCCGTGAGGTTGATATTATTGACCTTTTAGGACGAGATCCTGTTCCACCTATTGCCCATTTATTGGCTAAAAATATTCAAAATAAAATTGTTATGGTGACAGGTGCTGGCGGATCGATTGGTTCAGAGCTTTGTCGACAAATCATAAAAAATCAACCTAAAATGCTGGTTTTATATGAATTAACTGAGTTTGCATTATATGATATTGATAAAGAGTTAAGGCAAACTGCGAGTTGCGACATTGTTCCCATTTTAGGGACTGTACAAGATCAACAAAAATTAGAACGTATCATCGAACAATATCATGTGCAGACAGTCTATCATGCCGCCGCTTATAAACATGTTCCATTGGTTGAGTGTAATCCAATTGCTGGATTAAAAAATAATGCAATTGGAACCGCAAATAGTTTAAATGCCGCTGTAAAAAAAGGCGTGGAAACCTTTGTATTGATTTCAACGGATAAAGCAGTTAGACCGACGAATGTCATGGGTGCATCGAAACGGATGGCGGAATTGTATTGTCAAGCCGTGGCTGAGACGAAACCAAATACTCAGATTAGCATTGTGCGTTTCGGAAATGTATTAGGTTCTTCTGGTTCGGTTGTACCTTTATTTAGACAGCAGATTGCAAAAGGTGGCCCAATTACGGTGACTCATCCTGATGTAACACGTTATTTTATGACGATTCCTGAAGCTTCTCAGTTAGTCATTCAGGCTGGGGCATTAGGTTCAGGTGGTGATGTGTTCTTACTCGATATGGGCGAACCTGTTCGAATTCAGGATTTAGCACGACAAATGATCGCTTTAAGTGGTTTAAAAGTTCGAGAAGCAAATACAACGGATGGTGATATTGAAATCGCTTATAGTGGTTTACGTCCGGGAGAAAAACTTTACGAGGAACTACTCATTGATCAAGATAACACAGGTTATACCGAGCATACTCGTATTTTACGTTCTTTTGAAAAGCATTATCCGTTACAAGAGATTCAATCGGTATTCAGTCGAATCAATCAAATGACTGCAGTGGAACATGATGTAGATTGGGCTTTAAGTCAGTTAGAATATTATGTTGATGGTTATAAACGTAGCGGCGAAGTACGAGTTAATTAAGAGAGTATTGTATGATCAAAAAAGCAATTTTACCCGTCGCAGGTTTAGGCACCCGTTTTTTACCAGCAAGTAAATCCATTCCAAAGGAAATGGTGACGGTAGTCGATCGTCCCGCAATTGAGTATGTGGTACGTGAGGCAGTTGAGGCGGGTATAGAACAAATTATTTTGGTCACTCATTCCTCAAAAGCTTCAATAGAAAACTATTTTGATCGTAATTTCGAGTTAGAAACAACCTTAGAGCAAAAAAAGAAATTTGATCTACTGAAAGAAATTACCGATATTTTACCGAAGCATGTCAGTGTGGTTAGTGTACGCCAACCACAACCCCTAGGACTAGGTCATGCGGTATTGTGTGCGAAAGATATCGTGGGCGATGAAGCCTTTGCGGTGTTATTGCCTGATGTACTGGTCAAGAATCAAAGCTGTGATAATGATTTGTCACTCATGATTCAGCGTTTTGAACAGTCGCAAGCAGCACAAATTATGGTTGAAGCAGTGTCTGATCATTTAGTGGATCAATATGGCATAGTAGATGTTGAACAATCACCGAATGAAGGTGAAAGCATCATCATGAAAGGTATTGTAGAAAAACCAGCAGTTGGTACAGCACCTTCAAATT
Source organism: Acinetobacter sp. WCHA29 (assembly GCF_002165335.1). Classification (NCBI taxonomy): domain Bacteria; kingdom Pseudomonadati; phylum Pseudomonadota; class Gammaproteobacteria; order Moraxellales; family Moraxellaceae; genus Acinetobacter; species Acinetobacter sp. WCHA29. The sequence continues at coordinate 52,190 of NZ_NHRQ01000007.1, forward strand.
TATCCGTAGTTGGGCGTTATATTTTGCCAGCTAAAATCATGCAATTATTGCAAGATACGCCTAAGGGGGCGGGTAATGAAATACAACTCACTGATGCAATTGCAAGCTTGCAGCGATCAGAAACTGTGGAAGCCTACCGTATGAAGGGACAAACCTTTGATTGTGGTAGTAAGCTTGGATATTTAAAAGCTGTATTACACTATGGTATCGAGCATCCAAAATTGGGCGCAGAGTTTAAGGGCTTAATCCAAGAATTAGCCCTATAGTTTTAGGGCGTGTAGTTATGAAAGTTGCAATCTTTGGCAATACATTATATGCAGGCGTGATGTCTGCATTATTGTCTGAATCTGGGCATTTTGTATATTGGTGTTCCTACCTCAACCCAAATGAACGTGGTCAGCAATATTCTTTTCATGATGAAAATGTCAGTCGCTTACTTGAAAAACAACTCAGTAGTGGATTTTTGATTTATCGTGATCTGGATGGTATTCCTTTAGACATTGATGCCTACTTATTTAGTTTTAATCAAACTCAAGAACAACAAGTTTTTCAACTGTTAGCATCACTCAAACAGCGTCCGATTATTCATCCTAAACTGATGATCAATGCATCCACCTTTGGCTTACATGGGACTGAGCATTTTCAACAAATCCTTTCTGAAGATGATTGGGTCTATTTACCAGATACTATCCAAGAGGGAAATGCGTTACAGAGTCTGACCCAAGCTAAGCAGTTGATCGTGGGCTGTACTCAAGCTAATGTTCAGACCAAAGTCAAAGAATTACTTCGTCCTTTTTTCCCTTTGGCACAGCAATATCTATTTATGCCGATTCTAGATGCTGAGTTTACCAAACTTAGTATCTCAGGCATGTTGGCAACACGGATCAGTTATATCAATGATTTGGCTGTGGTTGCTGAGAAACTTGGGATTGATATTGCATCAGTACGTCAGGGTATGGCAGCGGATAACCGTATTGGTTCAGCTTACTTAGCCCCTGGTGCTGGTTTTGGCGGTGAAAATTTTTCTCATGATATTCTGACACTCTCTAATACAGTTGCAAATACAGGCGTGAAAAGCCAATTGCTTGCACAAGTGTGGCAAATTAATGAGCAACAAAAAGAAATCTTGTTCCGTAAGTTTTGGAACTATTATCATGGGGATTTACAGGGCAAATCTGTTGCAATTTGGGGTGCTTCTTTTAAAGAAAATACCTCAAGTATTCAGCAATCACCTATTCACCAAATGTTTGCAGCGCTCTGGGCGCAAGGGGTAACGGTTCATCTTCATGATCCTCAAGCTTTAGATGAAATAAAGCTAATGTATGGTCAACGTGACGATCTGATTCTTTGTGAAAATCAGTATGATGCGGTAAAAAATGTGCATGGTCTTTGTGTACTTACGGCTTGGAAACAATACTGGAGTCCAGAATTTAAGCAGCTTGAACAGTTGATGAGGCATCCTTTAATTTTGGATGGTCGCAATATTTATGATCCTGACTATGTCAAAGCACAAGGTTTTGCATATATGGGTGTGGGACGTTAAAGATGATCGAGCAGATTCAGCCTTTTGCTGTAAAAGAGCAGGCTTCCGTCGTGGAGCACCTGATATCTTTACAACAGCAATTTAAAGAGGTTCATCTAAATACATTATTTGCAGCAGATTCTGCACGCTTTAAACGTTTTTCGGTTGAGTATGACCAAATTGTTTTGGACTTTAGTAAGCATCGTATTGATCAAACGATTTTAAATAGCTTAGTGGATTTAGCGCAGGCACAAGATTTAAAACGGTGGATCAAAACACTGTTTTCATCTGAGCAGATTAACTATACAGAACATCGTGCAGCAATGCATTGGGCTTTACGTTTACCACAATCGAGTCCAGACTTTTCCGAAGTCAATCAACTGGTACAGCAACAGTTGGAGCGAATGTATGCTTTAGTGGATAAAATCCATGCTGGGCAGTATCGCGGTGCGACGGGTGAGGTGATTCAAGATGTGGTGAATATTGGGGTTGGGGGATCTGATCTCGGCCCACTCATGATGACCCATGCGCTGTCTGACTTTAAGGTCGCAACTACAAAACCTTTGAATGTACATTTTGTTTCGACTATGGATGGTAGTCAGTTATCTGAGTTACTGCATCAACTCCGCCCTGAAACAACCTTATTTATTATCTCGTCAAAATCATTTGGCACTATTGATACACTTTCCAATGCACAAACCGTGCGTCAATGGTTAGAAAAGGCATTGGGGCAAAATGAGAAGATTCTGCAAAATCATTTTATCGGGGTTTCGACTAAGCCTGACAAGATGACAGAGTGGGGCATTGCTGCTGATAAACAGCTGTTGCTCTGGGATTGGGTTGGGGGGCGTTATTCCTTGTGGTCATGTATTGGTTTACCAATTGCCCTGACCATTGGTGTTGACGGATTTAAGCAACTGTTAGCAGGTGCTTATGCGATAGACCAGCATTTTCAATCCGCACCATTTCAGCAGAATATTCCTGTTTTGATGGGGCTATTAGGCGTGTGGAATAACAATTTTCTGGATATCCAGACCCATGCAGTTTTACCGTATGATGGCCGTCTCAAATATTTTGCAGCTTATTTGCAGCAGCTTGAAATGGAATCTAATGGGAAATCGATTCAACGCAATGGAGAAAAGGTCAGTTCAGCCACTTGCCCAATTGTGTGGGGTGAAGTTGGACCCAATGCACAGCATGCCTTTTATCAATTGCTGCATCAAGGCACGCACTCCGTCAGTTGTGACTTTATTGCCCCTGTGAAACGCTATAATGCCAATCAGTTTACCTATGCTGAAAGTGCAGAGGCCTTGGCTGAGCAGCATCATTTGGCTTTATCCAACTGTTTGGCACAGTCGCGCCTGTTGGCCTTTGGGAATCAAGCCTTGGCAGCAGATGAGCTAGAAGATTTACCAACCTATAAACAATATGAAGGCAATCAACCTAGCTCCACTATTTTACTCAAAGAGCTGAATCCTTATAGCTTAGGGATGCTGATTGCGATGTATGAACATAAGGTTTTTGTGCAGTCGGTGTTGTGGAATATTAACCCTTTTGATCAATGGGGGGTTGAAAAAGGCAAAGAAATTGCCAATCAGCTGTTACCGATTTTGAACCGTGAACAGGATGATCTCTCTAAATTTGATGCATCAACACAAGGTTTATTAAGAATATTGTTGAATCAAAAAGAATAGTAAAACGTTGAGCCGAGCTATATTTACAACTAAAGCGTAAATATAGCTCGGCTGTTTTTATAGCTTAGGATTGAATCAATCCAGTTAACTCATCCACATAATTTTGCATAGGTTGCGGATTTTTATCAGCACGGCTTTCAATATTTAAGCGCAGTAATGGTTCTGTATTCGATGCGCGGACATTCAAACGCCACGCACCAAAATCAAGACTCACACCATCGGTACGGTCTACTAATGGATTTTGGTCTGCATAATGATCAAAAATCTTTTGTACCGTTGCTTGTGTATCTGCTACTTTAAAATTGATTTCGCCGCTACAAGGGAATTTGGCAATCATATTTTCAACGAGTGTCGAGAGTGATTGTTCTGTTTCTGAGAGTAGAGCAATGGTGAGTAACCAAGGAATCATACCGCTATCACAATAAGCAAAGTCACGGAAATAATGATGTGCACTCATTTCCCCACCGTAAACAGCATTATGTTCACGCATCACATCTTTAATAAAAGCATGTCCAGATTTTGATTGAACTGCGATACCTTGGTATTGCTCTACGATATCAAAGGTATTCCAAACTAGGCGTGGATCATGCACAATTTTTTCGCCAGATTGTTTGATTAAGAATGCTTGTGCCAATAAACCAACGATGTAGTAGCCTTCGATGAATTGACCTTTCTCATCGAATAGGAAGCAACGGTCAAAGTCACCATCCCATGCGATACCCATATCTGCATGGTGCGCAAGCACAGCATCACGGGTACTGTCACGGTTTTCAATTAAGATCGGATTCGGAATTCCATTAGGGAAAGTTCCATCGGCTTCATGATGAATTTTAATAAATTCAACAGGAATATTCAGTTGTTGGAATTTCTGCTCAATTGCATCAATGACATGGCCTGCTGCACCATTACCTGCATTTACCACCAGTTTGAGTGGTTTAATTTTCTGAGGATCGATGTAGGTTAATAGGTGATCAACAAACTCTGGCAAAATATTATAGTTTTCAGTTGTACCTTTTTGCTCAACTTCGGTAAAAGTACCTGATTCAGCGAGTGCTTGGATGTCTTTTAAGCCTGTATCAGCACTGATTGGACGTGCATTTTCACGAACCAATTTCATGCCGTTATAGTCCATTGGATTGTGGCTTGCGGTTACCTCTATCCCACCTTGAACATCAAGATGAAAAGCGCCGAAATAGACTTCTTCAGTGCCGGTCATGCCTAAATCTAGAACATTGACACCCGCATCATTGAGACCTCGAATGGTTGCTTGTTTTAAACCTTCGCTACTCAAACGGATATCACAACCAATCACCACTTTTTTAGGTTGATAGATTTGTCCGTAGGCACGACCAATTTTATAGGCGATGTCTTCATTGAGTTCAATGCCTAGTTTTCCGCGAATATCGTAGGCTTTAAAGCAGGTCAGTTGAGTCATATTTAAAGGTGCTGTTTGTTGTTTATTCATGTGTTGCAGTATACAAAGACTGAGCTGGATTGAACATTGAATGATACAGATTTAATCATTTAGTACATTGATTCTTGGCTCTAGTTGTCGGATAAATTTTAGTTTTAATGAAGCTGGTTTTGTAAAAATAAAAATGGTTGTTTCACGTGAAACAACCATTTTTGATCCATAAAGTCTCCCTTTTAAAAGGGAGATGAGGAGTGATTATAGCTCCGCAAGGAGATTTTAAGATGATTTAGCTAGAACTTCAGCCATGGCTTTTGCAACTTTATAAATATTATTCATATTTAAACCTGCAACGCAGATACGACCACTACGTACCAGATAAATTGCATATTCTTCACGTAAGGTGTCGACTTGCTCGCCTGTCAAACCTGTGTAGCTGAACATCCCTTTTTGATTCACAAGGTAGCTAAAGTCACGGTCAGGAAGTGCTTTGGTCAATTCATCTTTCAAGATGCTACGCATTTTGATAATACGTTCGCGCATCTCTTTAACTTCGCCTTGCCATTGTTGATTTAGATCAGCGTCATTTAATACTTGATCAACCAACCATGCACCCGTTGTTGGTGGGCTTGAGTAGATACGACGTACCGTTGCTTTTAACTGACCGAATGTGCATTTGGCTGCTTCAGCATCGTCACATACGAAAGTTAAGCCACCAACACGCTCACCATAAAGTGAGAAGATTTTAGAGAACGAGTTGCTAACGATGAAGTTTAAACCAGCTTGGTCTAAAGCACGAATCGCATAAGCATCTTGTTCCATGCTATCGCCAAAGCCTTGATAAGCGATATCAAGGAATGGAATCAAGTTACGCTCTTTTAATACCGCAATCACTTGATCCCACTGTGCTGGATTTAGATCCGCACCTGTCGGGTTGTGGCAGCAAGGGTGTAACAATACGATGCTTTGCTCTGGCAAAGTTTTTAATGTTGACAACATGCCATCAAAATCAACGCCACGTGTTTCAGCATCGAAATATGGATAGTAGTTGCTCTTGATGCCAGCACCGTTGAAAATCGCAACATGGTTATCCCACGTTGGTTGGCTCACCCACACTTCTGAATTTGGGAAATAAGTTTTTAAGAAATCTGCACCAACTTTTAATGCACCTGAACCACCAAGCGTTTGGATGGTAGCAACACGACCTTGTTGAATTGCAGGGCTATTTGCACCAAACAATAACGCTTGAATCGCATCACGGTAAGGTTTAAAACCTTCCATTGGTAGATAAAGTTTGGTTTGAGTATTTTTAGGTGCAATACGTTTTTGAGCTTCGATAATAGTTTCGAGCTGTGGAACGATACTGTCTTCGTTGTAGTACAAACCAATACTTAAATTAACCTTTTCAGCGCGTGGATCAGCGTTGAACTGTTCCATTAAAGAGAGAATTGGGTCGCCTGCATAAGGTGGGATATGTTGAAACATTAACAATGTCCTTTTATTCAACAAGGTGCATGGATGTGTCTTGTGGAGCGCTGCTCCAGATGCCCAATAATGTACCAATAAAGCGATGATGAAGCACGCTGTTATTTACATTTCTAGTGTAGGGTCTGTTGACATTTCACAGATGCTTGCGACAGAGGGCATTTTTTAGACGGTACAAGGCATGTTTAGCGAAATTTAGTTATTCTAAATGAGCGAAACATAACATAGTAACGGCAAAAAATGTTCCTGTCCCGCAGGGTTATGGCTAAAACCTCCCTAAACTGCGTTATGAAACTTGACAAGGGAAGGCCATTGCCTGCGTTTCATGCCTTGTTTATGTTGTTTTAGCCGATAACGCAATGCATGGCTGAAATATCAACAGACCCTATTATTTACTTACAAAAATTTGTAGCAAAGTGCTCGATTATAAAGATTGTCTACAATCAAGCTGTCATACCATAGTCGTAGCATAAGCAATATTAATGAGTCCAAAGATATACAAAATTGAGCATAGACTAATTGTGTAAAAATCATAAGTATTTGTTTTATTTATAATTATTATGATTTTTATGACGGTTTTGAATGATTCTAATCAGAATGGATAGAATGTCTGACTGACTGCACAAGTCTATTTTATTGTCGACAATCCTATTGCATTTTTTATTATATCTCGTTATAAAATCATCAAAACTGTAGAGATTGTCGACAATATGCAAGATACCCTTGTTCCTCAAGCCATCAGCACAAGTCAGAGTATTACCCTGACGGAACATGTATTTAAGCAAATTCAATCAGCAATCGTATTAGGACAAATTCCTGCGGGCAGTAAAATTTCTGAGCCTGAGTTAGCGCGTATTTACGGGATTAGTCGTGGTCCATTGCGCGAGGCGATTCATCGTCTCGAAGGGCAGCGATTGGTTGAGCGTACGGCACATGTTGGTGCGCGAGTTGTTTCTCTTTCTCTACAACAATTTAAAGAACTTTACCAAATTCGTGCTTCACTTGAAGGCTTAGCTTGTAAGCTGGCTGCACAGCACATTGATAAAAAACAAATTTTGGCATTGCGTGATGTGTTGCGAATGCATGCTGAAGATGAAAATTTTAAGGCAGGTAAGGGTTATTACCTACAAGAAGGTCAAGACGATTTCCATTACTGCATTATCAAAAGCAGTGGCAATAAAACCTTAGAAAAAATGTTATGTGATGAGCTGTATCACCTCATCCGTATGTACCGAATTCAGTTTTCAAATACCCCAAATCGACCGAGCAAAGCTTGGGACGAACATATCCGCATTTTAGATGCGATCGCAGAAGGTGACGGTGAACTTGCCGAAATGCTGATGCACCGTCACATCAATGCATCTTACAAAATTGTTGAGCAAACATTGCTGCAAACCCAAGGAGAACATCAACATGGCTAAATCTGCTGGTCAGCTATTCCGCGACGCGGTCGCAAATGAAAAACCATTACAAGTGGTTGGTGCGATTAACGCCAATCATGCATTGTTAGCAAAACGTGCAGGCTATAAAGCAATTTATTTGTCAGGTGGTGGTGTTGCCGCAGGTTCGTTAGGTTTACCTGATTTAGGGATTAGTAATCTTGACGATGTATTGACTGATGTACGCCGTATTACTGATGTCTGTGATTTACCATTATTGGTTGATGTGGATACAGGTTTTGGTGCTTCAGCATTCAACATTGCACGTACCACTAAATCAATGATTAAGTTCGGTGCAGCAGCAATGCACATCGAAGACCAAGTGGGTGCAAAGCGTTGTGGTCACCGTCCGAACAAAGCAATCGTGACCCAACAAGAAATGGTTGATCGTATTAAAGCTGCGGTTGATGCTCGTACCGATGAAAGCTTTGTGATTATGGCGCGTACTGATGCACTTGCAGTTGAAGGCTTACAAGCAGCAATTGACCGTGCAGGTGCGTATATCGAAGCAGGTGCGGATATGTTGTTCCCTGAAGCGATCACTGAATTGGCGATGTACAAGCAATTTGCTGACCTGACTAAAGTTCCAGTATTAGCAAACATTACTGAATTTGGTTCTACACCATTATTCACGACTGAAGAATTGGCTTCTGCGGATGTAAGCATTGCGTTGTATCCACTTTCTGCATTCCGTGCGATGAACAAAGCAGCGGAAAATGTGTATGTGACTTTGCGTCAAGAAGGCACACAGAAGAACGTTGTTGACACCATGCAAACCCGTCAAGAATTGTATGAACGCATTAACTACCATGCATTTGAACAATACCTAGATGGAACTTTCGCAAAGAATAAATAAGTCAAAAAATCTCCCCTAACCCCTCTTTGGAAAGAGGGATTTAGGGAGATTAAGAACTTTATAAGTTTTACCCCAAAGATATAAAAAAGGACAATCTTATGAGCAGTAATGAAACTCCAACAGGCTTCAAGCCAAAAAAATCAGTTGCGTTAAGTGGTCAAGTTGCAGGTAACACTGCACTTTGTACCGTAGGTCGTAGTGGTAATGACTTGCACTATCGTGGTTACGATATTCTTGACCTTGCAGTGGGTAGCGAATTTGAAGAAGTTGCACATTTGCTTGTACATGGCAAACTGCCAAACAAAGCTGAGTTGAAAGCCTATAAAGCAAAACTGAAAGCACTTCGTGGCTTACCAGCCGCATTGAAAACGGCACTTGAACAGTTACCACCATCTGCACACCCTATGGACGTGATGCGTACAGGTGTGTCAGTTTTAGGTTGTTTAACGCCTGAACATGAAGACCACAATGAAGCAGGTGCAAAAGACATCGCTGATAAATTGATGGCAAGCTTGGGTTCAATGTTGTTGTATTGGTACCACTTCAGCAACAACGGTCGTCGTATCGAAGTTGAAACGAATGATGACTCAATCGCTGCGCATTTCCTCCATTTACTTCATGGCGAAGCGCCATCTGAAGAATGGATTCAAGCAATGCATACGTCTTTGATTCTGTATGCTGAGCATGAATTCAACGCTTCTACATTTACTTCACGTGTTGTTGCAGGTACAGGTTCAGACATGTACTCAGCAATTACAGGTGGTATTGGTGCGTTGCGTGGTCCAAAACATGGTGGTGCGAACGAAGTTGCATTCGTGATTCAACAACGTTATGACAACGCTGATGAAGCAGAAGCAGACATCCGTAGCCGTGTAGAGAAGAAAGAAGTGATCATCGGCTTTGGTCACCCTGTTTATACCATCTCTGATCCACGTAACGAAGTGATCAAGAAAGTCGCGTATGACCTTGCTGAAGCACAAGAAAATAACAAGATGTACCTCATTGCTGAACGTTTAGAAGCAGTGATGAAAGAAGTGAAGAACATGTTCCCGAACCTCGATTGGTTCAGTGCGGTGAGCTATCACTTGATGGGTGTTCCAACAGCAATGTTCACTCCATTATTCGTGATTGCACGTACAGCAGGTTGGTCAGCACATGTGATTGAACAACGTCAAGACGGCAAGATCATTCGCCCAAGCGCGAACTATACTGGCCCTGAAAACTTAGAATTTAAACCATTGGCGGAGCGTGGTTAATGACAAATCAATACCGTAAACCGCTGGCAGGTACCCAGCTCGAATATTATGACGTGCGTCAAGCCGTTGAAGATATTCAGCCAGGCGCATATGAAACTTTGCCATACACATCTAAAGTGTTGGCAGAGCAGCTTGTACGTAAAGCTGATGCAGAAAACTTAACTGATTATTTAAAGCAATTGATTGAACGCCGTCAGGACATGGATTTTCCTTGGTATCCTGCGCGTGTAGTTTGTCATGACATCTTAGGTCAAACCGCACTCGTCGACCTTGCTGGTTTACGTGATGCGATTGCTGACAAAGGTGGCGATCCTTCTAAAGTGAACCCAGTCGTTCCAACGCAGTTGATCGTGGATCACTCTTTGGCAGTGGAATATGGCGGCTTTGATCCTGACGCGTTTGAGAAAAACCGTGCAGTAGAAGATCGTCGTAACGAAGACCGTTTCCACTTTATCGAGTGGACCAAAACTGCATTTAAAAATGTCGACGTAATCCCTGCGGGTAACGGCATCATGCACCAGATCAACTTGGAGAAAATGTCTCCAGTGATCCAAAATCGTGATGGTTTAGCGTTCCCAGACACATGTGTAGGTACAGACTCACATACACCACATACGGATGCGCTTGGTGTGATCTCAGTGGGTGTAGGTGGTTTAGAAGCTGAAAACGTGATGTTGGGTCGTGCATCTTGGATGCGTCTTCCAGACATTATCGGTGTTGAGCTTGTCGGTCAGCGTCAAGCAGGCATCACAGCTACTGATATCGTATTGGCACTCACTGAATTCTTACGTAAAGAACGTGTGGTTGGTGCATACCTTGAGTTCTTCGGTGAAGGCGCAGACACCATGTCGATTGGTGACCGTGCAACCATCTCGAACATGACACCTGAATACGGTGCAACGGCTGCGATGTTCTACATCGACCAAAACACGATTGATTATTTACGCCTGACAGGTCGTGAAGATGCACAAGTGGCATTGGTTGAGCAATACGCAAAAGAAATCGGTCTTTGGGCATCGGATATGACCAAAGCGCAGTACCCACGTGTACTTCGTTTCGATCTTTCAACAGTGACTCGTAACATTGCAGGTCCATCAAACCCACATGCACGTGTATCTACTGCTGATTTGAAAGAAAAAGGTATTGCTGGCGTTGTTGAAAACCGTACGGATGGTTTAATGCCTGATGGCGCGATCATCATTGCTGCGATCACGTCTTGTACCAATACCTCAAACCCACGTAACACGGTGGCAGCAGGTCTATTGGCACGTAAAGCCAATGAACTTGGTTTAGTACGTAAACCTTGGGTGAAATCATCATTTGCACCAGGTTCTAAAGCGGCTGCACTTTATCTTGAAGAAGCTGGTGTACTCAAAGACCTAGAAAAACTTGGTTTTGGTATCGTGGCGTATGCATGTACTACGTGTAATGGTATGTCAGGTGCGCTTGATCCAGCTATCCAGCAAGAAATTATTGACCGTGATTTATATGCGACAGCGGTACTTTCGGGTAACCGCAACTTCGATGGTCGTATCCATCCATATGCAAAACAAGCATTCTTGGCATCTCCACCATTAGTTGTGGCGTATGCAATTGCGGGTACGATTCGTTTTGACATCGAAAAAGATGCGTTAGGTCATGACAAAGACGGTAATCCAATTTACCTGAAAGATATCTGGCCATCTGATGCTGAAATCGATGCACTGGTAAAAGAAGCTGTGAAGCCTGAACAATTCCGTAAAGTCTACATTCCAATGTTTGACCTCGGTGAAGTTGAGCAAGCGGAAAGCCCACTTTACGACTGGCGTCCAATGAGTACTTACATCCGTCGTCCGCCGTATTGGGAAGGGGCGTTGGCTGCACCACGTACGTTGACCAACATGCGTCCGCTTGCAATTTTGGGTGATAACATCACGACTGACCATTTATCGCCTTCAAATGCGATCATGATGGATTCGGCTGCGGGTGAATACCTACACAAAATGGGCGTACCTGAAGAAGACTTCAACTCATACGCGACACATCGTGGTGACCATTTGACCGCCCAACGTGCAACATTTGCCAACCCGAAATTGTTTAATGAAATGGTGGTTCGTTCAGACGGCACGATTAAACAAGGTTCAAAAGCGCGTGTAGAGCCTGAAGGCGAAGTGATGCGTATGTGGGAAGCGATTGAAACTTACATGAACCGTAAGCAACCGTTGATCATCATTGCAGGTGCGGATTATGGTCAAGGTTCAAGCCGTGATTGGGCAGCGAAAGGTGTTCGTCTTGCAGGTGTTGAAGCGATCGTGGCTGAAGGTTTTGAGCGTATTCACCGTACTAACCTTGTCGGTATGGGCGTGTTACCGCTTGAGTTTAAACCGGGTGTGAACCGTAAAACGTTGAAGTTAGATGGTACCGAGCTTTATAGCGTGATTGGTAATATTGCACCGCGTTCGACTTTGACTTTAGTGATTGAACGTGCCACAGCGGATGGTAAAGAAGAGATTGTTGAAGTGCCTGTCACTTGCCGTTTAGATACAGAAGAAGAAGTGTCTGTATATGAAGCGGGCGGTGTATTACAGCGTTTTGCACAAGACTTCTTAGAAGGTCAAGTGGCTTAAATAGCTTTAAGGAACCTACTACTAATTTTAAGTAGTAGGTTCTTGTTGCATTGATAAATATTCTGTTAAAAATTCATCACGATGATAATGATGAATTAATAGAGGTATTCCACTTAATAAATGAAAATTATCTTCAAAAGAAAGCTGTTTATTTAAAATTGTTTTTTGATTAACTAAGTCCTTATTTGAAGGATAAGTATATGTTGAATTCACTAGATAATTTGACTTTAAAATGGTTTGTCTACAAACATTTTTGATTGTTTCATAACAATTAATATGCATTATTGTAGGCTCGAATTGTGACACATAACTTTTATAATTACCTAATCCATTTCTCGGTAAAGGAGTACGTGATTCTTGGATGAGTTGACCACAACTTACAAGTTTATAACAGTGTCTAAACACTTCAATCATAGGATAATTTATAAATAGTTTTCCTATGGTGAATTCATCATCGAAAATTTCACACATTCTTTTAATTTTTTCTTCATCATAATTACCTACATGAGGGTCATAGTCAAAAATTAAATATATTTCGGATATATCATCTTTGGTTATTTCATCAAAAGATATTTCATTATTTTCATTTCTTTTTTTAAAATCATCTAGAAGATGAAATAAATGAAAGTCTTCACCTGTCAAAAGATAATTTTCAACTTTCTGAAATAACCCATATAAACAAGTACCATAAACAATAGTTGGACCTGAAGGTAAAAGCTCTTCATCGTTAAGGCTAGTAAGAGATCTAATTTGTTCATTAATACTACGTTCTTGTTTCCCTTCAACTAAGTATAATATAGTTCCTTTACTCATTCGAAGCTTCCCGAACGATACATTTTTTCAATGTTATGGGCTAATCGAATATCTTTTTTAGTACTATTGTGAAGGGATGTAATTTCTGTTCCATTTATTATAAATCCACAGTCTGGTCTGATCAAATCATTGTCCAAAAGAGTAGTATTATGAGTGGTTAGCACGACTTGGCAATCAATTTCTTTTAGACGTTTTACAATTTGACGTGATAATTTAAAATGATATGAAGAGTCAAATTCATCAATAAATAATAATGATATTTTTCCTTCTTTTATTTCTTGCCACCAGAAATAAAAAAGAGCAAGGCTTTTTGTTCCTGTTGATCCAATTAAATAGATAGGGATAGTTTTGTCTTTTATTTTAAATCCAATCGTTGGTTCGCCATCATTTAAAGTTTCCTCTAGTTGACATTCAATTTCACAGTCATTTAAAAATTTTTCAAAATCTTTTAAATTTCCTTTTTTTAGAATATCTTTATATATATTGTCTGAACCATTTTTATAACCAACATAACTTAATGAGTCAAATAGTGTTCTAAAAAGTAACATTCCATTAATAAATGACATAAACTGAGAAAATGCCTTGTTTTGATTGTTTCTTTTATCTAAGTTGCTGTTATTGTATATGTATTTTAAAGCTGAAATTTTATTGTCTTTATCTATATTTTTATTAAGACGTTCTGTTCCTTTAAATAAACATTTAAATGGTGAGCCTATATTATATTTAATATATTCCATATCATCAATTTTTAAAACCTCTGATATAAGTTCAGCATCAGAGTTTTTTTGATAAGAATAATCTATTTTTGTTTTATCGAATAAAAAACTATATTCAAAAGTTGCATTATCTAGTTCTGAGTTTTCATTTAGATAATTTTTAGATGGCAAGAATCGACTATTATTGTCTGTAATGTGGGCAACAATATCAAAAATTGCCCATGCAAGATTTGTTTTACCAGTGCCATTTTTTCCATAAACTAATGCAGTTTTTACATAGGTGCTTTTAATACATTCAGAATTAAATTCATAGTTCGCGGCTTTCCAGTCAAATGTAATGGCTTTCTCAAATCTTCGAAAATTTTGAACTGTAAATTTAGTAAGCATTTTACTAACCATTGTTTTAATTAAACGATTAGAGGTAATGTAACATTACTTTGCCGTAAAAAAAATACGGCAAAATACAATGAATACAAATAAAGCTATTAAGCTTTCATTTGTCTAAATGCCATCACCACTCGTCAGAAAGGTCAATAAATAATCAAAACTATCACGCTATAGTATATGAACCATTTCTAAAATCTATGGAGAACAAAGATGGTTACTGCTGGCGAAAAACCTGGAACTGGCTTCTATTTTTGTGTTCAATGCGGACATCGCACCTATTTAGAAATTGGTACTGATCGTTTACCTCCGTGTACCAAATGCCTTGGCAATCAATTCAACAGTAAGAATGCCTAAGCCGCAAACACCAAACAGTTACCCACTGTTTTGATGAAAGCCCTGTCACTCGATAGGGCTTTTTTGTTACTGTAAAATATGAAATAACAAGATAGCGATATCTGACAAAAATAAGGAAAACCCAGATGGAAACAATATTAGGACTTTGTATCGGCGTAGGATTAAGCGCAGCCTGTGGTTTTCGTGTCTTTGTTCCCTTGTTGGTGATGAGCATTGCAACTTTGTTGGGTTGGTATGAACCTGCCAAAGACTTTGAATGGTTAGCCATTCCATCTGTATGCGCTGCACTTGGATTTGCGACGATCTGTGAAATCGCAGCTTACTATGTGCCGTGGGTCGATAATCTCTTGGATACCATTGCCACACCTGCTGCTGTAGTGGCAGGCACACTCAGTACGATGGCAGTCAGTAGTGGAGAAATGTCACAGTTTGCGACGTGGGCAGCCGCACTGATCGTGGGCGGTGGAACGGCAGGTGTGGTGCAAATGAGTACCGTAGCGGCACGTGGCGTTTCAACAGCAACCACTGGTGGACTGGGTAATTTTGTAGTGGCAACAGGTGAGTTGATTGGCTCAATTGTCTTGTCGATCTTGGCATTTGTGATGCCTGTTGTGATTACGGTATTTGTGATTATTCTCGTGATTGTGGTCGCACGTTGGATACATAAAAAGAGAAAAAATCAGATCAATCCGTCAGCGTGTTAATAACACTCGAAAAATCATAAGGAAGCGAGTAAATTACACACACATTTTGATGGTGCGTTGGCGTTTATGGCATTTACTTGGATTCTGTTCACGATCATGGCTGCGTTTATGCAAGCATGGCGCAACGCATTTCAAAAACAGCTCAGTACCACAGTCGATGCTTATGGTACGACATTGGCCCGATTTATTTTTTCTCCGATTTTTGCGTTTAGTTATTTAGCATTCCTTTATCTGCATCAACCTGTCACTGTTCAAGCCCATTTTTCCAATACATTTTGGCTTTATGTAGTGATTGCAGGAATCAGCCAAATTTTTGCGACAGCGTTGATGGTGAAACTATTTCAACAAAAGAACTATGCGATTGGTATCGGGTTGGCTAAAAGCGAAGCGATTTTGGCAGCCTTGATTGCAGTGGTTTTTCTACACGAGCGGTTGACCACTTTGGGCTGGGTTGGTGTATTGATTGGGGCAATCGCAGTTTTTTTATTGAGTAAAGGTCGACATAGTACGCAACTTTCCTTCAATACTTTAATCATTGGTTTAGGCAGTGGTTTATGTTTTGCCATTACTTCACTTCTGGTACGTGAAGCCAGTTTAGAGCTGAGCATGTTGCCATTTTTGCATCGTGCAGGATGGGTATTATGCAGTTTGATTAGTTTTCAGTGCATTGCATTATTGCTGTATTTGGGAATCTTTAGTCGCAGTACGTTGTATAACATGTGGCAACGTCTTGGTCTGACCCTTCGTGTAAGTATTTGCAGTTTTTTAGCATCTTTGGGATGGTTCAGTGCCATGAGTATGCAAACTGTGGCGATTGTGAAAACACTGGGTCAGATCGAAATTCTATTTAGCTTACTGATCTCAGTATTTTTCTTTAGAGAAAAGTTGGCAAAGACGGATCATTTAGGTTTATGGCTGGTAATTGTGGCGGCCATTATGGTGATCTGGGCATAAATTTAGGTTTTAAATGAAAAAATACACATCTAAATTGGAATATATTGAAATGTAAATCAGCTATTTTTTATTGAAATGGAAAATAATTCTGATTGTTGGATGAGATATGCAAAATTATTTCATTAGTGGCGAAAAATACCAGTTTTTAGGAAAACAATCCCGAACTGATCTGCCTAAACTATGTCTAAAGGGTTGAGGAACGATTAAAGTTCCGTAAGGGGATCGAAAAGAGTAGCATGCACCGATGCTTATAAAGCAAGTGTGTACAAACCCAAAAGGTCTCGATTCGGCTTAGGACGCTATAGATCAAAAGTCTATAGGCAAAGGTTATGGCTTACAAAGTCATAGGTGTTGAAGTAAACAACATGTTTTCCCTTGATACCCTAAAAAATTTAATATAAACAGAATATGACCAATCAGATATAAATAATAAAAACCCGATCAATGAATTTAAATATAAGTGTGAAACAGGTCTTATAATATTTATTTTTTGAATATAAACTCCTGTTTTTATAATAAAAAACAAAATGATATAATTGAAACTAGAAAATTGATCATATTGGAAGAGGTCATAAAAATAATGAAAGAATTCGATCTTAAAATACGTTATCCGCATCAAACTAATCGAAATGAAGCTGATCATTTGGGTGCTTTTGATTTAGAAACGATCGTTACTCGTTTCGATGAGATGGGATGGCGTCAGCAATTGGTTCGTCAATTACAGCTAGATGGTGTAAGTACCAGCTTTATTGTACGAGATGATTACACTGAACAGACCTTACGCATCACAATAGATGCCTTTTCACAAACACAGCAGCTTGAATTTAAATTAGAAAGCGATATTCCTGTGTTTATTCCTAAAAAAGATTTATTCGGATTGGTGACACGTAAGAGCAAAGACACGATTTCTTTTAATTACTTAACGTTGAGTCGTGCCAAAGAATATTTGATTACTTTTTTAAATCGAGACATTGCAACTTTAGAGCAGCTTTATAAAGACAGTTTAAATAAAGCGATAAAAACAGCATCATAAAAATATACGAGTTAATGTCGTAACAATAATAATCAAAACAGGCAACGGCATTAACTCTAGACATCTTTAATAACATTTCAATAAAACAAGTTCTCTATCTAGTATTTCATCTCAAAATTCGTTTTTGGCTGAGAACTCGCTATAATTGCCCCGCTCTATTTAGAACCTTTACTGCTCATGCCCCTAAATGACAACTTTATTTATCTGCCGCCGCAAGATCCACTTGAGATAATCTATGAGGATGAAGATTTAGTGGTGATTAATAAGCCAGCAGGGCTATTGTCGGTCATGGGGCGTTTGCCTGAACATCAAGATAGTGCGTATTTGCGCGTTTTAGCACAATATCCTTCTGCTAAAGTTACACATCGTTTAGATATGGCAACATCAGGATTGTTGATGTTCGCAAAACATAGAGATGCTGAAGTTGCGATTAGCAAAATGTTCCAAGCGCGAACGGTTAAAAAATATTATGTGGCGCTTGTACAAGGACAGATTCAGCAAGACGGCAGTGTCGAAGTGCCCTTGATGACAGATTGGGAAAATCGTCCTCGTCAGATGGTGCATTTTGAATTGGGAAAGCCTGCCAAAACGCTATTCCAATCAATTGAGTATGATGTGACAACAGATCAAAGTAGAGTGTGTTTAGAACCAGTGACAGGACGTTCACATCAGCTTCGTGTACATATGATGCATATTGGGCATCCCATTATGGGCGATAAACTTTATCATCCTGAGCCTGCCAAATTCCATTTTAAACGTATGGCATTGCATGCCACCTATCTTGCTTTCCAACATCCATTAAAACAATCTGCAATCGAGCTTGAGTCGGTAGTTCCTTTTTAAAGTATGCTCACAAGAGCATTCTCAAAGAAAAGCATAGTATGGCTAGCCAAATTTGAAGATCTATAATAGATTATAAAATCATATAATGTTTTGAGCCTTTGTTGGATGAGATGGATGCGAGTAGTTAAAAATTTCTATCCTTTTTTGATGATCATATAATTGTTGCGTCTAAAAACTGACATAAAAATAGGTTAATCTATAGCCAATCATGAAATCAAAACATAACAAAGGATATTGATATGACACGCGACTATGAACAATTTCCAGACAATGATAATGGTAATGTCTTGTGGCAGATGGTTGAAGATGGCAATGATCTCACGGAACCACATGAAGTTGAATTTTCGATTGTGTTTGAAAAACAAGAGCAAGTTGAAAAATGTGCACTCCATCTGTTGCACCAAGAACAAAAGATCTCACTTTATCAAGAAGAGTTACACTCAGATGGCTCAGATATGTGGGTGTTGAATATCCATATTAATATGATGCTTGAACACGATGATATTGCAGACTTAGAAGAGTGGATGACACGTATTGCACAAGAGTTTGATGGTGAATATGACGGTTGGGGTTGTATGAGCTATATCTACGATGATGAAGACGAGTGACCATATATATTCAGCCTGCATCTGCAGGCTGAAACATTTTTAATCGTTGGTAGGATGCAATTTAATCTTATTTACTCACATCCAAATAAAGACTTTCTTTGACTTCTTCCATCACGACATAGCTATGTGAAGATGCCGAAGCAGGCAGCTTTTTAAGTAAATCACCTAATAATCGTCGGTATGCACTCATTTCTTTTAGTCTTGCTTTGACTAAATAATCAAACTCTCCTGAGATCAAATGACATTCCAAAACTTCGGGAATATCAACAAGGTCACGTGCGACTTGATCAAAAACATCACCAGATTTGGCTGAAAGTTTAATTTCTAAAAAGACCAAAAGACTGCGGTCAACATGGGCAGGATTGAGCCGTGCGTAATAGCCCATGATGATCCCTTCGCGCTCTAAGCGTTTAACACGTTCTGAACACGGGGTGGTGGACAAATTGACACGTAAAGCCAGCTCACTAATCGCAATCCGACCTTCACGTTGCAGAATATCTAAAATCAGGCGATCAATACGGTCTAATTTACGCATAGATTATTCCCTTTTATTTTAATTTTTTCATGACGAAAACATGAAATTACCTAGATTATAAGCCTAAAAATAGTGAAAAAAACTATTGATGCAAAAATATACTAGTTAAATAAACTAGTGTGCGTGAGGGATTGTTATGCGCGTCATCGTCTTAGGAAGTGGTGTTATTGGTGTAGCAAGTGCTTATTACCTTGCACAGCAAGGTACTCAAGTGACTGTGCTTGATCGTCAATCGGGTCCTGCCAAGGAAACTAGCTTTGGTAATGCAGGGCAAATTTCCCCAGGATATTCGACACCGTGGGCAGCGCCAGGAATTCCTTTTAAAGCAGTTAAATGGATGTTTCAACATCATGCACCACTAGCCATTAATATTGACGGCAGTATGTGGCAGTTACAGTGGATGGCTCAAATGCTGAAAAACTGTAATCCACAAAGCTATGCAGTGAACAAAGAGCGCATGATGCGTGTTGCGGAATATAGCCGTGACTGTCTGCGTGATCTAAGAACAAAAACCGGCATTAATTACGAAAATCGTTCTAGAGGTACGTTGCAAGTATTCCGTAATGACGCTCAACTAGAGGCAGTGCAACGTGATATTCAAGTGCTCAAAGAATGTGGTGTGGATTTCGATTTACTTAATGCACAAGAGTTAGCACGTGTAGAACCTGCTTTAGCACATACCGATAAATTAGTGGGTGGTTTACATTTGCCAAATGATGAGACAGGTGATTGTTATTTATTCACCAATGCCTTGGCAAAACTGGCACAAGATTTGGGTGTGGAGTTTAAGTTTGATCAGAATGTTGAAAACTTAATTGTTGAAGGTGATGAAATCAAAGGCGTCATGGTCAATGGAGCAGTTTTAACAGCCGACCGTTTTGTTCTTGCTTTTGGTAGTTATTCTCGTGACTTCCTCAAACCATTGGCGCTCAATTTGCCTGTATATCCAGTGAAGGGCTATTCATTAACAATTCCAATTGTTGATCCTGCACTTGCACCACAATCCACCGTTTTAGATGAAACTTACAAAGTTGCGATTACACGTTTTGATCAACGTATTCGTGTTGGTGGTATGGCGGAATTAAGTGGCTTTAACTTGGGCTTGAATGAAGACCGCCGTGCCACTTTGGAAATGGTGACTCAAGACTTATTCCCGGGTGGTGATTTACAGCAAGCTTCGTTCTGGACGGGCTTACGTCCAATGACACCTGATAGTACCCCGATTATCGGTGCGACTCAGTATAAGAATTTATTCTTGAATACTGGACATGGCACTTTAGGTTGGACGATGGCATGTGGTTCAGGAAAACTAATTAGTGATCTGGTGATGAATCATCGCACAGATATTAGTACGGATGGTTTGTCCATTCAGCGCTATTCACACGCAGCATAATTACAGCGTACAAGGAAGTTTATTATGCCTCGCCCAATTACTGCGGTCATCCATACTCAGGCTTTGCGTCAAAACCTTGAGGTCTTGAGAGCAAATGTTCCAGATAGCAAGGTGTTTGCTGTAGTCAAAGCCAATGCTTATGGACATGGTATTGAACGTGTTTATGAATCGTTTAAAACAGCAGATGGTTTTGCGTTACTTGATATTGAAGAAGCAAAACGACTACGTGCACTCGGTTGGACAGGGCCTATTCTATTGCTCGAAGGGATTTTCTCTCCTCAAGATTTATTTGATTGTGTCCAGTATCAGCTCAGTTTTACCATTCACAATGAGCAACAAGTTGAATGGGTACAGCAGCATATTTACCCCGCACAGTTTGATATTTTCTTAAAAATGAACAGTGGTATGAACCGATTAGGTTTCAAGCCACAACAATACCGCAAAGTCTGGCAGCATCTGCAACGCCTTAATCATGTTGCTAAAATCACCCATATGACCCATTTCTCTGATGCGGATAGGGAGCGTTTTGATCAAGCTGGCGTGGACTATCAACTCACAGAATTTGAAAGCACCATTCAAGATTTACCTGGGGAAAGATCGGTGAGCAATAGTGCTGCCATCCTCAGATATTCATCTCAACTACACTCCGATTATGTCCGTGGTGGCATCATGCTGTATGGAAGCTCTCCCGATTATCCTCAGCATAGTATTCAAGATTGGGGGCTTGCGCCGACCATGAGTTTGCGTAGTGAATTGATTGCAATCCAACAGTTAAATGCCAATGAAAGTGTGGGCTATGGCTCGAATTTTGTCGCTGCGCATGCGATGACCATTGGTATTGTGGCATGTGGTTATGCAGATGGTTATCAGCGTATTTCTCCTACAGGCACCCCTGTTTTAGTCAATGGAATTCGTACTCGAACTATTGGACGAGTCAGCATGGATATGTTGGCAGTTTATTTAACGCCAGTACCGAATGCTGAGATTGGCAGTGAAGTTGTGCTTTGGGGAACATCAAAAACAGGACAAATTCTCTCTATTGATGATGTTGCAGCAGCCTCAGGCACAGTTGGCTATGAACTCATGTGTGGCGTAACTGCACGCGTTCCATTTATCACTCAAGACTAAGGAAGTCATCATGTCACATTCAGAGATCCAGAAAATCAATAGCACCGAAGTGATGAGTGCTGTCACCGTCTTTAATCAAGTGGTGTATTTATCAGGACAAGTCCCTAAAAACCCCGATTTAGATATCGAAGGACAAACGCGTGATGTATTGGCAACGATCGAGCAATTGTTAGCCTCCGCAAATAGCGATAAATCACGTTTACTTTCGGTTCAACTTTTTCTCAAAGACCTAGCGGATTTTCCTAAGGTCAATGCGATTTATGTGGATTGGTTAAAAGACTGTGTGGCGCCATCACGCGCTACGATTCAAGCTGATTTGGTCAATCCAAATTGGTTAATTGAAATTGCAGTGATTGCAGCACAAAAATAAAGTGAATCGCTTTATTTTTGTTTAAATGAGATTAAAAAAGAAGAAAAGTAACGTATTTGTCATAGATAAAAGTAAGGCAAATATGTATTTTCTTGCAGTCAAAATGAATGGTTCATTTATAAAGGACAGCTGGTTAAGCTCATAAATTAGCGACCGATTCATTTTAGGAAGTAGTAAAAAGGAACTTTTTTATGACGGTGATACATAATCAGTCTTCAGGTGATGATGCACCTCAAGACTTACAACGAAAACTTTCCAATCGCCATTTGCAATTGATTGCGATCGGTGGTGCGATTGGTACAGGACTCTTTATGGGTTCAGGTAAAACGATCTCCCTTGCAGGCCCATCTATTCTGTTCATTTATATGATTATTGGTGGGATGTTCTTTTTCCTGATGCGTGCATTAGGAGAGTTATTACTTGCTAACTTACAGTACAAATCTTTTGTAGATATGGCACATGATCTGATTGGTCCATGGGCAGGTTATTACTTGGGTTGGACTTATTGGCTAGGTTGGGTTTTGGTCGGTATCGCTGACTTAGCGGCTGTGATTAATTATCTTGGCTTTTGGTTGCCTGATGGCACAACCTTTACGCCAATTGGTCAGGCGATGATTAGTGCGGGCTGTGTCTTATTTGTCTTAGCGTTGAATTTGCTTACGGTCAAATTGTTTGGTGAAGTCGAATTTTGGTTTGCTTTAATCAAAATTTTGGCAATTATGGGATTAATTGTGGTGGGTGGTTATATGATTTTCAGCCACTTTGTTGCACCACATGGTAGCGTTGCTTCATTTAGTAATATTTGGTCGCATGGTGGGATGTTCCCCAAAGGTTTAGATGGCTTCTTAGCGGGATTCCAAATCGCAGTTTTTGCGTTTGTTGGAGTGGAGTTAATCGGAACAACAGCCGCTGAAACCAAAGATCCTCACAAGAACTTACCCAAGGCGATTAATGCGATTCCGATTCGTATTATTTTATTCTATGTCTTGGCTTTACTCGTGGTGATGTCTGTGACACCTTGGGATCATATTCGTGCGGATAAAAGTCCTTTTGTTGAATTGTTCTTAAATGCAGGGATTGTCACCTCTGCGATTATCATGAATCTTGTGGTGTTATCTTCGGTGATGTCATCCATGAATAGTGGTGTGTTCTCAACGAGTCGGATGTTATTTGGTTTATCGAAAGATGGTCAGGCGCCTAATGCTTTTGGTCGGTTATCAAAGAGCGCTGTTCCAGCCAATGGTTTAATCTTCTCTTGCGTATTCATCATGGGGGGCGCGGTACTACAGTACTTCGTGCCAAACACGATTGAAGCATTTACCTTAGCAAGCTCTTTATGCGTGATTCTATTTATCAGCGTCTGGAGTCTGATTATGGTGTGTTATATCCGCTACCGTAAGTTACGTCCTGAATTACATGCCCAATCAACATTCAAAATGCCGGGTGGGGTGTTCATGTCTTATATCGTGATCGCGTTCTTGATGTTTACTTTAGTGATTTTGGCGCTTGAGCCCGATACCTTGAAAGCCTTATACATTAGTCCGTTATGGATTTTAATTTTAAGCGTGACTTATCGTGTGCTCTATAAACCGAGAATGCGCCGATTAAATGAAAAGTCAGTTGTTTAGTCAGATAGATTGACCGAACTAAAACACGGGTGTCTCTATCTCAATGAGGCACCTTTTTTTATTGACGAGATGAACATTCAATTCACCAACCTTGGCAGGGTCACCGAGATTTATGACATTAAATGATGTTAACTATAAGTATATGATTTAATTGATTGTGTGTAGTTTTTAGTGGGGTGAAATTTTTAGCAATTTAGATCATTTAAGGGTATTTTGGTCACTTCATATTGGAAATTTTAGTCTATAAAAGTCACCTGTATTTTGATGCTGATTTTCATGAGAAATAATAACAATATATAATTTAATATAATGATTCTTAATCCTCATGAAAATGTTTTATATTCAATTCAATAAATGAATATTATGCTCAATCCTATTTTGGATCATTTGGAGAGTTTCTGCTTGAATTTGTGCAGGTAATAGATCATGAGCGATATCACTGAATCGGATTGCAACCTTACAAATCGAGCCAATAATTTCATCGACTTCTTGGGCAGAAAGTTCCGCTTCCTGAGTACCAAGTTTTACAAGAGCTTGTCGAGGAATATCCAGTGCCTCACCCATGATATCCATTTGATGATATCCACCTGGCCCTTCACAGAAAGTAACATCATAGGCAGGGGAGAGTTTCCATTGCCCATTTTGGGACATCAGAAATGAAAAGTTTTTGCAATGATCATCTCGATTATTGAAGACTACATTAAAAACAGCTCGCTTGAATGCAATTGCTTTTTCGCGAACATCATTGGTGCAAAAGTGTGCAGCGCGAAGAAAATTACTGTAGTCTAAACTCCCTGGTGATTTAAAATCAGCTCCGGTGAAGGCAGCTAAACTTTGCATAGGGATACGCATACCATCGCAGCGGTCAAATCTTTTTGATGCAAATGCGGTTAATCCATTCGGAAGAGTAAAATATTGAGTATCAGGGGTGTCAATATCACAATGACGTAAACATTCTGCATAAACAGCTTCAATTGCACAAACTTCAGGATGCTCTTGCTGAGCTGGAAATTTGATCAGCCAGGCTTCATGTTGATGTGAGCTAACTGTTGAGAATTCGTTGGTGACAGGATCACGATAGACGAGTGCTTTTGGCCTTGCACCTTGTGGCGATCCACCCATAATTAACAAATGCTGTAAAAATTCTGCACCTTCTCCTTTGAGAACTTCCTTAACTTCTTGAGCGAGTTTAATCAGTGGAATATTTTCAGTTAATGTTAACTCAGGTGCTGAAGGTTCAAAGGATAATGCCCCCATTGCATGTGTATTAATATACGTGAGTCGTTCTAATGGCCCAATCCGTGCTGGATTGAGTCCATTTTTTTTAAATAAGCGATCCATAAGAAGCATGCCCCAACCATCGGGTAGGGCATCATATATAGGACCTGGCAATCCCATTTGATGTGTAGGAAAGTTCGTTCTTAATGAGTCACCTTTTAATGGAAGTAGGTAAGAGGAAAGTTCTAAACCTTTACTGATCGCTTCTGCACTGTATTCAAAGGCAATTAATGGCCGACCTGTGATTGCGGTTGAGGAGACCAGTGTACCCCAAAGCCAATATTCACCCCATCCATTGTAGTAAACATTAAGTTTTTTGAGCATGGACTTATTTCCTTTTGATACGTTGGCGAGCCGTATTGCTCTCATAGCGGAGAATGTCATTTACACTGTTTAAATGAGGTTTGAAGAGTTCCTCTAATTCTTTTAATCGGCCCAATACCATGGCAACGCGTACTAAATTTTCAAATGAAACATTTCGACCAGCTTCCAGATTAGATACTGTATTCACACTAATACCAGCACGTGTAGCGACGTCTGCCTGAGTCATTTCCAGATAAAGTCGTTCTTTGCGAAGCCTTTCACATAATAAAGTAACAATCTCTTCAGGTTTTTTGAAATTTAAATCCATAATATTGGGTCTTATGTGTATATATGTATATTAAAACACAAAATAATGGATTTATATAAATAAACCATTTGATGTAAGGAAGGTGCTTAACTGGGCTGATTAGATCTTATTAGATTAAAGAAGTCTAATTAGATATTTAAAATCTAAAGGAATCTAATACGTAAGCGTCCGCTGAACCCCATAGCTATTTTTTAATTCGGTTCAGGTTTCCAGCGGTGTGTTAGTAATTCTTCTATTTGGGTCATTTATGTGTCGGCAGCCTTTTCAGCACATCATTTAAATAGGCATACGGATCTAGGCCATTCAGCTTTGCTGACTGTATTATTGACGGAATTAGGTCAGACATATATAGTCAATTTGTTATAAAACCGATACAAATAAGTTAATGAATTATTTTAATTTTTTTTAAAATAATGTATGGATAATAAAGTAGTTTGACTATACATCTTGAAAAGAAGAGGGGATTCTTATACCTCGCATTTGAATTATTGGAGAGGACTATCATTTTCAAATTTTTCTGTAATACTTTGCTTATCTTAAAGTTTAGTCTGAAGGCCTTCAACCAATTGTAAAACAGAGGCCAATCCTTGAGGGTTCTGAATCTGTTCTATTGGAATACCACTCAACAATTTATTGGGTGACATTCATAAAATGTTGCATCCATTTAG
Organism: Acinetobacter sp. WCHA29; assembly: GCF_002165335.1. Taxonomy (NCBI): domain Bacteria; kingdom Pseudomonadati; phylum Pseudomonadota; class Gammaproteobacteria; order Moraxellales; family Moraxellaceae; genus Acinetobacter; species Acinetobacter sp. WCHA29. The sequence goes on from NZ_NHRQ01000007.1 coordinate 78,502, forward strand.
CCTCTCCACCTGTTAGAGCATCTAATGATATCGCAATACGAATTAAAATAATTGCGAGTTCTCCCTGACTTGAATCGGGATCTAACTCAAGCGAATTTAAAGTTTCCACTGAATCTAAATTGAGAACGATAGCAAGCTGGTCCTGTGTCAAACCAAGTTGTTTAGCAGCAGCTAAAACTGCCTTAGCTAATATCATTTTCTGTTTTGCAGTTTTTTTCTGATGTTGTATACATGACCGATCCCTGTTTCAGACGCTGCTAATTCATAGAGTTTATACGATTTAATTATCGTTGATTAGACATCCAATGTTTACTAAAGATATATTAAATTTGACTTTAGATAAGGAAACAACGGTTAAATTATTTAACAGCATGTGGTTGTTTTTAGACCTTCAGCTTTAAGTTCAAGAGATCGAGGTCTGCCAATACAAGCTAGATGTAAGCAAAATTTAAATGCAGCAAGAGCATGACCATCTTTTACTGAGTAGAGTTGTAGACGAGGAAACTCCTCTTGAGTTGGTGGATGTTTATCTGTTGATGCTTTTGCTAATTTGAAAAGTTGAGGCTGTTGTTTAGCATCTAACTTTGTTTGCAAATCTTGTCCAAGTAAGTGCCAAAATTTGGCAGGAAATAAAGCCTTAACTTGGGAGTAAAAATGTTCGAGTTGATCGATATTCTTCCAGCGATAATGGATACCTGTGTGTGATGCGGTCACTCGATTCAAAAATATATTCAGGACGCATGCAATTTGTATTGGATTTTTACGACCTATTTTCTGTAGATGTTCAAAAAAATAAGTCACCGCATGAAGCTCTTCAGCGCTATCAAGCATTGCTGGTTTTAAGTGGGTTGAGCTATCAATACTAAATAAACGTGGATTCCCTTTTTTTGATTTAATGTTTGCTAAATTTAGAGCATTTTCATACCAATAATTGACGAGTTCTTCTCGCAAGCACATACGTTGAGCTGTACTTTTAGGATCGTTAGTAGTCTCCAATATATTGAGCGTTTCATAGAAGCGTTGAAGTGAAATTTTAGAATCTTCTGTTCCAACAAAGAAAGCAAAAAAATCATGGGATTGATCTATTTGTAACGACAGTTCATCTAAAATGTCAGTAGCATTACTTTGAAGCCATTTTGTTGGATCGTTCAATAATACAGTTGCTAGAACGGCCTGATTTTTTCAAAATTAAAGTCTTTTTCATCATTTATTATTTGCAAATTTTTAAACGTTGCATTGTGGCCCATAATTTTTTTAGCCAATTCATTAGGCATATCTGGATGTTGCTGATTTGGTAAGAAGTACTGGAATTAATAAATCTACTTTGCACAAACTTTATAATGATGAATCTGTACGGATTGATTTTGAAACCATTGATAAAATTTGTATTGCATTAGATGTGGGAGTGGGTGATTTATTGATTTTTAAGAAAATTAATAATAATCAAAATGATAATGGCTAGTTTAGTCACATCTTGGTCACAAAATACAAATTACATTAAGAATATTTTTTATTGAATTGAATCACAAAGGAAGGCGGAATTTTCAAAAGTATAATAAAATCAACTAGAAAAAAGCCCTAATCTTTCGACTAGGGCCTTTTAAATTTGGAGCGGGAAACGAGACTCGAACTCGCGACCCCAACCTTGGCAAGGTTATGCTCTACCAACTGAGCTATTCCCGCATATTGAGCAGTTTTTACTAAAACTTACACTTAAAAAACCAAACTGGAGCGGGAAACGAGACTCGAACTCGCGACCCCAACCTTGGCAAGGTTATGCTCTACCAACTGAGCTATTCCCGCGTGCCGCTTATAATACATTAAGCAAAACAAGGGTCAACAACTTTATGCAAATAAATTAATTAATTGCATAAAATTAAAGCATTTCTGCGATTAAAAAAGTTAAAAGGCAAAATTTTGTACAAAATTTTCTCTTCATCTAGGGTCATGTATACTAAGGCACTATCACAATCTGACTTTATAGAGTGGCTGATGAAATTAGAGCAACAGTTGATTGAGCGTTTGCAAACATTAATACCGACCCATTTGGAAGTACTGAATGAGTCGGCTGGACATGGAGGCTATTTCCCAGGAAAAGAATCACATTTTAAAGTGATTGTGGTGAGTGAGGAGTTTCAGGGTTTACGTTTAGTACAGCGTCATCAAAAAATCTATGCTGTGGCTGCTGAACTAATGAGTCCTGGTAAAATTCATGCTTTAGCAATTCATGCTTACGTTGCTAGTGAATGGCAAGGTCAAGCGCCAGCCAGTCCTGAATGTGCACACGCACCTAAAAGTTAAGGATGGATCATGGACGCACATTTACTCACCAAAATTATTCATATGTCCGCTGTAAGTTTGCTGATTATTGCTTTTGTTTTTCGTGCAGCGACTTTATTTGTTGGTGTTCAGGATCAGCAGCCAAATCCAAAGGGATTTAAAGCACTCGTTGGCTTACAACACTTATCACTGACGCTGATTATTGTGACAGGTGCTATTTTAGTGGTGATGAAAAACTTTGAGGTTGCGCCTTGGTTTTATGCCAAAGTGATTCTCTTTTTTGTACTTTGGTCATCTTTAATCAAAATTTATAAAAAAGACAACAGCGTGTTGTTACAACAGCGCCGTGCAGGTTTATTGGTCGGTACAGTGGCATTGCTTGGTATTATTGGCTTAGTCATCATTAAACCTGTTTTTGCGTAATTGTTTGACATTGTTTTAGTAATTGTTTTTGCACTAGGTTAAACTGCGTGCAGTTTACAAAAATCTTGTAGAGGGAAATCATGTTAACTCGTGTGGTATTTAACCAAAAAGGTGGTGTAGGGAAATCAAGTATTACAGTCAACTTAGCTGCAATTAGTGCTAAGCAAGGTTTAAGAACTTTGGTGATTGATCTTGACCCACAAGCAAATTCAAGCCAGTACCTTTTAGGTGAAGATGCAACATATTCTGCTGACAAAGCAGCACTAGAGCCAAACATTGAAAATTTCTTTGAAGATATTTTGGGAAGCACGCAGCAAAAGGGCCTGATTGGTAATGCAATTGGTTCCATTTTGAAAGCCCCACGTGGTAAAGGGCTCGAAAGTTATGTACATCGTTCGTCATTTGAAAATTTAGATGTGATTCCTGCAAGCCCAAGTCTTGGTGCTTTGGAGCATGCATTAGAAAGTAAGCACAAAATTTATAAGTTACGCGACTCGATTCAGTCCCTGAGTGCGCGTTATGACCGTATTTTTATTGATACTCCTCCAGCGTTTAACTTTTTTACGTTATCAGCATTAATTTCAGCAGACCGAGTATTGATTCCTTTCGATTGTGATGTCTTCTCGAAACGCGCGTTACAAACTTTGATTGAAAATGTACTCGAAACCCAAGATGATCATAATGATCGCTTGGAGATTGAAGGAATTGTCGTAAATCAATTCCAGTCTCACGCAAAGTTACCGCGTGAAGTGGTTCAGCAATTAAAAGATGAAGGTTTGCCTGTTTTAGAAAGCATGTTACCGCCATCCGTGTTGATGAAAGAATCACATCAAAAGAATTTACCCTTGATTCACTTGGCATCAGAACATAAGTTGACCTTAGCTTACGTCACATTGTTCAATGAGATTGAGTCAAAGAAATAAGAGAATCTTATGAAACGCTTATATTGGATGCCTGTGGTAGCACTCAGTATGTTATTAGGTGCTTGCGCATCAACGGTTAAGCCTTCTTATGTTTCACCAACTCAGTACCAAGCTTTAAACTGCCAACAGTTGCAAGCTGAATATAATCGTATTCAACAATACATTGATAATGGTGTGCAGACACCAAAACGTACAGGTGTGGGCGTGGGTATTGGACTCGGTGGTGGCTGGGGTAAGGGCGGATGGGGCTTTGGTCCATCCATCTCGATCAATATGGGGCAGTCCATGAACACCAAGAATACCGAGCTTGCCAATGTGCTTGGACAGCAGGATGCAATTGTGCAAGCTGCACAGTTCAAAGGTTGTGCAATTGTGGTCAAGCCACGTTCAAAATCATAAGTTGAAATTCATTTATCACTGTAATTTACTACAGTGATAAATAACTAAATTTTAGCAAAATATTTCAAGATAAAAATATATAAAACAATATCTTAATAATATCTATATTCATTTCTTTAATTTTTATAGCCTAATTTTCTCCTCTAAATTTGTTTTTTTGCTTCAAATTCGTTTAAGGTGACGAGCATATTTTGTCATCTGGTCTGTCTATGATTGAAAGTTGGTTTTTTGTTTTGGCGATGTTGGCGGTGTTATTAATACCCGGTCCAACCAATGCATTCCTCGCCAGTGCAACTCATCAACAAGGGGCTTTTAAGGCCATAATCTTCATTCCAATTGAATGGTTGGGATATGTATATGGCATAAGTTTGTGGGCATTATTTATTCATCTTTTTGAGCCGATTTGGCCAGCCTTAGATGTGATTTTACATACGGCGAGTTTAGCATTGGTACTTTGGATGGCATTTCATCTTTGGAAAAGTGCGCATTTGCAAAAATATGATCAACGCCATCAGAAGATACGGAAGGCAAAATTATTTAGCGCGACCTTAAAAAATCCAAAAACAGTGCTTTTAGCGGCAGGTATTTTTCCTGTTGAAACATGGAATTCGATTGAAAATGCAGCGCTAGTTTTTGCGATTTTTAGTGTGATTTTAATCCCTGTAAGTATTTTTTGGATGTACTTCGGACGAGCACTTTTGGTTGGGAGTTTCAATGGAATTACAGCCGACCATTTATATAAAGGGTCGGCAATGTTATTACTGATCTGTATGTTGCCTATGATTTTTCGATTATTTTAATTTATTGAGCTTTACGCTCATTGAGTTTTTGCCGAACAAAACCAATCACGCCCGGCAAGATACTGATGATAATAATGCCAAAAATTAAATGGGTGAAGTTATCTTTAACGATTGGCATATTACCAAAGATATAACCTAACGTAATAAATGATGCGATCCAACAAAAAGCACCAATTACGTTATAGGTGAGGAAAAATTTATAATTCATACTGCCTGCACCTGCCACAAATGGTGCAAAGGTACGTGCAAATGGAACAAAGCGGGCAAAAATAATGGTTTTACCGCCATGACGTTGGAAGAACTGCTGTGTTTTGAGTAAATGTTGTTGATTGATGAATCGTAAATTCATTTCGAATACACGTGGGCCGATATAACGCCCAATATGGTAATTTACGGTATCACCTAATACTGCGGCAATAAATAATAAAATACCGAGTACCCACGGATCCATCGCACCAGTTGATGCTGCTAGTGCACCCGCAGCAAATAATAAGCTATCTCCGGGTAAAAAAGGCATCACTACGAGACCCGTTTCCACGAAGATAATTAAAAATAAAATGGCATAAATCCATACGCCATAATTGGTAATAAATTCTAAAAGGTGTTCATCAACGTGCAGAATAAAATCAATAAGTTCCATGAAGCTGTTAACAGTATGAATTTGAGCTAAATCGTAGCAGTGCAACTATAGAATGTCAGTATAAAAACCAATTTAATTGGTAACATTCATTGAGTAGCGACATGATTAATTTTGATCTGGAATAATGATGTTTGTTGCAAATATAGAACGATGCATTAATTAATATAATGTTTATTGCAAAATAAAGCACACATAAACTGTTTCTGTATTAAAAAACAACTAGTGTGGAATCAATTATGTTTAATCCAAATGTTATCGTAAAAAATATGGTAACGCAGTCAGGTGTAGAAAATATCGTTACGCTTGTTGCTCGTATCCTAATGGCCTATATTTTTATTATTGCAGGATGGGGCAAGCTCAGTGCTTATGGCGCTACAGCGGGTTATATGGAATCGATGGGTGTGCCTGCCGCATTGTTACCAGTAACGATCTTGGTTGAGTTTGGTGGTGGACTTGCGCTGTTATTTGGTTTTCAAGCTCGTTTAGCTGCATTTGGTTTAGGTATCTTTAGCATTATTACCGCATTCATTTTCCACGGCGCAGATGATCAAATGCAACAAATCAACTTTATGAAAAACTTAGCTATGTCTGGTGGTTTATTTTATTTAATGTTGCATGGTGCTGGTCGTTTGAGCTTAGATCATATGATTGAGAAATAATGAGCCATTTAAAACAATCCCTACGTTAGTGAGTGGGGATCGGTTTGTATACAGATAAAGTTGATGCTTAATTACAAACAGAAGCTGAAGTAACTGCTTATCTCTGTTTAGATAATAATAAAGAGAAAAGCTGGAGGAAGTATTCAATGAAACAAATTTTGATGCCTTGTGGAATAGCGATTTTAATTGGCTTATCAACATCAACTTGGGCAGGTAAAGATGATGATGTGCTTGTGCAAGAAGCAGCAAAAAATGTGGTAACGGTGAATCAGATTGCTCAACTGGCTGATGAAACGGGTGTTACTTTAACAGGTCAAATTACGAAACATTTGCGAAGTGATCATTACGAATTTAAAGATCAGAGTGGCACGATTGGCATTGAAGTTGATGATGATATTTGGCGTAAAGCAGGCTTGAAAGTGGGTGATCATGTTCGGCTAGTGGGAGAGGTGGATACCCACCGCTATAAACCCACTGACATTGAAGTGATCAAAATAGAAAAACACTTGCATTAAGCATAAAAAAGGAAGCCTTAGCTTCCTTGTTTGATTCTGATGGTATTGCTTTAGAGCATAAAGTGAATTTGCATTTCCCCAACAAGGAAACCTAGTACTGCGCCAACAATGATCAATGACCATTCATCTTCTTTAAATGCAGGGCGGAGCATACCTTCAAATTCTTCAGGGCTTAATTTTTGCATTCGTTCGACTAAAGTCGTGCGAACATCCATGGCATCTTCGGCATAAGACTCTACATAGCGCATCGTCTCTGGGAGTTGTTTTAAAATACGTTCAGCAACTTCTGCTTTCAGATTTTGATATTTTTCACCACCAATCGCATAAACAACCAATGGACGAACGATACCTGCCTGTAGGTCAATTTCTTGTTTGACATGGCGACTGACAAGTTCGATGACTTTATCTGAATTTGTTCCAGAGAAAAGCTCTTCCATCATATTACGGGATGTGAGTAATTGTTTAGAAATGAGCGCTGCATAGTCTGCCGCGACTTCATTTTGACGCTTAATGAACAAACCTTGCCATGTGTAGCCCAAAATCTTCTTTGGATACAATGGTCTAAACATCATTTGTAAAGCCATCCAGTCACTGAAAAAGCCGACAAAGCCACCGAACATTGGCAGCATCCAAGGATATTTTCCTTGAGTGACCACCCAACACAACATTTGTACAACACCGATCGCAAAACCAAAGACAAAGCCGACATTACTAAAGAATCTAAACTCTTGCTTACCGACTTTTTTGAAAATTTCGTTGAGAAGACGCTTATCTTTGAGGAGATTGCTAATCACCATGTGTTTGATGTCAAAGTATTTGATCACATCTTTTTGCACTTCGCCCATGATATGTTCAACAATCTCAGGGGCTTTGGCTTGAACTCGCTTAATTAATTTCTTGCGTGCGAACTCAGGCATACCTTCCCATAAACCCGGTTGATATTGCTGTGCAACTTCGCGAGTAATATCCTCGGCAGAGGCCATTAATGGTTTTTCAATTTCTTGAGCAATCCTTTTCGGATCCAGTCTGGCAAAAATTTCTTGGGGCTGAATTAACTTTGAGGTCATTAACTCAACGGCTATGGTCGCCATTTTTTCAGCTTTTCGCGGGACGATGCCTTGCCATCCGATTGGAAGACCAAATAACCTTAGTCCCTTAAATTCAAGTGGTGCAAACATCATTTGAATGGCAATAACTTTCGTTACATAGCCAATAAAGCCACTAATAAATGGGATCGAAATATATAACCAGAAATTCTGTTGAAAATCCGCAATCATTTCTTGAAACATTATTTTATTGGTCCTTCAAGTCCTAATTGTTGCTCGTGATAGGGCAAGCCATAGATGATAGTGAAATATTTTAGAATATTGACTGAGCCAATATCTTTTAGGCTTTTAGTTACCTTTTTATTTTCCTCTTTCCAAGGATAGTGCAGTCGCACAAAAAGGAAACGATGATGCCGACTGCATACCTTTCCGTGGTCATGCATATTTTCGACTCATCATCTTAGCACCAATTTTTGCTTTTTGTTGATCAGAATCAGCAAGAATTGTTGATTTAATTCTCTTTTCCAACACGTGCTTGGGGAATTTTAGTTTAAATATCAGTCGCAATTGATCATACATGCTAAAAAATAAGATAGATGATGAATTGCGGTGCGCCAAAGCGTGAAAAATGTTAGAATATGGCGCTTAATTCATTTGCCTTTAATGTTTAGCCATGACGACCAATACTCAAATTACTGAAGATCGTATCCTTATTTTGGATTTCGGCTCTCAATATAGCCAGCTGATTGCACGTCGCGTACGTGAAGCGGGTGTTTATTCTGAAATGTATGCTTTCGATATGTCTGAAGAAGACATTCGTGCGTTTAATCCAAACGGGATTATTTTGTCAGGTGGTCCTGAGAGCGTACATGAAGAAGGTAGTCCACGTGCGCCACAAGTTGTATTTGAACTTGGTGTACCAGTATTGGGTATTTGCTATGGCTTACAAACCATGTCTGAACAGCTTGGTGGTAAAGTAGAACCAGGTACAGTTCACGAATTTGGTTATGCTGCTGTTGATGTATTGGTACGCGATCAATTGTTGGGTGATCTCAATGATGGTGACGACAAGCTTAATGTTTGGATGAGTCATGGCGATAAAGTCAGTGTGATTCCTGAAGGTTTCTCTGTTACTGCAAGCACACCAAGCTGTCCATTTGCCGCGGTAAGTGATGAAGCACGTCGTTTCTATGGTGTTCAATTCCACCCTGAAGTGACCCATACGGCGAAAGGCGCAGAGTTATTATCGAACTTTGTGCATGGGATTTGTGGATGCCGTAATCTCTGGAATTCTGAAAACATCATCGACTTGCGTGTTGAACAATTACGTGAGCAAATTGGCGATCAAAAAGTTCTATTAGGTCTTTCTGGTGGTGTTGATTCTTCTGTTGTTGCTGCACTTTTACACCGTGCGATTGGCGATCAGTTGACTTGCGTATTTGTAGACAATGGCTTACTTCGTTTAAACGAAGGTGAACAAGTGATGGACATGTTTGCGAAAAACATGGGTATCCGTGTGATTCGTGCTGATGCTGAACAGCGCTTCTTAACTGCGTTAGCCGGTGAAGTTGATCCTGAGAAAAAACGTAAAATTATTGGTCGTGAATTCATCGAAGTTTTTGCTGAAGAAGCACGTAAACTTGATGGTGTAAATTTCCTTGCACAAGGTACGATTTACCCAGACGTGATCGAATCTGCTGCAACCAAAAATGGTAAAGCACATGTGATTAAATCACACCACAATGTGGGCGGTTTACCAGATGACTTAGCTTTTGAATTGGTTGAGCCGATTCGTGATTTGTTTAAAGATGAAGTACGCCGTCTAGGTACAACTTTAGGTTTACCACATGAAATGCTTTATCGTCACCCATTCCCAGGTCCAGGTTTGGGCGTGCGTATTTTGGGTGAAGTGAAGAAAGAATATGCAGACATTTTACGTCTTGCAGATGACATCTTTATGCAAGAGCTTCGTGCAAGCGGTTGGTATGATAAAACAGCTCAAGCATTTGCTGTCTTCCAACCTGTTAAATCAGTGGGTGTAGTCGGTGATGGCCGCCGTTATGCATGGGTGATTGCGCTTCGTGCAGTTGAAACAGTTGACTTTATGACAGCTCGTTTTGCACATTTACCATACGAATTGGTTGATAAAATCTCAACACGCATTATGAACGAAATTAAAGATGTATCACGTGTGGTATACGACGTGTCATCTAAACCACCAGCAACGATTGAGTGGGAATAATCAAATGAAAAGGCAGGATTAAATCCTGCCTTTTTTATATCTGTTTCTTCCGAAGGAGATGAGAGATGTCTGATTTCATTCAGTTAGAATATCTACAAGAAAAATTACAGCAACTTTTAGCGGAATCATTATTTGCAATCTATCTTTATGGTTCAGCTGTTGATGGTGGCTTAGGGCCAGAAAGTGACCTTGATGTTCTGGTCGTGGTTACTCAACCATTAACATCTGCTTTACGCGAGCAGCTTGCACAAGAATTACTAAAAATTTCACAGCCTGTTGGGGAATTACAAAGACCATTAGAAGTTACTATTTTATTAAAAGATGAGATTCAGTCTGGAAATTATCCTTTAAGTTATGAAATGCAGTTTGGTGAATGGCTACGTGAAGAACTTAAAGAAGGTGGAACATTAAGTTCGCAGAAAGACCCAGATATTAGTATATTGCTTAGAAAAGCGAGATCTCATCATACAGTTTTATTTGGTCCAGCTTTAGACCAATGGGCACCTGAAATTTCTGATCAAGAACTATGGCAAGCAATGTCTGATACTTATCCCGAAATTGTAGCTCATTGGGATGAGGATGCAGATGAAAGAAACCAGATTTTAGCTTTATGCCGGATCTATTTTAGTTTAGTCATGAAGGATATTGCTTCAAAAGGCAATGCAGCTCGATGGGTTATGCCTCAGCTTCCTCCTGAGCAGAAATTCGTATTGCAGCGGCTTATACAGGAATATAGAGGGGAAATCGGTAAACAAAATTGGCAAGAGGAACATTATGCTTTGCAGCCTATTGTTAATTTTCTGAGTTCAAAAATTGAAGAGCATTTTGAGCAGAAAAGAAATTTGATCACATAATAATTTTTTAGATTCTGGCTTTTCTTACCGACTTTACTAAACATACGGCTATATAAGAGTGCTTAAGCACTCTTTTTTTATTACTTAGTGTTTAAAGAAAATAATATTAATTTTAATAATTATCAAAGCAATAGGTTAGATTTTATTACTTTTTCTTGATAAAAGATATATTAAGATATATCTTAATAGTTATAAATTGTGCGTATTAGAGAACCTCCAAAGATGAGACAACAATCAGAACATCATCATGCTGAACATAATGACCATCATTACGGCCATCACCGTTCGGGGCGTCGTGGGAGACTTTTTGAAGCTGGACGTATGAAACTGTTAGTGCTGCATTTAATTCAGCAAAACCCGAAACATGGCTATGAAATTATTAAAGAAATTAGTGATTTAGTGGGTGATGGCTATATACCAAGTGCAGGAACAATTTATCCAACTCTCACCAGTTTAGAAGAAATGAACTATATTTCTTTGCTCGATGCCGAGCGTAAACAATACCAAGTCACTGAATATGGCGAAACGTACCTGAAAGATCAGCAGGAAATGTTGACAGCTTTATTGGAAAAACTACGGATTAGACGTGAAATCCATAACAACGATCAACTGATAGAGATCCATCGAGCAATGGAAAATCTAAAAACAGCATTACGATTAAAACTCAATATCGCCGATCTACAGCAAGAACAAATTTATCAAATTGCTGAAAAGATTGATCAAGCCGCAATTGCGATTGGACGTTTATAAACACCTTATCCAATATTAATTTAGAGAAAACTTATGAAACAACATCAATACCATGTCACCGTACAACATTTAAAAGATGCAAAAGGGCAAGCGTCAACTTATACCGAACGTTTAGAGTTTTATACTGGAAATCATGATGATATTTTTCAGATCGTTGAACGTTTAAATAGTGCTGAATTTTTTGATGATCAAACCACGAAAGCTTTTGCGGTGGGTTTAAAACTTTTCAGCGAAGTGATGCTCGAAAATAAAGATCATCCAGTATTCGAAGAATTCTTGCCGCAGTTCGGTCAATTTATGAAGAATCTAAAGCAACATGTAAAGAAACAGGCTGAATGAGTATGGGGACAAATGGCATACAACAAACAAAGAAGAATTTCTTTACTAAATTACCCGCAAAAGTTGAATAATAATACAGATTGTCTCATGCATAGCACTCTGCGTATTACCAAAAGACTATATTGAACACTGTTGATATTGTTAAGATCAATAAAACAACTCATTGCAATAGCATAGGTAAAAGAGAGTAATATCATGAGTAATAATAACAATTACGATATTTCTGATTCAAAAGATTGTGAAACTTATATCAATCAGTTTATTCAAGAATTTACGATTCGCTCGGCAGAAATTGGTAAGGGCACAATCATTAAGCGAGCCTTGCCGAGTCGTCAAAAGCGTTTGGTGGGGGCATGGTGTTTTCTGGATCATGCAGGGCCAGTGAGTTTTCCCGCTGGAGATGGTTTGGATGTAGGACCGCATCCACATATTGGTTTGCAGACTTTTACATGGATGATTGAAGGCACCATGATGCACACCGATAGTCTTGGTTCAAAACAACTGATTCGTCCTAAGCAAGTGAATTTAATGACGGCGGGGCGAGGAATTTCGCATACCGAAGTTGTACCCGACATTGAAACCAAAATGCATGCAGCACAGCTTTGGATTGCTTTGCCTGATGACAAGCGCAGTATGGAGCCAAAGTTTGAGCATTATCCAGAACTACCTGTGGTCATCAAAGATCAGGTTGAATTTACCATTTTAGTGGGGGATTTTCTTGATATGGTTTCTCCTGTGCAAGTGCATACACCTTTGGTTGGTGTGGACTTAACCGCACAAGCGAATACTAAAACCCGTATTCCACTCAATCCAAACTTTGAATATGCTTTTATGGCACTTGAAGGCATTGCTCAGGTCAATGGGCATGAACTCAATGCCGATAATATGGTGGTGTTGGAAACGGGACTGACTGAAATCGAAGTTGAACTGACGGAAGGTCATCGTGTATTACTCATCGGGGGTGAACCGTTTGAGTCGCCAATTTTGCTGTGGTGGAACTTCGTTGGACGTACGATGCAAGATTTACAACAAGCACGAGAAGATTGGATCAATCATGATGCCCGTTTTGGTGAAATTCCTGATTATCAAGGGAAGCGTCTCGAAGCACCTGTACTGCCTGAGCAAATGAGGGCTTCAAAATGAGTGTGATTGCGAGTGCAAAAGTTCAGGTTTTAGCCGAATCGTGGAAAGGAGTGGAAAAGAGAGGTGATAAGTGGCTCACACCAATTTCTAACCGATAAACCCGAATCTTTTGGTGGACATGACACGGGACCTGCACCTTATGATTTTCTGAGTGCAAGTTTAGCATCATGTACCATGATTACCTTACGCATGTATGCACAGCATAAGCAAATAAACTTGGGTGATTTTCAGTGTTGAAGTTGATTTTTATACTAACCGCGAACAGCAAGAAAAGATGACACGTCGTATTATATTTGAGCAGATTCCATCACCAGCGTTACAAGAAAAGCTGCTGAATGTATGTAGTAAAACACCTGTGACGAAAACTTTGTTACGCAGTTTAGACATACACACCGTGATTGTTTGAGACTAAAATGCTATTGTGCTTGGGCAAATCATAATTCTAAACGTAACTGTGAGAGGGATTCATACAGCAGTTGCGTAGACAAAGCAGGCACAAAAATGATTACCTTACATTACCTACAATGCTCACGTTCGTTCCGTATTTTGTGGGCATTAGAAGAGCTTGGTATGGACTATCAAGTTGAGTATTATCAGAGATTACCTAGCTACGCAGCTCCTGAAAGTTTGAAACAGATTCATCCGCTAGGTAAAGCACCAATTCTGGTGGATGATGAGAATGTCATTGTGGAGTCGGCTGTTATTTTGGATTACCTGCAACAGCAGTATGATGTTAAACAACAGTTCAAACCGCAGCAATTCAAAGATCAGCTTCAATACTCGTATTGGATGCACTACGCTGAAGGCTCTCTCATGCCTTTATTGGTGATGACTCTCGTCATCAATAATGTGAGTAAGCATGTTCCGTGGATTATTCGACCTGTTGCTGAAAAAATTACCGATGGCGTGAAAGCTGGCTTTGTTCGCCCTCGAATGAAAGAACATATGCTATATCTGGAGCAGTATTTGGGAGAGCATGATTATTTTGCTGGAGCTTTTTCTTTTGCAGATATTCAAATGGCATTTCCACTGATTGCAATTCAAAATCGACTACACGGGAAATATCCCAACATTCAGGCTTTTGTCCAGCGTATTCAGCAGCGTCCAGCGTTTCAGCGAGCTGAGCAGAAAAGCCTGCACTCTCAATGTGCTTAAAGCCAGATATAGAATGAGAAAGGGGAAACAGATCGTTTCCTTTTTCTCATGTTATCAATGTATTAACGCTTGATTACGATGGAGTCAATGCCGCTATGTTGCAGGGTTTGCTGGGCTGCCAGAGCCGCATCCTGACTATTATAAGGGCCAGAGAAAACACGGTACCATGTCTGGCCATTCTCCACTGTTTTAACCACATCGGCAGATAAACCATTCAGAATAATTTCTGCACGACGTGCATCAGCACTGTCAGGATCAGGATAGCTACGTACTTGTAAGATATAACTGGCTTGATCTGGTGCAGTTGGTTCAGTCGAGGTGATCGTTATTGGATCTTCAGTGGTCGTTTCAGGTTTTGGTGATTCAATAATCACGACATTACCTTGTTGTTTGGTTTCAGGGACAGCTTGTTCAGGGATTGGAGTAACTTGTTGTTGTGGCAACAAATCGTAGAAACGATAATCTTTGTTGGTATCTTCTTCTTGATAATGATCGGAGGTTACCTGATTTTTTGCTGGAACAGGTTGCCATGGTTGCCATAGCATGAGCATGACACCAACACATAGAATCGCAAGAATCGCGACAAGCATTCCCAACCACTTTGGAATAAGTGGTTTTTTCGGCTTGTTTGGTCGTTCAGATACACCACGTTGCGTTTTTCCAAACACCTGAAATTCCTCTTGATCCTATTAGATTATTTGTAACTTGAATCTTGTTAAAAACAAAGCATTATGTTTGAAAATAATGCTTTGTTTAAGATATTGCCGACCAATGATAGGCTAAGTTTAAAAGTAGATCTGTATAACGTTGTTAACAACAATATTTCAGATTCAAACTTTTTATTGCAACTGTGTGTATTGATTACATCGCTTCAGGAGCAGATACACCTAGTAACTCTAAGCCATTACGTAAAACTTGCTGTACATTAATTGAAAGTAATAAACGCGCTTGTGATAAAGGAATATTTGTTTCATCAACAAATTTAACGCCATCTTGAGCATACCATCCATGAAATAGCGCAGCTAAGTCTTTTAGATAATTACCAATTTGATGTGGTTCGTAGACATTCGCAGCACGAATCAAAATTTCAGGATAAGCTGCTAATTTAGCGAGAATCTCTGTTTCAGTCTCTAATGCTAAGAGATTAGCAACTTGGCGAGCAGATGCGACATCAAATGTAATGCCTTTCTCTTTCGCGCGGTTCAAAATGCTATTTACACGTGCATGGGCATACTGAATGTAGTACACCGCATTGTCTTTGCTTTGAGAAACGGCAAGGTCTAAATCAAAGTCGATATGTTGTTCAGATTTACGCATCACGTAGTAGAAACGTGCCGCATCGTTGCCGACTTCTTTACGTAGATCACGTAAAGTCACGAATTGACCTGAACGAGATGACATTTGTACCATCTCACCACCACGCCATAAACTCACGAACTGAACTAAAAGAACAGTCAGTTTCTTAGAGTCGTAACCCATTGCATCAATCGCAGCTTTTACACGTGAAATATAACCGTGGTGATCTGAACCCCAAATATCAATCAGGTCAGTATAACCACGTTGTAGTTTATTCAAATGGTAAGCAATGTCAGATGCAAAATAAGTGGTTTGACCATTACGACGTTTGACCACACGGTCTTTCTCATCGCCAAATTCAGTTGATTTAAACCAAATATTGCCATCTTTTTCATAGAGAAAGCCACGTTGATCAAGCGTCGCAAGTGCTTCATCAATTTTTTCGGTTAGCGAAGCTTCGCTAAACCATTCATCAAAAGTCACGCCAAAGTCAGCAAGGTCATCTTTGATATCATCCAAAATGGCATGTAAAGCCGCTTGGTGAAATACGCGATAGCCCGCACCTAACTGTTGTTGTGAATTGGCGATTAAGCCATCAATGTGTTTTTCTTTATCACCACACAGAATAACTTTATTGCCTTCGGCATCGAGTTCTTCAGCATATTGAACATCTTCAGGCACATCGTTGTAAATGTCAGCAACTGGACGAACGTGTGCATCGCCATCTTGATCAATAATGCTTTGTGCGATTTCTTTAACATAGTCGCCTTGATAGGCATTTTTAGGGAAAACAAGCGTTTGCCCAGTCAATTCTAAATAACGTAAATAAGTTGATGTTGCCAAAATATCCATTTGGCGTCCTGCATCATTGACATAGTATTCACGGTCAACTTGTGCACCTGTTGCTTCTAAAAGGTTGGCAACAGTCATGCCGTAAGCTGCACCACGACCATGTCCCACATGCAGACTAGATGTTGGGTTTGCAGAAACAAATTCGACTTGGATTTTTTTAGCTGCATTGGCTTGGCTGCGTCCATATTGGTCTTTTTGTGCTTGAATTTGATCAAGTACAGCGAAGCGTTGGTCTGCGTTTAGAAAGAAGTTAATAAAACCAGGCCCTGCGATTTCTGCTTTTGTAATGTCAGCGACTTCAGGTAGTGCTGCTAAGATTTTTTCAGCTAAATCACGTGGTTTCATACCAGCAGCTTTAGAGCCGATCATAGCAATATTGGATGCAAAGTCACCGTGACTTCGGTCTTTGGTACGGGTTAAATGGCTCGTGTTTGTCCAATCTGAAGGAAGTACCCCTTGTTGTTGAAGGGATTGTACCGCATGATCAAGAGCTGCTTGTATTGCCGTATTCATAGTTACCGAAATAAATGTCGCAGAAAAACGTCAAATATAGCAAATTTTAGCAGCTTAAGGGGAGAGTGATTGAAGTGGAATTAACATATTCATATAAATCTTTCGAGTTTATTGATTAGAGATGCTGTGCTTACAACATCTCTTCTCTTGTGTTATAGATTAAAAAATACGAGAACCTTTAATCCATCGCATTTTGCGGCCAAATTTATAATTATCTCCCTCAATACTTAAAATTAAGACGGCTTGATTTAATGGCATATTATTTTGAATTTCTTGTAAAACATCCTCAATTCGCTTTTTATTGGTGAATTGGTACCAACGAGTCGTTGAAAATGCCAAGACATAACAGGGTAAATGTGTCAAATAATCAACTTTCTTTTTGACGAAATATGCTTTCTTTAAATCCTTGATTTTGCTCAATGCATCTGTGAGCTGTTGTAACTCGATTGAACTTAAATCATGTGGGGTGAACTTATTGTTTAAGTGAAGCTGATTTCGCTCTTGTTGTGCAAGACTCTCTAATTCAAGACGCTCTACAAGTAAGTGGTGATAATGTTGAGCTTGATCTGGTTGTCCTTGTTGCCAATAAAAATCACGTAGTCTTTCATAGCAAGTTGTCTTCATAAATTCATTCAGTTCTGCGGCACGAATCATGTAGACACAACCTTGATCATCATTTTTTTCTAATAATGCTCTGCCATATTCCAAACAAATTTCAGCATGTTCTGGTGCTTTTTCATGAAGTGCTGCCAATTGTTGACATGCTTGCTCTGTTTGTTTGGCAATAAAGAGCGTGAGTTGAGCACGTTCAAATGCTTCATCAATATTCAAATCATCGCTCTGTTGTTTTTGATCAAGTTCTATAAGGCGCTGTTTGCCACCTTGGATGAACTGGTATCTTTCTTGCCACGAAGAAGAAATATTACTTTGCCACATTTGGTCAAAATTGGCGGTCACTTTTTCGAGTTGCTTACCAAGTAGGCGATCTGCACGTTGTTCAGCAGAAGGGTATTTAAACTCAGGAACTACCCCAATTGCTTTTAAACGATCTTGTAATGATGGATGCGTATCAAGATGCGTTGTCATTTGTTGCATCGACACTGACAACCATGCTGTAGTATTTTCTTTCTCTAATTCATGTGTCAGAGCATGGGTGAGATTAAAGAACGGTGTCATCACAGGTTGTGGCATATCATCCGCATGTTTATAAATTTCAGTCCAATATTTTTCATCAAGATATTGGCTAATAATACTCACAGTGGTTAATGCCTCGGCTGTAGATTGCGAAGAGGTTAGTTGAACCGCGATGGCATCTGCTTCATATTCATTTGCCTGTGCAAGAGGGAAAGAATAAGCCGTAAAGTATGGGACAAAGCGATTGAGAAAAGGTCTAAATAAGAAGTCTCCTCGACTTTGGTTCTGTTCTAATACCTCGACTAACTGCGTCCAACGAATACGTTGACGATAAATCCAGTTTGAAAATTGTGCATGATTTTTTGCGAGATGACCAAATTCATGAGCTAGAACCGCAGTAAATTGCGCTACGGTTAAGGACTTAAGTAATGGCAACCCTAACAATAAATAATTTTGAGAAGAGCCTAAACCCAGAAAACGAGGGATTTGAACAACGCCAGCATTTAAGTCTTCTACGATAAGCACTTTATGAAAATCAGGTGCATTGAGCTGTTGTTGTAATTTATGAATAATCTCAAATAATTCAGGAGCATCTGTAGCAGTAATTGCATAACCCTGAGGTGGCATTTGCTTAACCCACAAAGATCGTAAAATGACCCAAATAAAAAAACCAACGATTAGAATGAGTTTAATTGCAAAAGCTTTTAAAAATAGAATCGACATCAGTAATAGGGGAATGAGGGCTAATAAGAATAAAATCATGATTCCTATATATAAATTTCCTAAAATAGCCAGCATAAATACTTTTAATTGATAGGCTTTAGGATTTTTTTTGATTTTCTCTTGTAGCTGAAGAATGAGCTTTTCAAATCTTTCATTTTCTGAATATTGCGTATTGTTCATGTTTTTTCTTTAAACTGATAATGATTTAAATAATTCTCTTTGCAGCATATTAGATCGAGTTGGATGCTATTTATGCTGCAAAGTTTTTTATTATATTGAAGAAATTTTATTCTTTTCAATTCTAAATTTTATTCTTTTCAATTCTAAATTTTATAATTCAATAACTTCTTCGAGTAATTCATCACTTGGTGCGAAATAATATGCCCCATCAATCGGAGTAGTGAAATGCAATAAACGGTCATGAATACCATCACCTGTGGTACCGAACATTCGTTTTAACATGGCATCAATAATGCTCAAATTATTGGTATAGGCAACAAAAAATAGACCTTGTTCACCTTTACCATCACCATAAGGCAAACTGTGACGCAAGATTTCCATTTCTTCGCCATCCTCATCTTCTACCACGGTACGTGCGACATGCGAATTTTGGGGTTTGATGTCATCATCAAGTTCAATAGATTCAAGTTTGGTACGTCCAAAAACATGTTCTTGAGCATCGACTTTGAGTTGTTGCCATTTTGCTAAATTATGAATATAGCGCTGTGCGAAAATAAAACTGCCATCTGCAAAAGCCCCTGCTGTTTCTGCAAGGAGGGCAGCTTCAGCACGGTCATCTGGGAATTGAGGATTTTCTGTACCATCAATAAAGCCTGTCATATCGCGACCATCAAAGAAACGGAAGCATGCACGCTCATCTAAAACATCAACTTTGCTTTGAATACCATTGAAGAAAGCTTGACTGATCGCAAAGCAGATATCAGCACGAGCACTCGCAATGTGTATAAATACATCTGCAGGTACCACAGGCATGTCAAAAGCCCCATGTTGCGGGTCAAGCTGTCTAAAGTCCTCAGGTGTCTGAGAATAAAGCTTTGACCAAAGCTCAGGACCAAAGGCAATCGCTGTTTTAATTTGATCGTTAGGGTGTTGGGTAATCAGACGATCACGGGTTGAGAGCAGAGCTTCAATCTGCTGTTTGAGTTCAGATATGCTTAAATCTTTTAAACGCAAAACAATAAAACGGGCATGATCAGAAGGTAATGGAAGAATGACGGATTGAGCAGTCATGAAGCTCTCCTTGGTTCGTTATTTTTAAATGATACAAAGAGATGATTTTGCCCGATGTGAGCAGTGCTTAATAGCTTATTTTTGACGATTTTTGCGATATTGGTGATCGTTAAAATAATAGTCGACATAGCATCCAAGTATTGAATGCTAAGATTGGAAACATTTAATTGGTTTTAAAATTCGGTAAGAATTTTTGTACTGCAAAAATAACGGCAAAGCAAAGCGCCATACATAAAACGATACTGAGACCTGTGGCAATATTTAACGCCGCACTAGACCATAAGCCAACCGTCACAGCCAATTGAGCCAGTAAGAATGCCCAAATCACCATTTGTTTAGGTGAATGTGCAAGTAAGCGTGCGCTTAGTGCAGGAATCACCAGTAATGCACCCATAAGGAGTGAGCCAACAGCACGGAGCGCAAGTACCGTAAATAGCGCCAATAACAGCATGAAAATCAAGCGTTGCCAATTGGCTCTCACCCCTTCACTCATTGCAATATCGGGATCAATTGCAATTTGAATTTGTGCAGACCATGAACGATACAAAACGATAAGCGAACCTACAATCACGACCGCAAACATGGGTAAATCAGACCATTCAATACTAAGAAGATCGCCAAATAAGTAGCTTAATAATTCGGGGCGTAAACTCGGAATATGCTGAATTAATAACAAACCAGAGCACAGTAATGTCGCTGAACTTAATGCGAGTAAGGCATCATTAGGGAGGCGGGAGTCATGCAGTACCCATAAAATACCAACCAGTAAAGCAGCCAGAAAAGCGACCCCTAACCAAAAGGGTAGATGTAGTAAGGCTGCAATAGCGACGCCTAATAGCGTGCCATGTGCCATGGTATCAGCAAAAAAAGACATTCTGCGCCAAAGCATCAGACAGCCGAGTGGTGCTGTCAGAAATACCAAAAGTGACCCCATAATCCAAGCAGGTAATAGCAGTTGTAACCATTCCATCATCGCTTAGACCTTCGGTTCAGGGTGAATGTGTGGGCGTGGATCATGAGAACAGGGTTCCGCATGATCGCTATGTCCACAATGATTGTGATGATGCTGATAGAACATCCGTTGCGTACCAAAAATCGCTTGGTATTCAGGATGCTGCTGAATACTTTCAGGTAAACCACTACAACAAATGTGTTTGTTCAGACAAACAACGCGATGTGTACCTTGCATCACCCATTGTAAATCATGTGACACCATTAATACCGCGCAGCCGTAGCGTTCAGGTAGGCTTCTCACATAGTCGTAAAGCTCAGCTTCGGATTGAATATCCAAACCTTGCATGGGTTCATCAAGCACTAGGATATCGGGTTGGCGGAGTAGTGCACGTGCGAGTAAAACCCGTTGCCGTTCGCCACCTGAAAGTTGTTGTACTTTAGAGGCTTGTAATTTTTGAATGCCCGTATCTCGGATAATTTCTTCGCGTAAATCAGCGGCACAAATTTCTAAATCAAGTAAGTCTTGAACACGTAAGGGAAGACTGGCTGAGGGGTTGAATTTTTGTGGGACGTAGGCCAATTTTAATTTCTTGGAAAAGTGAACTTTTCCCTTATTTGGCGACATAATGCCAAGCAAGATTTTAATTAATGTTGATTTGCCAGCACCATTGGGACCAATTAGTGTCACAATTTCTTTTGCCTGCAATGCAAAATCAATATTTCTTAAAATATCTCGTTCGTCGCGTCGAACAGAAATATTCTCCAACTGAATAAGTGGAGCGCTTATTGGCGTGTGTTGCACTGATGACATTTTCCAGAAATTTCAATAATGCTGTGTTGGGCAGCAAATTGGTCAGAAGCAGCAAGTTGATCGAGCTGTTGAATTAATCCTTGTGCTGAAGCCTCTTTCACTGAATGACATTCAGTGCAGATCAGAAAAGCAGCTTGATGCCCTTCACGTGGGTGGCAACAAGGAATATAGGCATTAATTGAGGTCAGTCGATGAATTAGACCTTTTTCTAATAAGAAGTCTAAAGTTCTATAAACTGTAGGTGGGGCAGCAGGGCGATCAGCTTGACCTTTTATTTTTGCAAGCAGATCATAAGCACCCATAGGTGCTGAGGCATTTAGAATGAGTTCAAGAACTTCTTTGCGTAAAGGTGTTAGTCGTGCGCCAACCGCAGTACATAACAGCTCTGCTTCCGTAATTCTTGCTTTAATATCGTGATGACCGTGGACACCGTGCAAAGCATTATCATGTTCATGTGAACAAGAACTCATAACTTGACCTCATTGTTTTGCACATATCATAACATGCAAATGATCTATAACTATCTATATCGTGATCTTGATGATTATGGTGACAAAGGGGGATGGAAAATAGACATAGGCAATTTTTAACTTTTGTTATATTATAACACGCTTCGCTGAGTTGAGTAATGTTGTGATGTCCCGCCTAATAGTATTTGTTTTCTTTTCAATGTTAAGCACATGGGGATGGACTCAAAGTTTAGTTGTTTCAACGCATCCAATTTATTTAATTGCTAAAGAGGTTACAGCAGGCATAGAAGAGCCTGTTCTGTTACTTGGCGATCAAACAGGACATGATGTACAACTCACACCCGCTCATCGTAAGGCGATTCAAGATGCTTCGCTGGTATTGTGGCTAGGTAAAGTACATGAAGCGCCTTTAGATAAGTTGCTTAATCAAAACCCTAAAGCAATTGCACTTTTAGATTCTGGTATTTTGACGATTTTACCGCAGCGTAGTTTGCGTGGTGCTGCATTGGCAAACACCGTAGATAGTCATGTCTGGTTAGAGCCAAACAATGCAGTGCGAATCGCTTTCTTTATTGCAACTTTACGTTCACAACAATATCCAGAAAATAAAGCCAAATACATGGCGAATGCAAAAGAGTTTTCGCAACAAATGCTGCAGGTTTCACAGCAATATGAAAGTTCCAATAAAGCAAAACCTTATTGGTCTTATCATGATGCCTATCAATATTTAGAAAGAGCACTCAATTTGAAATTTGCTGGAGCATTGACTGATGATCCTCATATTGCACCTACAGTAGCTCAAATTAAATTCTTAAAAGATAGTCGCCCTAAAACACAAATGTGCTTGTTGGCTGAAACATCAGCAAGTCGTGGTCAATATCAAAAGCTAAATCCAGTCGTGTTCCAACCAGTTGATGAAAGTATGCGTGGTCAAGATAATTTTGTTGCGGCATGGAAAAAATTGGCTACAAAAACTGATAAATGCGTATTAAGTACACAAAATTGATGAGAAAAATAAAAAACCAGTTGACTCTATCGTCAAAAAATGGACCAGCGAAAAAAACAGACTTAAGTCGAGAAAAGATTGCATGTTCATGGGTGTAACTCTATAATGCCTGCGATTCGAAACAATCATGATTAAAACTTGTCAAGCAGTTATGTTGTAAGTGGGTAAAAAATGAGCCGAACTAGTCGCTTGATTGACCGACGATTAGCAAAAGCTTTGGTCTTCTTACAGGCGTGTATGATTCCTGTTGCAGCTTTGCTTGCATGGGTGATAAAAGACACTACTGCTGCCCTGAGTGCTGCGCTTGGAGCGCTGGTTTGTTGGTTGGCGCATTGTTATTTTGCCTGGCAGTCGTTTAGAACGGCAGGCGCAAGAGCATCAAAACAAGTCATGCTGAACATGTATCGAGGCATGCTTGGGAAGTTTGCAATCGTGATCGTGGGTTTTATTTTAATTTTGAGCAATGTTAAACCGCTGTCACCGGTTGCGTTGTTTTGTGGATTTATCCTCGTTCAGGCCATGTCGTGGGTCGCGCCATTTTGGGTGTCACGTCTACAAAAACGAGTTTAAAACACATTTAAGATTTTTTGGAAGTGTGAGTGAGATTATTGCAGTTCGCAGAATTCGCTTCGCTTCTTTTTAATGATTGACATTGACCAGGTGTGATTTATGGCTGCTGAAGAACATGCCCTGACTTCGACCGAGTATATCAAGCATCACTTGACCAATATGACCTATGGCAAAATGCCTGATGGTACATGGAAGTTGGCTGAGACTGCTGAAGAAGCTCATTCGATGGGGTTCACTGCAATTCACTTGGATTCAATGGGTTGGTCTATCGGACTTGGTGTTATTTTCTGTTTGTTATTTTGGACAGTTGCGAAAGCTGCAAATGCTGGCGTTCCAACTAAATTCCAATCTGCAATCGAAATGATTATCGAGTTTGTGGACTCAAGTGTTCGTGATACTTTCCACGGCAAATCACGTTTAATTGCTCCTTTATCATTGACCATCTTCGTGTGGATTTTCCTCATGAACGCAATGGACTTGATTCCTGTTGACTGGATTCCTTTCCTAGCTCAAAAGATTGGTGCAAGCGTGTTTGGTATGGACCCTCACCACGTTTATTTCAAGGTTGTTCCATCTACAGATCCTAACATTACCCTTGGTATGTCATTGTCTGTATTTGCACTGATCTTGTTCTATAGTATTCGTGAAAAAGGGATCGGCGGTTTCGTCGGTGAATTGGCACTTAACCCATTTAACCCAAGTAACCCAGTTGCAAAAGCGTTATTGATTCCAGTGAACTTGATTTTGGAATTAGTAACTTTTCTTGCTCGACCAGTTTCGTTGGCTCTACGACTGTTCGGTAACATGTATGCGGGTGAGTTAATCTTCATCTTAATTGCGTTATTACCGTTCTGGATTCAATGGGCGTTATCTGTGCCTTGGGCTATTTTCCACATTCTTGTAATTACGTTGCAAGCATTCATCTTTATGATGCTGACCATCGTTTACTTGAGCATGGCAAGCGAAAAGCATTAATGGTATTGCCTAATTATCAATCGATGGTTAGGCTTAAATTTTAGTTTAATTTGGTAATAACCTAACCTCTGAGGAATTTTTCATGGAACTCACTTTAGGTCTAGTTGCAATTGCATCTGCTATCTTGATCGCTTTTGGTGCTTTAGGTACTGCGATTGGCTTCGGTCTTTTAGGTGGCCGCTTTTTAGAAGCTGTTGCTCGTCAACCGGAATTGGCTCCACAACTTCAAACTCGTATGTTCTTAATTGCGGGTCTTCTTGATGCTGTGCCTATGATCGGTGTTGGTATTGGCTTGTTCTTCATCTTCGCTAATCCATTTGTAGGTTAATAGCTTAATTCCTAAATCCACATATTGAGGAATAGCGAAATGAATATCAACCTCACATTGATTGGTCAAGCGATTGCATTTGCGTTCTTTGTCGCATTCTGCATGAAGTTCGTTTGGCCACCACTAATCAATGCGATTAGTGAGCGTCAGCGTAAAATCGCTGATGGCTTAAATGCTGCTGAAAAAGCAAAAGCTGACCTTGCTGATGCGCAAGCACAAGTTAAGGCAGAATTAGACGCAGCAAAAGCACAAGCGGCTCAATTGATCGAACAAGCGAACCGTCGTGCAGCACAATTGGTAGAAGAAGCGCGTACCCAAGCATCTGCTGAAGGTGAGCGTATTCGTCAACAGGCGAAAGAAACTGTTGATCAAGACATCAATGCTGCTCGCGAAGAATTACGTCAACAAGTTGCTGCTTTGGCAGTTGCTGGCGCAGAAAAAATTCTGAACCAACAAGTTGACGCAGAAGCTCATAATGCCATGCTGACTCAGCTGGCTGCTAAACTTTAAGCGAGGCGAAATATGGCTGAACTCTTGACGTTAGCACGCCCGTACGCCAAAGCAGCATTTGCTTATGCATCTGAGCAGAATGCAACTGACGCTTGGTCAAATGCGTTACAACTGCTCAGTGCTGCGGTGCAAGACGAAGCATTTTCCGCTTATTTAAATCGCCCTGAGCTGACTCCTGCGGAACAAGTAGGTCTTTTTGCGAAAGTTTTAGGTGAAGATCAATCTCAATCAGTGTCTAACTTTTTGACACTTCTTGCAGATAACGATCGTTTAGTTTTATTGCCTGAAATTGCTGCAGAATACGAATTACTTAAATCGCAGAACAACAACACGTTGGAAGTGGAGATTGAATCTGCTTTTCCAATGGATGCGACACAAGAGCATATTTTAGCTCATGCGCTTGAAAAACGTTTTAACAGAACTGTACATGTGACTGTTAGCGTTAATCCAGCGTTAATCGCAGGTGTTGTGATTCGTGCAGGCGACCAAGTGATAGATGACTCTGCGCTTAACAAGCTTGAAAAAATGCGGACTCGTCTTCTTGCCTAACAGCAAAAAGACTGAACTTAAAAAAGATTGAGGAATAGCGCAATGCAACAACTGAATCCATCCGAGATCAGTGCGCTCATTAAACAGCGTATCGGCGATCTGGACACCAGCGCGACCGCTAAGAATGAAGGTACCATCGTCATGGTATCTGACGGTATCGTGCGTATTCACGGTCTTGCGGATGCAATGTACGGTGAAATGATCGAATTCGACGGCGGCTTATTTGGTATGGCACTGAACCTAGAACAGGATTCAGTGGGTGCCGTTGTTTTAGGTAACTACCTAAGCCTTCAAGAAGGTCAAAAAGCTCGTTGTACAGGTCGTGTATTAGAAGTTCCGGTAGGTCCTGAACTTCTTGGCCGTGTCGTAGACGCTTTGGGTAACCCAATTGATGGTAAAGGCCCTATTGATGCAAAACTAACTGATGCTGTTGAAAAAGTAGCACCAGGCGTAATTTGGCGTCAATCTGTCGACGAACCTGTTCAAACTGGTTATAAATCAGTTGATACCATGATCCCTGTAGGTCGTGGTCAGCGTGAGTTGATTATTGGTGACCGTCAAACTGGTAAAACAGCAATGGCGATCGATGCGATCATCGCTCAGAAAAACTCTGGCATTAAATGTGTATACGTTGCGATTGGTCAAAAACAATCAACAATTGCAAACGTTGTACGTAAGCTAGAAGAAACGGGCGCTATGGCGTATACAACTGTTGTCGCAGCTGCGGCAGCTGATCCTGCAGCTATGCAGTATTTAGCTCCGTACTCAGGCTGTACAATGGGTGAATACTTCCGTGACCGCGGTGAAGATGCGTTAATTATTTATGATGATTTGTCTAAGCAAGCTGTTGCTTACCGTCAAATTTCATTGTTATTACGTCGTCCACCAGGTCGTGAAGCGTATCCAGGTGACGTATTCTATCTTCACTCACGTCTTCTTGAGCGTGCTTCGCGCGTTTCAGCTGACTATGTTGAGAAGTTCACGAACGGTGCAGTAACTGGTCAAACTGGTTCTTTAACTGCGTTACCGATCATTGAAACTCAAGCAGGTGACGTATCTGCATTCGTACCAACGAACGTAATTTCGATTACTGACGGTCAGATCTTCTTAGAAACATCATTATTCAACGCGGGTATTCGTCCTGCTGTGAACGCGGGTATCTCGGTATCGCGTGTTGGTGGTTCTGCTCAAACTAAGATCATCAAAAAATTGTCTGGTGGTATCCGTACTGCTTTAGCACAATACCGTGAATTGGCTGCGTTTGCTCAGTTCGCTTCTGATCTTGATGAAGCAACTCGTAAGCAACTTGAGCATGGTCAACGTGTAACTGAGTTAATGAAGCAGAAACAATATGCTCCTTACTCAATTGCTGACCAAGCTGTATCTGTTTATGCATCTAACGAAGGCTACATGGCTGACGTTGAAGTGAAGAAAATCGTAGACTTTGATGCTGCGTTAATTGCTTACTTCCGTTCAGAAAAAGCTGCGTTAATGCAACAGATCGATGAAACTGGTGATTATAACAAAGACATCGAAGCAGCAATCAAATCAGGTATTGAGAGCTTCAAAGCGACTCAAACTTACTAAGTTTACCTTTAGTTAAGTTTGGTTCACGGATCAACCTTCGAAAGCTCGAAAGGGCTTTCGAATACTAGGTTAAGCGTATGGCAAATTTAAAAGAAATTCGCGCCAAAGTAGCTAGTATCAAGAGCACGCAAAAGATTACTCGCGCGATGCAAATGGTAGCTGCTTCTAAAATGCGTCGTGCGCAAGAGCGCATGGCTCAGGGCCGTCCGTATGCCGATAATATGCGCCGTGTAATTGCTCACTTAGTTCAAGCAAACCCTGAATACAAACACCGTTATATGGTTGACCGCCCAGTTAAGCGTGTTGGCTATATCGTGGTGTCTTCAGATCGTGGCTTGGCGGGTGGCTTGAACATTAACTTGTTCAAGAAAGTTGTGCAGCATGTCAAAGCACAACAACAGCAGTCAATTGAAGTTGAATTTGCTTTGATTGGTCAAAAAGCGGTTTCGTTTTTTAAGAATTACGGCGGTAAAGTGCTTGGTGCAACGACCCAACTTGGCGATGCGCCGAGTTTGGAACAGTTAACTGGCTCTGTACAAGTTATGCTTGATGCATTTGATAAAGGCGAATTAGATCGCATCTACCTCGTTTCAAATGGTTTTGTCAATGCAATGACTCAACAGCCTAAAGTAGAACAACTTGTTCCTTTAGCACCAGCGCAAGCAGGCGATGATCTCAACCGTACTTATGGTTGGGACTATATCTACGAACCAGAAGCAGAAGAATTGTTAAATGGTTTGTTGGTTCGCTACATCGAGTCTATGGTTTATCAAGGTGTGATTGAAAACGTTGCATGTGAGCAGTCTGCTCGTATGGTCGCGATGAAAGCGGCGACAGACAACGCAGGACAATTGATTAAAGACCTACAACTCATTTACAACAAGCTGCGTCAAGCCGCGATTACTCAGGAAATTTCCGAGATCGTTGGCGGTGCCGCTGCCGTTTAACATTATTAAGTTTGAATTGAGGAGACAGCAATGAGTAGCGGTCGTATCATTCAGATCATCGGCGCGGTTATCGACGTCGAGTTTGAGCGCAATAGCGTTCCTAAGATCTATGACGCTCTCCAAGTTGACGGTACTGAAACTACTTTAGAAGTTCAGCAACAGCTTGGCGATGGTGTTGTTCGTACCATCGCAATGGGTTCTACAGAAGGTCTTAAACGTGGCCTTAATGTAACTAGCACAAATGCACCGATTTCTGTTCCAGTGGGTCCTGCTACGCTTGGTCGTATCATGGACGTATTGGGTCGCCCTATCGATGAAGCAGGTCCTGTAGCGACTGAAGAACGTTTGCCGATTCACCGTCAAGCACCTTCTTATGCTGAACAAGCAGCTTCTACTGATCTTTTAGAAACTGGTATTAAAGTCATTGACTTACTTTGCCCGTTCGCGAAAGGTGGTAAAGTTGGTTTATTCGGTGGTGCGGGTGTTGGTAAAACCGTTAACATGATGGAGTTGATCAACAACATCGCGAAAGCACACTCAGGTTTATCTGTGTTTGCTGGTGTTGGTGAGCGTACTCGTGAAGGTAACGACTTCTATCACGAAATGAAAGATTCTAACGTTCTTGACAAAGTAGCAATGGTCTACGGTCAGATGAACGAGCCACCAGGTAACCGTTTACGCGTAGCGTTAACTGGTTTGACTATGGCTGAATACTTCCGTGATGAAAAAGACGAAAATGGTAAAGGTCGTGACGTATTATTATTCGTCGACAACATCTACCGTTATACACTTGCGGGTACTGAAGTATCAGCATTGTTAGGTCGTATGCCATCTGCGGTAGGTTACCAACCGACACTTGCAGAAGAAATGGGTGTTCTCCAAGAGCGTATTACGTCTACTAAGTCTGGTTCGATCACATCGATCCAAGCTGTATACGTACCTGCGGATGACTTGACTGACCCATCACCTGCAACAACGTTTGCTCACTTAGATGCAACAGTAGTATTGAGCCGTGATATCGCATCTTCTGGTATTTACCCAGCGATCGATCCACTTGACTCAACTTCACGTCAGTTAGACCCATTGGTTGTTGGTACTGAGCATTATGAAATTGCACGTTCTGTACAGAACGTATTGCAGCGTTATAAAGAGCTTAAAGACATCATCGCAATCTTGGGTATGGATGAGTTAGCAGAAGAAGATAAATTGGTTGTTTACCGTGCGCGTAAAATCCAACGTTTCTTCTCTCAACCATTCCACGTAGCTGAAGTGTTTACTGGTGCTCCTGGTAAATTAGTACCGCTTAAAGAAACGATTCGTGGCTTTAAAGGTCTATTAGCTGGTGAATACGATCACATCCCAGAACAAGCGTTCTATATGGTTGGTGGTATTGACGAAGTGATTGCTAAAGCTGAGAAACTCTAATTTAAGGAGATCATCTCATGGCGACTATGCAATGTGATGTCGTAAGTGTTAAAGAGTCTATTTACTCTGGGCAAGTTACGATGTTAATCGCAAAAGGTGCGGGTGGTGAGCTAGGTATTTTACCAGGGCACGCGCCACTTGTAACTTTACTCCAACCGGGACCGATCCGTGTTCAGTTGGAAAATGGTACAGAAGAAATCGTGTATGTATCAGGCGGTGTGTTAGAAGTTCAACCTCATGTTGTTACTGTGCTTGCAGATACTGCAATTCGTGCTGACAACTTGGATGAAGCGGCAATTATGGAAGCTCGTAAACAAGCTGAACAATTGTTAGCAAATCAAAAGAGTGATTTGGACTCGGCTGCTGCTCTTGCTGCGCTTGCAGAAACTGCGGCTCAGCTTGAAACCATCCGTAAAATCAAGAATCGTGCAATGTAATTGCAGATTTAAGATTGAGAAAGCCACCGAAAGGTGGCTTTTTTATTGATACATTTTAAAAAAACGGGTCAGTTTGATAAATGCTGAGCTCGAAAAGTATAAACAAATGAATCAAATCGGGCATGATTTTCCAAATCTAAGCAAGCAGAAAGCTAATACTTCAGTTTCTATGCCATCGTATCAGATACAACCCATCAAAATGAGTTATGAGATTTAATATTGCTAAGATCATGTAATAAGTATTCTTATTCTCTAAAAGCTCAAGTATTTCTAATAAAGATACTTGAGCTCAAGAATTTAAATACTCATATCAGCAAGCCAGAGGAAATAACCACCGTAGCTATTAAATTTAAATTCACCACCAACATTTTTCCCTTCATCTGTTAATTGGTGCCTACCTTTATCATTAATCATGAGAAAGCCTTTAGCTACAAATTTTTCTAAAAGCTCATTTGTTTTCAGTTTATGTTTGGCAGCAAGTTTTGAAGTTGTTAATTTGCTAAAATCATCTTGTTCACTATTTTCTTGGCTTATTTCTGTATCTTTCACCTCATCAAGAGAAATTCTAACTTCATCGCTGATTCGAATAATGCGTTGGGCTTCTTCATAAGCATCTTTGAACACTAATTCATCATGATCTTTTTCAATCAAAATTCCCATCTCATTATTATTCACTTGGCTAAACTCATATAAGTTTAGACTGGAAATTATACAAGTTGATTCATTGATGTAACATTTAGCATGAAGGTTCTTACAGAAGCTCACCCTTACATAATCAAGTTTTTGCATCCATTTGATTTCATCAGGATGTAAATCACTTTTGCCATAAATTATACGAATATCAATTTTAAGACGATTTTTATCTTCAAGAAGTTCCTTTATACGATCATTTAGTTTTAAAAAAGGGCTAATTAGGATAAGGCGTTCTTTTGCATTTTTAATTAATTCTTCTAGATAAAAATTAGTTGCACTTGTATTAAGAAATTTAGACATGTCGTTCCAACATTTATGTAAATATTAAAATTAAAGTAAAAAAATTATAATATTTATTTTAATAAAGAGAATAGTTAAACCATTCTCTTTATTAATTTTTTATTTTATTTTGCTAATTCAGCTTCAATCGCACTGACGATACGTTCATCATCTGCGGTAATGTCAGGTGCAAAACGCGCTACGATTTCCCCATTTTTATTAACTAAGAATTTCTCAAAATTCCATAGTACTTCAGGTGGATTGTTTGGTGTTAAGCCATAATCAACGAGGTCTTTCCACCAAGGTCCTTCACCAATACGTTCTGGAATTGCTTGTGTGAGTGTTTGATATAAAGGATGTTTGTCTTCACCTGCAACAGAGATTTTTGCAAATAAAGGGAAGTGGACGTCATAGTTGAGTGAACAGAATTGTTCGATTTCATCATTTGTCCCTGGTTCTTGCTCTAAGAAGTTATTTGCAGGGAAGCCTAAAATTTCTAAGCCCTGATTTTTTTTCGCTTGATAAAGTTTTTCTAGGCCTTCGTACTGTGGTGTTAAGCCACATTTTGAGGCTACGTTAACAATTAGTAGAACTTTACCCTGATATTGCTCAAGATCAACATCTTGACCTTTAATATCTTTAACTGGAATGTGATAAACCGACTGGCTCATGGAATACGTCCTAATGTTGTTGTGACAAGACTTGTTTGTTTTAACTGCTAATTTCGTACAGTGCAATCCTCTTGATATGAATCCATACAAATTATGAGCAAAAGCACGTCTTGGATTTATATCGAGGCATTTTTGAGTTGAATAGGAGTTTGTCCTGTATAGCGCTTGAAGAATTCAATAAAGCTAGAGCTATGGTGATAACCTAAAGTATATGCCAATTGTTTAATGGTCGTGCCTTGACGAATTTGATTGATTGCAAAAATAATTTTGGCTCGATTGCGCCATTCTGACAGAGAGAGTTGCAATTCTTGTTGGCTCAGCCGTAACACATGGCGCTCACTGACCGTAAAGTTATACAATACTTGTTGTAGGCTCATATGAAATAATTCAGGATTCGCAAGTTGATCGAGGATCGGAGCTAAGGTTGGATGCGTGCTTTGCGGTAAATAATGTGTATATGCTGGGGCTTGCTTTAGTTGATCGAATAACACTTGTAATAAATGTTCAAGATATTCAGGCGCAGGATTTTGCTTTTGTTGCTCTAGAATTTGAATGACCAAAGAGCGAAAAAAAGATTGAATACTAAAACAGCGGCAGACATCGCCTAATGCATCTCCGAAACGAGGATGAAGTCGGATGCAAATATAATGAATTTCATGTTCAACAGGCAGTGATTGGTGTTCTGTGCGTGGTGGTAGCCATAGCCCATAGCTTGGCGGTGATAAATAATATTTTCCTTCAATATCAAATTCTAAAGTGCCATTGAGACTGAAGTTAAAATCCCCCCAAAGTGAAGAATGAGGGCTGACAATATCATCTTTCTGATAAAGAAATTCATGTACTTCGATACCATTTAAAAAAGATAATTTTTCAGTCTCATCATACTTCATTCAGTGTTCTCATTTAATTTTCACAAGTGACTTTAAGATTGTTCAAACCTTTTGCTAAGGTGAAAAGATGGATACAGACGGAGGTAATAAAGCTGATTACAGCATAAATTAAGATATTTTTATTGAAGTGATCAAGCGTATAAGTCTTAAGTTGTAAATTTGGATCTGCTTTTAGATTTGATGTCGACATAGCGGTATAAATGTCTGAAATACGATATTTCAATTATTTTAGACATCTTTCAGAATAATCCTAATCTAGAAATATTGTGAGATGGCTGATGACTCAGTTAAGTAGATACCAAAAATGGGCATTTGTACTGCCATTGATAGCAGTCTTAATTTGGTCATTAAATATTGCAGTGACTCGTTATGTTGCGGACTATATTTCACCCGTCAGTATTAGTTTTTATCGCTGGTTTGTTGCCTTTCTCATTTTGACACCATTTATGTTGCCCAAAGTATGGAGACAGCGAGCTTTGATTCGCCCATATATTCCTAAATTAGCAGTTCTGAGCGCTTTTGGAATGGTTTTATATCAAGGCCTTTCTTATACAGCAGCACATTATACCACTGCAACAAATATGGGTATTGTAAATGCCTTTGTTCCAGTTTTTACCATTTTTATCTCTTATATTATTTTAAAAGATAAGCCAAATCGATTTGCGATTTTTGGCAGTTTCCTATCATTTTTCGGCCTACTTTATGTAATGAGCCAAGGGCATTTCTCTCGCTTATTTGATCAAAGAGGTCATTGGGGAGATGCTGTTATGGTCTTGGCTGTAGGTTTTTATGCATTTTATGGCGTCTTTCTAAAAAAATGGCAAGTACAATTGCCATTGATGACCAGTCTCTATATCCAAATCGCTTTTGCGTTGCTATACCATCTTCCATTTCTACTTTGGTTGGGCTTAGATACAATTAATGTAGATAATGTAGCAAGTGTATTGTATGCAGGTATTTTTCCATCGTTAATCGCACCTTTATTATGGATGATTGCTGTACAAAGCATTGGTCCAAACCGTACTAGTATTTTTATGAATTTGATGCCTGTATTTACTGCAATTATTGCAAGTGTATGGCTATCTGAGCATTGGACGATCTACCATACCTTAGGCGGTGTGACGATTTTGGTCGGTATCATTTTAGCGCAAAAGAAAACGGAAAAAGCACCTGTAGAATTGATTTAAAGCGCCACTTAAATATGAAATGATCGTATAAAATTGGTTGAAATAGCGACAAACACATCAAAATTTTTATTTAATGAAGATTATTTCTATATGATTTTCAAATATATTTTAGATATTTATCAAGTCTGTGACCAAAAAAATTTCAATAAAAATAGAAATATAATTTTATTGAAATTTTAAAACTGACAAAAATGGTACGCTTTTCACATTTTTTGTTAGAGAAATAATATATTTGTATAAATCAAATCATTGATCCATAATAGCTTTCAGAGTAGCTAGATTCATTTTTAATGATGAATATACTCAACCAATTTGCAGACCCTCTGGATGTGATTATACACATCCTTTTTATGCTCAGTTATCCCTATATAACTGAGCTTTTTTTTATTCACTATTTACATAATCAAGCGCGAATTACTTCACCTGTTAATGCGTTGAGAATTCGACTAGGTTCTTGGCTAAGTCCTAAATCACCCTCCAAATAATTCAGGGATGCACCAAAATAACCTTGAGCTTGTTCTAAATTTTGTGCTGGGTTTAGTCCCGCGGGATTGGCACTGGTCGATACAATAAAGCCGCCAAAGGCATTACAGAGTTCGACGCACAAAGGATGCGTGGTTACACGTACAGCAACCAATGGATGTTGACCTTTAATCCAAATAGGAATGTGCTCATCAGCGGGAAGTAACCACGTAGTTGCTCTTTCAGTTGCTACACGATCCGTCCAACTATCAATCACTTGCTTACGTATCTTTGGGGCTAAGCTTTGTAACAAATGCTCAACTTGCCCTAAGTGACCTGCTAATAAAATGACTCCTTTTTCAATTGGGCGATGTTTTAGCTCAAGAATGTTTTGAAAAGCTTGTTGATTGAATGGATCGCAGCCTAAGCCCCAAACAGCTTCTGTTGGATAAGCAAGAACTTGTCCTTGCTTCAAAAGCTGTGCTGCTTCCAAAATTGATGAGGTAATCATGGGATTATATTTAGCGACAAAGATAGGGTTATTTTAATGAATTGGACGACAACGTAAATAGCGACCGCCCTGTTGTATACAGAAACCGAGTAATTCTAATTCCATCAATTGAGCTGTAAGTTCTGCGATCGGAATTGGATGACGTTGAGCAAGTTCATCCAAGTCTTGTCCAACCCAGTCGAGACTTTGATAAAGAGCAATTAAATGTGTTGGTAAACTTGGTGTGATGGTTACAGGTTCTTCAGGAATTTGTTGTTGTACTTGCCATTGTGTAGGTAAGGCTAGATCTTCAATAATTTGTTCTGGATGATCAACTAAGGTTGCACCTTCACGAATTAATTGATGGCAGCCTTGATGATACTCATTGTAAATATGTCCAGGAATGGCAAATACCATTTTCCCTTGATTGGCTGCTTCATTTGCTGTGATCAGTGAACCACTTTTCAAAGCGGCTTCTACAACCAAAACCCCAAGACTTAGACCACTAACGATACGATTACGGCGTGGAAAATGCTGCTGTAAAGGTAGGGTAGTCGGAAGAAACTCAGTGACAAGAGCGCCTGTTTGAATAATTTCTTGGGCTAGTTTGCTATTTTGCGATGGATAAACTGTGTCTAAACCTGTTCCAGTCACCGCGATTGTCCGATGATGGGCTAAACCGCCACGATGAGCCGCTTCATCAATTCCGTGGGCTAAACCACTGCTGATGTAAAATCCTTTTTCACTTAAATAATACGCAAAATCATAGGCAACTTGTCGTCCATGAAGACTCGGCTTTCGACTTCCAACCATAGCAATCTGGGGCTGTAATAATGCTTGTAGCTGGCCTTGACCAAATAAAATAGGAGGGTGATCAGAATAAGGTAAAAGTTGAGTAGGGTAGTCGATATCTTCAGGGGTTAAAATAAAATCGGTATGCTTACAAATCAATTGCACCATGTGGTCAAATTGCTGCTTTCCGTGCGGGGTTTGGAATTCTTCTAGACGTTTTAAATGATTTTTGTGTAAACCGAGCTGTTGCCATTCAGAAAGTCGATGTGTTTGGACTGCTTCCGCACAATTACCGAAATAGTTTCGAATTTTTTGAAAACTAGAAAGCGAGTGTTGAACCAAGTACCACACCAACACAGTATGATAATGATGGGGCGATAGCTGATTCAACATTTCTAATTAGAGATTAGTTATCAAGACGAGGCGGCTTGATATTTGAACCAATTTTAATTGGCAACTCACTCTCTAAAACATAGCCGTAGCTGATGCGATCAAAACTTTTGAAAATCATAATACTACCAACATATTGACCTGGTAACTTTATACTTTCTTTGGTCTTTGGATCACGAACAGTTTCGCCATCTTGGTACGTACTAAAAACTTGTCCGATTTCAATACCATCTGCTGTACCACGGTCAACAGTGACGACACCATTTTTCGCAGCTGTACCTATAGACCCCATGACACGGATGACTTTACCGCCATCTTTCACCTGATTTGGTTCAGTTGGGTAGAATAAAGTAGGTAACATGGCATCTTGTTCAAGCATAACACGATCACCACGACGTACTTCACCATTATAACTATCGGTTAATTCAAAGGTTGTAATGTCATTTTCATTGGTAATCGCAACACCAGAAGCGACTTGCGTGAGCTCAACACCTAGATTTTGTTTCTTCCCTGTTTCATCAAGCACGATATATGGTTCACCTTCACGGTATACGCCATAACGTTGACCATTTTCGATACCTTGACCACGTACATAGATGATCTGACCTTTGCCTGCAAGTACACGATTATCCGCTGTACCCAAGACATATGGGGTATTTGCAATCGCACTCGCTGGAAGTACAGAAGTTCGCTCTAACCATTGTTGAATATCAGCTAATGGAATAACAGGGACGCTATTGTTCAAAGCTTCAATACGAACTTTTGGACGTAAAGTAGAAGTATTGCCAGAGTAACGACGAATGATACCGTCACAACCATCACCTTCATCTTTACCAATCAGTGGCTTACCGTTCAAACTACAAAGTAGCAAGCGATCACCAGGATAAATCCAATGTGGATTCTTGACATGTTTATTGCTTGCCCAAATTTCAGGCCAGCGCCAAGGCTTGCTTAAAAATTTGCCTGAAATATCCCAAAGTGTATCGCCTTTTTTCACCACATAGACATGTGGTGCACCCGCTTTTAAGGATGGTGGGTTTGCGTTAGGGCTTGCTGCATGAGTAAGGTTTATGCTCATGCCTAATCCTGCACAAATTGCAGCAGCAATCAGTTGTTTTTTTAACCCCAAGGCATGAAATGATGGTATGCCGTTTAAAACCTTTTTCATTATCATAATTCCTAAAAATTATCTGTGTAGTTGCGTTATAATAACGACTTTACACACAATTTTTTGATCAAGCATTCCCTTCAGTTGGTTTCCTGATCAATGGCATAAATGAGGAACGGTATGGCCTTATTACCTATTTTAAGTTTTCCTGATCCCCGTCTTCGTACCATTGCTAAGCCAGTCGAAGAAGTCACTGATGATATTCGTCAGCTTGCAGCAGATATGTTAGAAACCATGTACGAGGCACCGGGTATAGGTTTAGCGGCAACTCAGGTTGATCATCATATTCAGCTTATTGTCATGGACCTTTCTGAAGAGAAAAATCAACCGATGGTGTTCATCAACCCCAAAGTTACTCCACTGACTCAAGAGACTCAGCCGTACGAAGAAGGCTGTCTCTCTGTGCCTCAAATATACGACAAAGTTGCGCGTCCGTCACGTGTAAAAATCGAGGCAATTAACCTTGATGGTCAAGCATTTGAGTTAGAAGCTGACGAACTTCTCGCAGTTTGTATCCAACATGAAATGGATCACTTAAATGGCAAACTTTTTGTTGATTATTTATCGCCATTAAAACGTCAGCGTGCACGTGAGAAAGTTGAAAAAGTTGTACGTCAACGCGATAAAGAAAAAGTTGCGGTTAAACGTTAACAAATGTTTTTCGGTTATTAAAAGTGCCCTTATTGTTTCGTAGTGGTTTAATGCTTGCATTCACCGCAGTCTGTTTACAGATTGCGGTGTTTTTGCAGCCACTGCTGCCGAAGCAATATCAGATTGCACCTGTCTGTGAAACGATTACCCAAGCGTTATTGTTGCCCAAATTAAAAGCTGAACAGCAGTCTGTATCGCACAATATGCGTCATCATTCACATCAGCTTGAACAACATCAAAGCTTGATGTCGAAACATGATCATCACGATCCAAATCACCAGTGTCAATACTGTACGGTGTATGCCAATTTGGTATTACCGCCTGAATTCGGCGTGAAAGAGGTTTTAGTTCGAATCCAAATCCGTTTAGTCGCGTATCAACAGGCATTTAAGCATGTTTATTTTGCACTGCAACGGCTATTCTTATTACCTCAAGGGCGAGCACCGCCACTCTTTGCATAAATTAAAACGTCAATTTCATTGGGGTTTTCAAAACTCTAGCCTAGTTTTACTTATGTTTTAAGAGAGACCGATCATGGCTCAACCTAAATTTTTATTACAGCCCCTTACGGTTGCGATTCTTGCTGCCTCAAATAGCACATTATTATGGGCAAATATGGATGTCCAGTCCGATAAAACCCCTGTTGTATTAGCACCTATTGTCGTTACAGCACAGCAGCCAAATGATGCAAATGGATTGATTATTCACGCTGATCCTAAGCAAGCAATTCAACCTATTCCCGCAACAGACGGTGCAGATTATTTGCAAAACATTATGGGATTTAGTGCCATTAAAAATGGTGGAACCAATGGCGATGTCACCTTTCGTGGCATGTTTGGTTCACGTATTAAAATGTTGGTTGATGGTAGTGAAAATTTAGGTGCGTGCCCGAATCGTATGGATGCACCAACTTCTTATATTCAGCCGGAAAGCTTCGATAAAATTACGGTGATTAAAGGGCCGCAAACTGTTCAGTATGCAACACCTGGTTCGGCTGCAACTGTCATTTTTCAGCGTCAACCTGAAAATCTCAGCAAAGATCAGCCTTATCGTGGCCAAGCCAGTATTTTGATGGGTTCATATGGTCGTTTAGATCATAATATTGAAGCGGCAATTGGCGATGAAACCAAATATGCTCGTTTAAATGCCAATCGATCTGTTGCAGATGATTATAAAGATGGCAACGATAAAAGCATTCATTCAAATTGGGAGCGCTGGAATACTGACTTGGCATTCGGTTGGAAGCCCACAGATGATTCTTGGTTAGAATTGCGTGCAGGTAAAGGTGATGGTGAGGCTGCCTACGCTGGTCGTAGCATGGATGGTTCGCAATTTAAACGAGAAAGCCTCGGTCTACACGCTGAACAAAAAAATATTACAGAGGTGATCAAGAAAGTTGAAGCCCAAGTGGACTACAGCTATAACGATCATATCATGGATAATTTTAGCTTACGTACGCCGCCAATGATGGCTATGGCGATGAATGTGACGCGTCGTACTATGAATGCACGTGCTGCTATTACAACAGAATGGGAGAAATGGAGTGCTATCTCTGGCTTGGATTCTCAGCATAATCAACATGCTGGAAATATGTATATGCAAGGTGCTTCAGTAATCCCATCCTTGGATGAGGATTTGAAGTTTCAATCTTATGGTGCATTTAGTGAGTGGACTTATGCGATTGATCAAGATCAAAAAGTTGTAGCAGGAGCACGTGTCGATCAAGTCAAAATAGACAATCTACAAAATGCGAAAAATCGTAAAGATACTGTACCAAGTGGTTTTGTACGCTTGGAAAAGAGTCTCCCAGAACATGGTTTAAAGACTTATCTAGGTTTGGGATATGTGGAACGTACACCTGACTTTTGGGAGTTGTATAGCACCACGACAGATCATGGTGTAGGTTCCACAGATATGATGGGTAAAACCACATATAAAATGGTGGATAATCTAGACAATCTGAACAATGAACGCACTGCACAATTGGATCTCGGTTTGCAAGCAGAGCATGGTGCATGGAGTACTTGGGCATCAGTTTATGCTGGATTAATCAAAGATTTCATCCTACTTGAATACAATACACCAGATAAAAGAAAACCGCTTGCGCGTAATGTAGATGCCACAATTGCTGGGGCAGAGGCCGGGGTGGGTTATCAATTCACTGATCATTTCCAAGCGGATCTTTCAACCATGTACGCTTGGGGAGAAAATACTTCGGATCATCGCGCATTACCACAAATTGCACCTTTAGAGGGTCGACTAAATTTACGCTATGTTGATGAAAAATATAGCTTAGGTCTATTGTGGCGTGCTGTTGCAAAACAAAATCGTATCAGTTTGAATGAGGGTAATGTGGTGGGTTATGACATGAATGAAAGTAAAGCATTCGATACCCTAGCTGTAAATGGAACTTATAAGCTAACTGATGCAGTCGATGTTTCAGTCGGAATTGATAACGTTTTAGATAAGGCTTATACAGAGCACTTAAATAAAGCGGGTGCGTCTATGTTTGGTTATGCTGCAACTGAGCAGTTTAATAATATTGGACGTAATTACTGGATGCGGATGAGCATGAAGTTCTAATTAACAAAAAACAAGGTGGCTGAGCCACCTTGTTTTTTTATAAAATTAAGCCAAACAGTCTTGTTTTGGCATCAAGCTATCGCAATACAATGGATTTAGTGCGCACTGTAAATCATCAATTTGTTCTTGAGTTACATAGTTTTTTGCGATGAGATATTCTGCGACGCGATCATCACGTAAACTTAAGAAAGCAGCGTCATACACACCTAAATCTACAAATAAAGCCGCTGTTTCCAAGCTATTGAAATGATCTAAAAATACATCGTTTTCATGCATCAAAAAAATGTGTGTCAGTTCTGCATTGGCATCTACGTTTAAACGTTGTGCTAATTGCTCTGGGCGAGTTTTAATAAATAATAAATCTGATAGTTCATCGAACTGACTTTTATCCAGTTGATTTTCGCCATCTTTGACATGACCTAACCATGCTTTAAAGACCAACACGGCACCACCACGAAGTAGCATACTCCACATTTGATGACGAGTTTCATGATCCAAATGAGCGGATTCTGTTTCTAATACATCCAAGAATTTTTGTTCTTGTAACGCTAGTTTTTCAAATAGTCCTAGACCTTGTGGTTGATAAGCTGCTGGTGCAAATACATCAAAATTCAGCTCATGGAATACATTGAGGGCAAGGGGGACGGCTGCTTGATAAAGTGTATTCAATGCTTTTAGATGAGTATCATCTAAGTTGCTCTGTACAAAAATATCCTGCCAGTTGAGCTCTGGTAATAATGCATTTGCACTGTATTGGCGATAAAACTGTAACTCGTTATGTTCTGAAGTGGCTTGATTGCTATTCATGATCATGTCCTTTATGGCGATTGTGTTAGAAACCTAAAACAGCAAAGACATAGGTTCCTATCATTTTGATCAATTTATGCGTGATTCAGAAAACAAGTAGAATACGACTAAAGTTGTATATGTGGTTTTTGTGGTAATATTTATTAACAAAAACAATATCTTAATTAATTGTAAGTAAGTGTACAAACGTTCACTAGTGTAAGTGAACGTTTTTGCCATAGCCAATAAATTTTTGAGCATTTTGGTCAATTTATTGTCATTTTAATGCGCTTTTTTTGATGGTTTTTGCCTATGTTTCAAAATATTTTGCCATTTAGCTCATTGGCATAATTTTTAAAGCAGAAAGCCACGCACGTAAACCCGCAGGTTTGAGCGGTTTTTTCAATAGAACAATATTTTGCTGTTTCAAATATTGAGGCAACTCAGGATCAGAATCTGCTGTAATTAATGCGACTGGAATGTGTGCAGGGCGATATTGTTCAATAAAATCTAATCCCCGTTGATCATGATTTAAATGCTGATCGATTAACCACACTTGAATATCTTCTTGTTCAATTAGTTTTAGTGCTTCCGACGGTTCAGTCGCGGTAAAAATTTGATAGCCCCATTTGCTTAATAAAGTCCGCATACCTTGTAAAATAGTTTCATCATTGTCTAAACAAAGCACTTTATATGCTGTATGTTGCAGTGCGGTCACATGCGATGTAGTCGCTTGAATTTTTGGTGCTTCGGCGAGCGGTACTTCGATCATAAAGCAAGAACCTTTACCTAATTCTGAGTAGACATGCACTGGGAAATCCAGCAGGCTGGTCATACGTTGAACAATCGCGAGACCAAGCCCAAGTCCTTGTTCACCCCAAGGGGAGGTATGCCCGCAACGCTCAAATTCTTGGAATAATTTCACCCGTTGTTGTTCATTGATGCCAGGTCCTGTATCCCAAACACCGATTCGAATATGGTTTGGTCTTTGTGCAGAACGTAATACACCAACAACGACACGACCTTGTGCTGTATAACGCAGTGCATTACTAACGAAATTTTGAATAATTCGTCGCATCCATTGTGGATCGGTATCAACCCAGAATCGGGTATCGTGCACAGACAATTGAATATTACGCTGCGCTGCAATTGATTTGAACTGAAGTTCAAGATCACTCAATAAGTCATGTAATGAATAGGCTTGGCGTTTTGGTTGGATGGTTCCACCTTCTAAACGGGCAATATCGAGTAGGGCAGAGAGCATGCTTTCAGCACCATACAGTGCGCGATCAAGTTGTTGTAAGGTTTGTTGATCTTCAGCTGAGCTGACACTCTGTTCCAACGCCGTACTGAACAAACGTGCTGCATGCATCGGTTGCAGCAAATCGTGACTGGCCGCTGCCAAAAATCGACTTTTAGATTGATTGGCTTTATCGGCTTGTTCACGGGCAAGTTGCTGTTCAGCTAGTGCATTTGCAAGCTGTTGAGTTCGATCACTCACTCTTTCTTCAAGAATCGCTTCATTTTCGCGGAACGCAGTAATATCGGCGAAGGTTGTGACGAATCCTCCACCCTCAATAGGATTACCGCGCATTTGAATGACCAAGCCATCTTTACGAATACGTTCAAATTCATGGGCGCTACCGACTTTCATCCAGTGAATTCGTTTACGGACATGTTCTTCAACTGAACCGGGTCCACATTCTCCACGTTCTGCGTTATATCGAATTAAATCTGCAATTGGACAACCGACATAAACGAGGTCTTTAGGATAATCAAATAAGGTAAGATATTGATTATTCCATGCAACCAAACACATATTTTTATCAACAACACTTACCCCTTGAGTCATGTGGTCGATCATGGTCATCAAAAGATTTTGGTTAAAGCGTTGCCATTGTGAAGCTTGATCGAGAATATTCGCGACTTGCCCCAATGCTAATCCATTGTTGATCATGGCGGTGGTGAGTAAAGTACGTGCTGATGCAGCACCAATAATGCCTGCCAAGTATTGTTCAGTGAAGCGCCACCACATGCCATTTGCAACATGATTTTCATTGAGTACGACATGATTTTGTTCACAAAATTGCTGGAATGCTTGTGTCG
The DNA here is from genome assembly GCF_002165335.1 of Acinetobacter sp. WCHA29. NCBI lineage: Bacteria > Pseudomonadati > Pseudomonadota > Gammaproteobacteria > Moraxellales > Moraxellaceae > Acinetobacter > Acinetobacter sp. WCHA29. The sequence goes on from NZ_NHRQ01000007.1 coordinate 122,156, forward strand.
TAGGGCGATCACCTGTAATTCGTTTAGCCAGCGCCAATAAATCGCCAACTTTGAGCCGTGCTGCATTTTGTGGTAAATCGGTTAAATCAAGATTTGTCTGTGTAGAGGGTAACGGTTTGCTTTCATAGTAGAAAAAGCTTTCAGCCTGAATCTGTTCCGCAACACTTGGGCGATACAAACGAGACCCCCAAATATAGCAAATAATATTCAGTCCCAAAGACCACATGACACCATGGGTCAATGGTGCAAAAGATTCAAAACCAAGTAAAGCTTCTGGACGTAAGCTATTAATATCGAAAGGTCCAAACAATAATAAATGTTGTGCGAACGCTTGATATTGTTCTGGGAGACTACGTAACAAAGTAGGAAAGAGCAGTGTGTAGCTCCACATGATGAAGCCTACGATCAGACCAACGTAGACACCTTGACGGCTTGCACCACGCCAATATAAACCACCAATGAGTGCTGGCGAAAATTGCGCAACTGCGCTAAAAGCCAATAGGCCAAATACTGATAATTGATTAATGTCATTAAAAAAGTGGAAGAATAAAAAACCCAGTAACATCACACTGATAATACTAATTCTTCGAGTTAGTTTGAGTACTTTTGGTAATTGTTGATCATGTCGAGAGATAATCTTAAAGTGCCATAAAGCAGGCATAATTAAATCATTACTGAGCATGATAGAAAGTGCGACGGAGGCAACCAGTAACATACCTGTTGAAGCAGAGAAACCACCTAAAAAAGCGAGTAATGCCAACCAATCTTGCTGATAACTTAGAGGGAGCGCCAATACCGCAATATCAGGTGTACCTAATGTATCTGGGAGGGAGTGTAACGCCCAACTGGCGATAGGAATAATCGCCATAATTGTTAAAATTAAATAAGCTGCAAACCAGCGTCTGGCCCCACGAATATGTTTTTCATCACGTAATTCGACTACGGCAACATGAAACTGTCGTGGTAAACAAATCATAGCTAGCGCAGCGAGTAAGGTTTGTACCCAGAAGGTTTCAGGAACCCCTAATTGTTGCAAATCTTGAAAATGTTGAGTGACATCATTGCTGACTTGTTTGATATTTTCGGGGGATTGGAATAAGAAAAAAACTGCAACGCTAAGTAATGCAAACAGTTTTACAAAAGATTCAAAAGCGACTGCAAGCATTAAGCCGCCGTGCTGTTCAGTATGTGCAATATGCCGCGTGCCAAAAATCATAGCCAAAATCGCAAGTACTGCTGTAAGTAATAACACACTATTTGTGCTGGTATGAACATGTGCATTCTGTTCGAGTACAACGGAGGCACTCAATGCAATCGCTCTTAATTGCAAAGCGAGATAAGGGATAATTGCAATCACTGCAAGAATAGTGACTAAGGCTGCGAGACTACCGCTTTTGCCATATCGGGCAGCAACGAAATCGGCAATTGAAGAAATGGCATGATGCTGACGAATCCGTCCTAACCGTTTCCAAATGTCGTAACCAAACCAAATAAAAAGTAATGGTCCTAAATAAATTGGTAAGAAAATAATACCTTCACGGACAGCTGCACCTGTTGCGCCGTAGAATGTCCAAGATGAGCAATATACGCCTAAGGTTAAGCTGAACATCAACATGCGACCACGTGTACTTAAGCGACTGGCATGTTTTTCGCCAAAAAAAGCACAGCCGAATAACAGCGCGATATATAGGGCAAGTGCCCCAATAATAAGCCAATTGTTCATATTGCTCACGTGATCAAACTCCATTTTCTATCATACCCGAAGCATCAAAAGGGTTATGAGCAGAGATTTGTATTTAGAGACCAAAGTCTAAGTTACGAGTCAAGCATAATCTTGTTAATTTAAATAATGAAAAATCCCTAGTAAAAAAGGGGTCCACGGCTGGACACAAAAATAAGGAGTTAATGATGGATGACTCACAGGTAGAACGCATTCTACACAATCCAAAGTTTCAAGAAATGGTCAGCAAAAAACGTACATTAAGTTGGACATTAACAGCAATCATGTTGTTTATCTATGTCGGATTTATGCTTTTAGTTGGCTATAACAAAGAGTTCCTAGCAAGTTCTTTTAGTGGTGGTGTAACAACATGGGGCATGCCCCTCGGTTTAGGCATTATCGTACTGTCATTTTTATTGTGTGGTGTCTATTCATACATCGCCAATAATAAACTGGATCAGTTGAATGAAGAGGCTCTCAAGGAAGTTGAGGCAATCACACATGAAAAAGGGATGCACTGAGATGAAAGGGACGTCATTCAAAGCGAAACTGTTCGCGCTTGCAAGCCTATGTTGTTCTCAAGTTGCATTTGCTGGCCCTGATTTAGGTGCAGCAGAGCAACAGGCAACGAACTGGCATGCAATCATCATGTTCACCATTTTTGTTGGTTTCACTTTGTTTATTACTAAGTGGGCAGCAAAACAAACCACGAATACAGCTGATTTCTATACCGCAGGTGGTGGAATTAGTGGCTTCCAAAATGGTTTAGCGATTGCAGGTGACTATATGTCAGCCGCATCGTTCCTCGGTATTTCAGCACTTGTGTTCAGTTCAGGCTTTGATGGTTTGCTCTATTCACTTGGTTTCATGGTCGGTTGGCCAATCGTACTTTTCCTTGTTGCTGAACGTTTACGTAACTTAGGTAAATATAATCTTTCTGATGTAGTTTCTTTCCGTTTGGAAGAAAAACCAGTTCGTACCTTAGCTGCATTAAGTTCTTTAGTTGTGGTTGCATTTTATCTGATTGCTCAAATGGTAGGAGCAGGTCAGTTAATCAAATTACTTTTTGGTTTGAACTATAATATTGCGGTTGTAATCGTCGGTTTGTTGATGATGGCATACGTAATTTTTGGTGGTATGTTAGCAACCACTTGGGTACAAATCATTAAAGCCGTAATGTTACTCAGTGGCGCAACATTCATGGCATTCATGGTGATGAAAGCTGTTGGCTTTAGTTTCTCAAACATGTTCAATCAAGCGATTGGTGTCTATAGCCAATCTCATAGCATTAGCTGGGATGAAGCTGCAAAAATCATGGGGCCTGGTAAATTGGCTGCAAACCCGATTGATGCGTTATCACTTGGTCTTGCATTAATGTTTGGTACAGCAGGCTTACCACATATCTTAATGCGCTTCTTCACTGTTAAAGATGCGAAAGAAGCTCGTAAATCAGTTGTAGTTGCAACAGGTTTCATTGGTTACTTCTATCTGCTCACCTTCATTATCGGTTTCGGTGCGATCTTATTCGTTTCTAACAACCCTCAGTTCCTTGATGTCGCTAAAGCAGCGGTAACAGGTAAATTAGAGTTGGTTGGTGGTAACAACATGGCTGCGGTTCACTTAAGTGATGCAGTTGGTGGCGACTTGTTCATGGGCTTCATTTCAGCAGTTGCATTTGCAACAATCCTTGCTGTAGTTGCTGGCTTAACACTTTCAGGTGCTTCTGCGATTTCACATGACTTATATGCAAACGTATTCAAAAAAGGTCAAACTACGCCTCAATCTGAATTACGTATGTCAAAAATTGCGACTTTAGGTCTAGCAATCTTTGCCATGATTCTAGGGATTTTGTTCGAAAAACAAAACGTTGCGTTCATGGTTGGTTTGGCATTCTCAGTGGCTTGTTGTGCAAACTTCCCAATACTCGTATTGTCTATGTTCTGGAAAGGTTTAACGACTCGTGGTGCAGTCATTGGCGGTATTGTTGGTCTAGTGACTGCGGTAACCCTGATCATTCTTTCTAAAGCAGTTTGGGTTGACACGTTGAAAATTTCAGACACCCCAGTGAATCCATTCAATGGTCCTGCAATTTTCGCGATGCCATTATCTTTCCTTTGCTGCTGGTTCTTCTCAGTCACTGACAAGTCAGCTCGTGCAGAGAAAGAGCGTAAAGCGTTCGATGCTCAGTTTGTTCGTTCACAAACAGGTATTGGTATCTCTGGTGCATCTGATCACTAAGTAGATCGAATCCTAAGAATTAAAGCCCTCAACATTTGAGGGCTTTTTCTATTATTGATGCATACTGGCCAGTTGTTGCGCTTGATGACGATAGAGTGACAAACCGATTCGTTGCAAATGCCGTCCTTTTTCTTCAAGCAGTTGATTTAATTTTGGGATATGTTTGGCACCTGTATAGAGTGCTAGATTGCGACCAATTAAATAATAAGCAAACCATGAGGCTGACTGTGGTGCTAAACCCAATTTCTGCATTTTCTTGCGACCAATAAAGAACTGGGTAATTTCGAGGTGTTGCTTATAGGCGAGTTTTTGCTGAAAAGAGCGTAGGTAACGATATTTCCGTTCAAAGGGTTCTTTGGAAAGACTAGAGCCAAGAGAAATACTGCTCTCATCAGATTGAGGATGTGCAAACTGCATCCAGTACATGAGTTTCCAGCCATCAGCTTCATTATCCACTAACCATTTTTCTTCAATGCCCATCAACCAGCCTGCGTATTTCCAGAAATGTAAAAAGCTGTCAATTTCTTGCTTGTTTGGAAAAATCCCCAAAGCCCGAATACCCAGCAATACCACACCGCTAAAGGCAATATTGGTCATGGCCTGATCATATTGATTGATAGGCAAACCCCAAGTTTCAGCATCCCATTTTTCAGATTTTTGCAGTTGATGACGCACCAGCGAATGAATAAAACGCACAAAAATCGTTGAGGTAAAGCCCTTGCTAAAACGTTCAAACCCATCTTGCTCGGTGATATCGACCCACCATTTAGTTGTTTCGGCTAAGCGTGTTCCCGCCTGTTTTTTTAGTGCACCTGTCAGGACTAGAGGTTGATTAAAACCAGGGTACAAATAACCTGTCATTAGCGATAGATCTCGTAGGATCAGTCCGTTATTGATGCCTAGGCGATAGGTAAATTTAAGTGCTTCATCGACTTTGGCTTGGTCGTACCAATCAGGTTTTTGTTCCACTAACTGGAAGAAGGTAGTCAGTTCAGCAATCTCATGTGGTAATTTCTCAAGACCTTGATATAGCGCAGTTTCAAAGTACTTACGATGTAGTTTTGGATTTTGAAGTATCCAAAGCAGTAGTTGGTCCATGGGCGCATCACCAGTTTGCAACGCTGTGTTCAAGGAGAGATATTCTTGATAATTCGGTTGAATTTGTTGATGCGTCATATAACCAAGAATTTTGGTTTTAATATTTGATTGAATCATGTCTTCAAACGCTGCTAAGCGTTTAGGTTTAACGATGCTTTGCATTGCATAAAGCCCCTGATTGTTATTTAATCAAAGCTTAATATGAATAAATATTCGTATTCAATTCGCGTTTTAATAAAGGCTGAACATGAGAAAAAGACCCCAGCAGCAACGTGCAAAAATGATTGTCGAAAGTATTCTGGAGGGAACGCAAAAATGTATTTCTGAATATGGTGTATTACAATTAACAACACCTAAAATTTCTGAAAAATCAGGGGTAAGTGTCGGATCAATTTATCAATATTTTGAAAATAAAGAACAGATTGTTGCTGAACTATTGTTACGTAAAAGCGAAAATTTAGGGCAAGCACTAAAGCAGTTAGTGATGCTCCAACAACAAACAGCTATTCAAGACATCATCACATTAAGTATCGCTTTTGGTTTTGAATCATTGAAATCGGATCATGGTTTCTTTATCGAAATCTTAAAAAATTGGCATGCCTATAGTGATTCAGAAGCGGCACAAGTATTAGAGCAGCATTTCTTGGAAGTGGGTATGTACTTATTTGGACGTTATTACCCCCATTGGGATTTTGAGACTTTAAAACACAAGTCTTTTGTGATTATTAACAGTACCTTATTTACCATGATGCGTTATGCCAGTAAAAATACCTTTTTAATTGAAGAACAACGTTTGCAACAAGAACTCTCTAAAATGATTATTGCTTTTTTAGATACGGTGTGATGCCATTAACTTAATGAAAATCATAACAATCACATGGAAAACAACATGCAAAGCTTAAAACAATTTTGGGGCAGTTTTCGTTTATTACCTTCTGCGTGGTTGTTGTTGGTGCAATTGGCCTTATTAGTTATGGCGATGTTGACTTATGGAGATAGTGAATATCGTGCCTTAACTTGGTCACTAGGTGTTTTAGCTCTCTTAATCATCGCCAAGGTTATTCGCCAAACACCAGTATTCACATTTTGGGGCTTAGTCTTTGTCAGTGGTGCTTTTCTGTTTTCAATTTTAATTTTTATTGGCTATGACAATTCAAAAATCCAAATCATCGCTTATAGTTTTGAAGCATTAGCGTATTTTTATGCTGCTTATGGATTATTACGTTATATGTTTGCAGATCGTTATCTCACCAAAGATGAATTATTTGCTGCAGGTGCAGTTTTTACCCTCATCGCTTGGGCATTCGCCTTTTTATATAGTATTTGCCAGTTGCTTTTACCCCATAGTTTTCAAAACCCAAATCAGCCACAAGATTTACAAGTTTGGCTCGATTTATTATTTCTGAGTTTTAGTCTGCAATCAGCAACGGGTTTATCTGATTTGATGCCAATTAGCCCAGCCGCTAGAGTATTAACCATGCTACAAATGTTTGGTGGGGTGATGTATCTCGCTGTCGTGGTTTCTCGATTAATTGCATTACAATACATTGCCCATTTACCTAAGCAATCGAGCGATAAAGAATAAATACAGTTACAGCATTACAACTGCTTTATTTTTCACATTTTTTATAATCAGTATCGAGTTTTACACCGCTGAACTCGCTTTTATTCACTATGTGAATGTCTTATTTGACCCTTAGGGTCTGTCATTATCATTAAAAAAATATGGGGGAATTATGCCTTCCAAGCCATCTTCGCAGTTTGCGAATGTGAATCCAAACGTGTTTTTAAGCACGGTGATTATCATTGCGATTTTTATCGCAATCGTCATTATCGCACCCAGTTCCTTTGAATTTCTGACACAACAACTGAAGCAATGGATTACAGATTCCTTTAGTTGGTTCTATGTCCTCTCTGTTGCGGTGTTTTTGATTTTACTGATTTATATTGCCTGTTCGGCCAGCGGCAAAATTAAATTAGGACCAGATCATAGCCAACCTGAATATAGCAATGGTTCTTGGTTTGCTATGCTGTTTACCGCAGGTATGGGCATCGGTTTGATGTTCTTCGGTGTTGCAGAACCTGTGATGCACTATGTCAGCCCACCGAGTGGTGATCCTGAAAGTATCGCATCTGCACAACAAGCCTTAAGGATTACCTTTTTCCACTGGGGTTTACATGCATGGGCAATTTACGCCGTGGTCGGATTGGCTTTGGCCTATTTTGCTTATCGTCATAATCTGCCGTTAAAAACCCGTTCCGCCTTATACCCTATTATTGGTAAGAAAATCTATGGCCCTTGGGGGGATGGGATTGATACCTTTGCCACCATTGGCACGGTTTTTGGGGTAGCGACCTCTTTAGGTTTTGGTGTTACTCAGATTAATTCTGGCTTACATTATTTATTTGGAGTGGAGCAAAGTAGCCAAGTCCAAGTGGGTTTGATTGTCTTTGTCAGTATTCTCGCTTCAATGTCAGTATTTCTCGGTTTGGATAAAGGCGTAAAACGTCTTTCTGAGCTGAATCTTGTCTTGGCTTTGGTGCTTTTAGCCTTTGTATTTATTGCTGGCCCAAGTATCTATCTACTACAAACGACCATTCAAAACATGGGTTCGTATATGTCGAACCTATTTGGTATGACCTTTAACCTCTATGCTTATCAACCGAATGGCTGGATTGGCGGTTGGACGATTATGTATTGGGCTTGGTGGATTTCATGGTCGCCATTTGTAGGGATGTTTATTGCCCGTGTATCGCGCGGCCGAACCATCCGTGAGTTTATTGTGGGTGTATTACTGATTCCGACTGGGTTTACCATTATCTGGATGGGCTTTTTAGGTAATGCTGCACTGTTCAATATTATGCAAGAGCATAATGTCAGTTTGATTCATGCAGTACAAAGCGATTCATCTGTAGCTTTATTTGAATTTTTGAATCATTTGCCATTTTCAGGAGTGATGAGTTTATTGGCGACGGTATTGGTGATGCTCTTTTTCGTCACATCTGCGGATTCGGGTGCGCTGGTTACCGATTATCTCACCGCTAAAACCGAGAATTCTCCAACATGGCAAAGATTGTTTTGGACGGTGTTGATGGCAGCATTGGCCATTATCCTGCTGTTGGTGGGTGGTCTATCGGCATTGCAATCTTCCATCATTATGAGTGCATTGCCTTTTACTTTTATTATGCTGCTGATGAGTTGGAGCTTACTCAAAGCCTTGAAGTTAGATGTCACTAAAATGAAGGCCATTCAAGAGGCGCGTATTACTCCACGTGCCATCAATAATCCACGCAGTTGGCAGCAGCGTTTAGGTTTAATTATGCATTATCCGCATACTGAAACTGAAGTTAAGCACTATATCGAGACACAGGTACGTAAAGCGTTTGAAAGTATTCAGCGTGAATTCAAACGCCGTCACGTGGAAGTGGAGATTCGTGAAATCGAAAATGGTCTGCAATTGCATGTCGATCATCACCATGAAATTAACTTTATCTATAAAGTGGTTTCACATGCCACTGTTCCACCTAGCTTTATGTTGGGACGAGCAGAAGAAGATGAAGCCAATTACTTTCAAGCAGAAGTCTTTTTAAGAGAGGGTGGACAAAACTATGATGTGATGGATTGGACGCAAGAAGATTTAATCCAAGACATTATTGATCAATATGAACGTCATCTATACTTCTTGAATATTGTGAGAGGGAGTACTCCTTAAGAGAAAGTACTTATTGCAATACTGAGAACAACGGTTTTGAGCGATCAAAGCCGTTGTTTTTATTTTGGGTGGTGAAGTTTCAAACATCAATCGAATAAGAGACAAATTTTTGCATAGAGTAAGGTGCTTAAAATAAAAGCTAAACATAAAGATAAAGTTGTTTTTTGCTGATAATTAAAGCGTATTTATTGAAAAGTCATTAAATTACAGTTATTTATGTTGATTAAATTCACTTTTAAGAAAATTAATAAATTTTAAATTATATAAATCAGTAAATTAGGTAGGTTGAAGTTTAAAAAAAAAACAACCGAATTTTAAATTTTCTAAAAGTGCTTGCGTGTGTTTTGAAATGCTGTAGAATGCACATCCATCGGCGGTGATGCAGATAAAAACTTGTTGAGAAACAAGGATTTGGCTAGATTAGTTAGGT
>NZ_NHRQ01000008.1:0-97707 GCF_002165335.1 Acinetobacter sp. WCHA29
AGACGATCTAAACTGATTTTGAATCATATTTTTTCAGCCTTGATGGCCTACGTCGAGATACAAAAGAACCAGTTTGATCAGATCTTTGAAAATGTATATCGTTGGCAGAAGAAATTATTTAGACCAATCATCAAAGACTTCATTGATGACTTTATTCTCGATAAAAACCATCTGCTACCACAGAGAATCTATAAATGATAGTGCGTAAGTCCTACAGACAACTACAGTCTCCACTCAAATACCACGACAGCCACTAGACCACATTCTTTAATTGACTTTAAACTGTAAATTTTGTTGACCCAAACTAATTGCAGCTCTTCCTTCTTTTCCACCATCCATTTTTATATACTGAGGGTAAGCTTTTTTAACAAAGTCCCCTAATTCTCTATGATCAACAAAACCATTTTTATTTTGATCAGCATCACCTTTTAAAGCCTGTAATAAGGTATAAGTAAATGTACCACCATTCAGCGTTGATGACTCTATTGCAATCTCAACTGGGGTAAAAACACTTGCTCCTGTTGATCGTTGTATTCTGTCAACTGTTGCTTGGGCAATAAATGGATCTCGGGCAGTCATACCATCAATAAAAACCATTTTTTGTTTAGCAGGAATTTTCACCAATAAATTTTGTAATTCCATCGTAGAAATTGAATCTTTTTTAATTTGGTTTTCATTCAATGATGCAATATCTGAGGGGATTAAATATAAATCTGCATTTGAATAATAATGACTATGCCCTGCAAAATAAAATACAAAAATGTCTTCTAAACTTACTTTTTTCTGCATGTCTAACAATGTATCCTGAATACTTTGCTTAGTGGTTTGAGCATAACTAGTTAATAAGATTAGATCTCCTTCATTATATAAATGTCCTACCTGTTTTTTCATTTGTTGATAAACTGCTTGAGCATCTGATACGGAATAACGAAGATTTCGCCCTATACTACTATAATCATCAGCCCCAACAATAACGGCATGAATACGAGGTTTTGTATTGATTTTAGTTTGATCAACCAAACGTATTTCAATACGATTATTTTGCGCACGTCCTGCTGCTGTTTCATTAGACGCAATTGGGCGACTCCATGCCATGCCCTGTGAACTTAAACGACTGGCATCTATTTTATATTGATTGACCAATACATTCTTGACAGAGCTTGCTATGGCCAGTGACAAACGTTCAGCTATAGGACGTGTCCATGTTGTATCATCTGTATGACCTTGAATTAAAAGTTCTTTATTGGGTAATTGTTTTAATTTTTCTGCAATCTGCGCCAATAGCTGTTTATCCTTTTCTCTTAGGACGGGTGAATCTTTTTCTACAAAAATAACATATTGAGAGGAATCAACGACATTTTCTACTCGATTAGGATAAGAAGTAAGTTGGATGATTAACGCTTGTGCAGCACTAGTAAATAACCCCGTTGGATAGCGTTGAATAAATTTCTTAAAATCATCAATATCCTGACTATTTTTAATTTGATTCCATGCTGTAATCTCAGGATTTTCTGGTTCAATAGGCGGTTTAATCTCTTGAACATTTAACACTAAACGAGCTAAAGGATTACCCTCTTGCCAAACCTGTTGTTGTTTTTTGGTTTGTTTAGCCACATCATTGGTGACATCTTCAACCAAAGTTGCCCATGTTAAATTTGGAGTATTTAGATATTTTAATAACGATAAGGTAAAGGGACTATTCGTTTGCCCTGTTTGACCATCCGCTGCTTCTTGTCCTTTACTTGCTGAATATAAAATAGATAATCCTGCGGCATTCGGTGAAATATCCATTCTTGCTAAGGCACGTGTACCTGTGCTACGGGTTTGTGCCACTGGATTATTACGGCAAGCATCCATAATCATAATTTTATAAGCGGCTGGACTACTGGATAAACGACTTGCAATTTTATTGTCTAAATTAATAAACTCTTCATCAAAGAAAATATCCTTTTCAGGTAAACTGGCAGTGGTTGGGATTAAATAGTTATTGCCATTGATGGATGCCCCATGCCCTGCATAGAAAAAGATAACTGTATCTCCAGCACCAATACTCTGACTAAAACTATCAATAGCTTCTAACATTTTACGTTTTGGTGCATCTTTAACGACAGTGGTCTGAAAACCTAATTTCTTCAAGGTATTATTGATGGCATCCGCATCATGTACAGGGTTAGTTAAAGCATTCATATGAGTATATTGACTATTGCCAATAATAAGTGCTCGATTGACTGCATAAACCTCTTGTTGATAACCAGTTAATATCAAAAAACTACCGATATAACATAATCGTTTTAATTTATTCATAATTGCCATAATTTAACCCCTAAATAAAAAAATACTGACCAAAGCGAACGGCTTAAATAAGATATTTAGCATTCTTACACTGCTACCTGAGATACCATGATTGAAATCCGCAAACTATGCAAAAACAGCAAGATGATCATGGTGTAGGAGATGTTAGTTTTGTATCATCATCCAACATTAAAGAAGCATAAACAGGCGAATACTTTTGAATGCGAGTTTTGGCTAAGGCTTTAAAACGACCATTTGGATATTGTTGCAAATAGGCAACATAACCACGAGCTTCAGTTTCATCTTTAATGCTGTCCCAAAACATCAGTTCAGCATCAGAATACGTTATCCTCTTATTATTATTTTGAGTGACCGTAATTGCTGGATTGACAAAATAAACATCTATACGCAAATTTCCCTCACGGGTAGGTGACTGCTGCCCTTTGGTTGCCACCTTAACCTCATCAGCGACTTCATCAAAAATGGCAAAAATAGATTTATCATTTTTACGAATTGCCTGAGCTAAGGCTTTGGCATACGGACTATTACCTGTTGAGCCATCCTGTGCGACTTTACCCGCTTCAGTTGCATACGCCACCAACACCCCCTGTCCACTTATCGGAGCACGGCTTAAACCTTTGGTCGCACTTTTAAAACCACTGTTCGGGCGGTCACGACACGCATCCAAAATGACCACACGAGCTTTTGCCCCCTCAGTCGCACTGACCAGATCATCAGAACTTACCGTACTTAAACGTAAATCAGCCGTTTGCTCAATTTTGGCATCGGTTGCCAATAAATAGTTTTGGCGATTTTCTCCTTGTTGCCCATGCCCTGAAAAATAAATCACAGCGACATCCGCATTTTGAGCCGTCTGATTAAAGGCTTCAACTTCCCGATTTAAAGTCCGAATATCTGCATCTTTGACCAGTCTGACCTCATCAAATTTAAGATCATTTTTAAGGACATTTTGTAATAACAGCGCATCATTGATCGGATTACTGAGCCGATTTTCATATTGATAGGTCGCATTGCCAATCAAGAGTGCCACACGTTTGGCATGAGCTATTGATAAAGTCATTACCCCTATGATCAACACACATCCCATCATTATTTTTTGTCGCATAGGTTTTTTCCAGTTTAGTATCTATCAGCCATTATTTAAAAATAAAAGCCACCCGACGATTTAAACGATAATCCTGTTCAGTTGTGCCATATGCCAGTAATTCTGTTTTACCTTTACCAATTGCCTGTAAATGCCCCTTTAATTGTGGTTGGCTGCGTTGTAACAGTTGAACCACGCTCTCTGCCCGTCTTTGTGAAAGTTTTAAATTATAGGCATCATCCCCTTGTTGATCGGTATGCCCTATCACCTGAATGGTCTGAAACTGACTATCTGCCAGACTTTTTGCGACCTGATCAAGTACCTGCATTCCCTTAATATTGGGCTGACTCTGATTAAAATCAAAAGCAATTTGATAACTAATTTCAGGGGCTTCAACCGAAAGTGTACGTTTGGTCTGTACAAAAGTTTGCAATTCCTGAGCATTAAAAGGCTGTGTTGTCATCTGGTCATTAAACTGCTGACGAAGCTGTTGATAACGTGGTACAAATTTTGTCAACTCAGGTGACATTGTAGTATTAAAATAATCTTCCTTTAAATCATCCAGACTCAGTTGGGCATCTATACGTTGCTTTAATTGCAATTGTACCTCTAAGGTATTTAACGCAATTTCAGCCCGTTTATACTGTTGTACTTGTGCATTTAGTCCTGCGGAATAGGTCAACCCTTTCGCTGTTTTCCATACAGCCAATGCCTGAGAGTACTGTCCTGCCTTTTGTAAGGTACTGGCATACGCCATTTGCAAATCAGCCACATGTGGGCATAAATCTGCAATTTGTTTGGCTTTTTCAATGGCTAATTGTGGCGATGCTGCCGTTTGAATAGCTTTACTGGTATATAAAGTGATGGCTTGCTGGCAATCTTCAGCGTGGCTCACTGCGCTAAATGTCATCACCAATCCAGCGAACATCAATATTGTTTTTTTCATCAAATTTTTCCTTTTACTCAAGATTAAGGATAAGTACGCAACGTAATGTGTTGAAACCCTGCTTGTGGGCTTTGCTGCAACCATTGGGTCAAAGCCCGAACCACAGGATGTTCAATACTGACATCTTTGTCCGCAATCGAAAGGAGTTGCTGTAACTGTGCTTCAGATAAAGGCTGAGACACCCCCACTGCTACAACACTATCTAAGCCCACTGGAGCTTGGGCATTAATACTTGGTGTGGTAAAAATCTGACTTGCCTTAAACATGCGATGCTCGTGTGTTTCAATCGGGTAAAGCAAGTGGAACTGACCTTGTGCATCAATATTAAAGAGAATCAAAGCATAATCTTGAGCAGCTTTACTTAAGAATTTAAATTGTTCCCCAATTTTAAAACCATTTCCTTTTAACTCAGGCGTGGTAGTGAACTGTAATTGGGCAGGATTTTTCAGTTGCTGTTGTAATGTTCTTAACCATAATTCTGTTTTCAGCCGTTGTTGTATGACGCTGAGGGTAGTTTTTGCAGTGATTGGTTCTAAAGCAGTATTGGCTAATGTCCATAATTTTAAATCAGGATGCTCAATGATCACAAAGTCATTATTTTGTTGATGAACGCTTAAACCAAGATCAGACAACATTTCATTCAGTGCCTGACGGTTTTGAACCTGTTGCACACCAATATTCAGGGCATCATTTGATACCTCAACCACAGGTGATGGTGCAGTCTGTTGTGTCGCTTCAGGCGCAATCTTGCGTGGTTTTAACAAGGTTTTGAAAGTAATATTATCATGGTCTTCACTAATCAAGGGTTGAATGACTGGCGTTTGCGGATTTTTGTCAGAATAATGCCCCACCTCACTGGTCAAGACTTCACGTAACTCAGCATAATTGATTTTACCATCCTGATTACGGTCTGCGGCAATTTTGCCATCCAACACCCTTAACAAAACATCAGTTAATAAACCATGTGCCTTGCCATCAAATTTTGAATCGACTGCTGGCAAATCTGCAGCTTCTTCATCTTCACCTGATGCTGCAATCGAAATGGTATTTTGATAAGGATAAGGCTCTGGTTTATGGTTAATTTGTGCCTGCAACTGTGCAATATCCATCGCTAGCAAATCAGCGTCAGATATCGCCCGAGTTGGTAAGCGAATATGACGACTTACAGTTTTAACTGGAGCTAAAGAAATGCTGCGGGTTGCATTGGCAGAAAAACAACTGTCCATCACAATTACCACATCCCGTGTTTTCTCTAGTTCCGCAATCACAGGCAATATGTGTTCACGCCCAATCACCAGACTCTGATTGAGCTGTGCTGTCGTGTCCTGCCCTTTTGCTAACATCTTTTTAATGGGTTCAAGATCAAAATCATAGGGTACAAATGCACCACTATTATAAGGCAGTGGCAATTTATTTTTATTGTCTTGTCGGCTTGTGCCATGCCCTGAAAAATAAATAAAAACCTGATCACCTGCCTGACTACGGTTTTTTAAATCATTTAATGCTTTCACAATATTGCTTTGCGTGGCTTGTTGATTAGTTAAAATCACCATATCCTGCTTTTTAAAGCCCCACTTTTGACTCAATACCTGCTGCATGGCATCCACATCATTGATTGGCCCCGCCAAGTGGGTAACATGCGGATAATCCGCTATGCCCACCAGTAACGCAATATTGGCAGCAAACGCTGAACTTTGTGTCAATAATCCAGCAATGGAAAAAATACCTATCCATATTTTCTTCCCCCACATAGCAACCTCACAAATCCCAAATTAGATAATGTTATAAACGTTACAAACTACATTTCGGGTTAAAAATTTCACCAATATTCTGTGCTTATCATTTCACAGATTTCAAAAACTGCTTCGGTGTGACACCTGTCCAACGCTTAAACGCCCGCCCAAACGCACTTTGATCAGCATAATTTAAACGTTCCGCAATTTCTGACAATGATTTGCCCTGTTGCAAATACAGTTTACTTTGTTCCAAACGGTACTGATCTAAAATATTTTGAAAATTAAGCTGATAGGTTTTGAGTTGGCGTTGTAATGTTCGTTCTGAACAATGTAAACGCTTAGCAACATAACTGAGCAGTAGTTCTTCTTGTTGTAAAAGTCCTTGTTCAATATGCGTTTGTATTTTTTGACGGAACTGTTGTTGCTGAATCTCAAAAGAAGCAATGCTATTCAGTGATTGCTGAGCTTGAGTCGAGAGTACATGGTTTAATTGTTGGTCTGCAGCGATGCTTTTTGCTTTTAAAATTTGATTTGAAAAGCAAATTGCATATTGTCCAGCTTGAATTTGGATCGGACAACCATAAAATTTTTCAAAATGATATAAAGCTGTATGTGGTGCGTAACCAAATTGAATCATCTGTGGTGGAATGAGGGCATCTTGTACAATAGACTGAGAAATTTTAAAGATCAGCGCCAGATTTAGCTCATACATTTCCCGATAATCACTATAGGATGCTCCCCAAACAATTTGAATATAATCAGAAAACTGCTGAACATTCAGTTGTTCTAAATTGGTCTGTTTAAAAACCAAAGAATAATAACGTTGTAAAAGCTGTAACGCTTGTTGCAGATCTAAACTGGTTGAAGCCAAATAACCCATTAAACCCAAATCTTGCAAATTGGCATGTTCAGCCAATACTAATGTAATCGGTCGAGGGAAATAAGCTTGTGCAGATTGCAAAAGCAACGCATAACGTTCGACATCAAAATCATGCTCATCTGGATTTTGCAAGCAAGTATGAAAAGCTTGCCAAAGCTCAGGCGCAACAACTTTAGACAAATCAATTTGTTCTTGTTGTAAAACACGATTAAATAATCGCAGGTATCCAATAATAATTTTAACTGACATATGCCGATCTCATCCTGATCTGTCGTTATTTGTATAAAACTTGGCTGTAACTGTCAAAACATTTCATCGGACTTTTTCCATACTGAGTTCATGAAGAAAAGACAAGGAATAGCAAAAAATGAATGCACACGTTTCCTATCAAGTTGAGCCAGTTGTTAGAACAAAACTAGATTTCCATTTAGATCAGGCACCACGTTTTTGGTTTGGTGGTGATCCATTTCGTACTCGTATGTTTGATGCATTAAGCCTAACCTTCCCTGATGGCGAACGCTATTTTATTGAATGTGTGCGTTTATTCCGTGACAAAATTAATGATCCTGACTTGCAAGAACGTGTGGCTGATTTTATCCGTCAGGAAGCGCAGCATGGTATTGCACATGACAAAATGAATCAGATCATGAAAGAGCAAGGCATGCCTGTAGATCAATTCACTGCACGGTTGAAAAAGATTTTTAGATTTGAATTAAAAAACCGTTCAGCTCAATACAACATTGCCATGACCGCAGCTGCAGAGCATTTAACTGCGTTAATGGCAGATACTTTTTATAGTAAAAAAGAGACTTTAGCGGAGGCAGATCCATTTGTTCGTGCGCTATTCGCTTGGCATGCGATTGAAGAAATGGAACATCGTGATGTTGCTTTTGATGTGATGAAGCAAGTCGGTGATGTACCAGAAGCAACTCGACGTTTTGCACTGCTCTTTACCACCGTCATGATGTTTGGTTTTACTTTGTATCGTACGGATGTAATGCTAAAAACTGATGGTTTTAATTTAAGACAACGCTTTGATATGGCACGTAAAGGTTTACCGTGGTTCTTCGGTCGTAACGGTATTTTGACTGCAAAAAGATCTCAATATAGTGACTGGTTTAAAAAGGATTTCCATCCAAATCAACATCCTGTTATTCGTCAGTACGATGTTTGGGTTAATACTTTAGCGAAGACCAATGATCCAATTGCTGCGGGTGAAGCTTTTTGGCAAGCAGGGCTTTAATTCACGTATCAAAAGAATCCCCTTTGAATTTAGGGGATTCTTTCTGTCATTATCACCACTTCGCATAATGCTGTTCTAACAACCCATATTCTTGATTTAACATCACCAGTTCAACATTTTCATGTTCAATCGTACCGCAGACTTTCGCTTGCCACTGATTAAACTGACTACCAATCAGGCGTAGGTTAATATTCTCAAAACGACACCAACCTGTTTCAACGAGCAAATTTAATCGCTCATCCAAAGAACGAATTGACCAACAATTTTCATTTTGTTGCTCAAATAAAATATCAGTGAGTGGATATAAACGACCATCAACCCACAATGCATTTTCATTACCAAAACTTTCATTGACACCTGATGCGAGATTCAAGCCAATGCGGCGATCATTTGCATCACGGAACTGACAAGACAACCAAAACCAAGCGGTTTCAGGTCGTAAAAAACCACAGGTATCATCGAGTGCAGCAAGACTATGCGCATTGAACTCGATCTGCTGTTGATCTGGGCTAATGAAAAAGCCTTCTACTGCCAAAGTGGTTTGTTTTTGCGTATATGTCCAACCATTAATCCCTGTTGGGCTACATAAACTGAGTACATCCGTACCTGCACAAAAAATACGCGCTTTCAGTTGTACTTCACCATGTTTGGTTACTTGGATATAACGCACACCATTGGCGTGTTGCATATCAAATTGATAAGCCGATTTTTTAAAATAGCTTTGACTAAATAAAGGTTGTTCATCGAGTTGGGTTTTTAAAGCTAATGGCTGAATCGCATTCCATTCGATTACTTTTTTAGAAAGATGATCATAAACATAGAAAAAGCCATGCCCTGCCCATGATAGATCGACAATTGCAATACCAATGCTGTAATGCTCATGTTGTAAACCACAGAATTTAAATTTCTTATATTTAAGCTGCTTGCGCCAGCCTTTTAGTACTTGGCCATAAGGCGTTTTATAAATATAGTCGTCCAAATTGATCTGTGAAGGTATCTGATCAAAACGCCCATAACGAGGCTGACCATTTTTCTGTATCAATTTCACAAGATTTTCCCCAACTCAATTATAACGTAAATGCCGTTCTGACCTGATTTTTACCATTGTGTTTCGCCTCGTACAACGCCTTATCTGCTTGCTCAAACAAGCCTGTATAATCAAAACCACTAAAAGCTGTACTACTTACCCCAAAACACGCCTTGATATAAAGCATTTCATTTTCTTTCACTTCAACTGCGGTTTGCTCTAATGCTTTACGACATACTTCTGCCACCAACACTGCATTTTCAATAGAGGTAAATGGTAATAAAATGACAAATTCCTCACCACCATAACGTCCAATCACATCACTGGCTCGTAAATTTTTTCGCAGTATATTTGCGACATGTTTTAAAACCAAATCTCCTTGATGATGTCCATATTGATCATTAATATTTTTAAAATTATCAATATCCACCATAATCAATGATGTTTCTCGATGGGTAATTTGTGCCTGTTGCATCTGTAAATCAATAATTTGATTCACCCCACGACGATTAAGCAAACTTGTCAACTCATCGGTACAGCTTAGCTTTTGTATTTTTGAATTATATCTGCGCCAACGCTCTACACTAATATCAAATAAAGTAATCGTAAATGCTGCATATAATGTTGTATAAAACATGGAATAAATAATCTGAGCATTTTGCACATCTTTATGCATCAAGGTATAAGGTTTATACGCAATTGCATAATCCAAATACCCAGTCACCGTCAGCACAGATAAAAGGTAATATACGGCAACATAGACAATCAGGCCAAAATACACCACAAATCGGGGATATAATAATAATGCAGTCAGTATAATCCCCATGAAGATCACCCCATTAAGGAGATTTAACAGCCCAATACCTATAGGTAAACCCAACAATGAACATGGATAATAAACAGACAAAAACAACACATAATAAATATGTGCTTCTGGTTTATTTTTAATAAAAAAGCCAAATAAAATTAAGAAAGTATTTAGAAAAAATATACCAGGATATAACCACTGAAATTTAAGTAACAACCCTGTATTTGCCAAAGGATGATACATATATTTTATTTGCATAAAATAGATGATAAGGCCGGTAAAACTGGCATACCACAATATGGCCTGAGATTTTTTAACCAAATCCCAGTCCAACATTGCAAGAAAAATTTTATTAATATGTTTGAGTAGAGGGTATTTCATCCTCCGCAGTCCTGTATGATTATTATCGTGTTATACGTCCATGTACAACCAGTCACAACATAAATATCGATGTTGTCTAGGGACACTATTTATACAATACTATCATACAAATATTCGATATTATAAGTCGACCATCGGAATACCATCAATTTTTGCAACAGTCATTAAGTCTTTATCGCCACGACCCGAAACGGTGGCAATAATGATTTGGTCTTTCGACATCGTTGGGGCAAGTTTAGTGACATAAGCCATCGCATGTGAACTTTCAAGCGCAGGAATGATGCCTTCAATCTGTGTTAAATCACGGAAGCCTTGTAAGGCTTCATCGTCTTTAATTGGAACATATTCAACACGATGCATATCTTTTAAGAAACTATGCTCTGGACCAACACCTGGATAATCCAAACCTGCTGAAATACTATGTGTTTCAATAATCTGACCTTGCTCATCCGACATGAGGTAAGTACGGTTACCATGTAATACACCCACATGGCCTGCATTCAATGGCGCTGAGTGTTTGCCTGTTTCAATGCCGAAACCTGCCGCTTCAACGCCGTACATTTTCACATCCTGATCATTCAGGAATGGATAGAACAAGCCCATTGCATTTGAACCTCCGCCCACACAAGCAACCAAGGCATCAGGTAAACGTCCTGCTTGTGCTTGGATCTGTTGACGTGCTTCACGACCAATGATTGATTGGAAATCACGTACAAGCTGTGGATATGGGTGCGGACCAGCAACCGTACCAATGACATAATAAGTCGTATCAACATTGGTGACCCAATCGCGCATCGCTTCATTCAATGCATCTTTTAAAGTTTTGGATCCGCTTTGCACTGGTACAACTTTTGCGCCAAGCAAACGCATGCGATAGACATTCATCGCCTGACGTTTTACATCTTCAGCACCCATGTACACCACGCACTCCATACCCAAGCGAGCAGCGATGGTTGCGGTCGCAACACCATGTTGACCTGCACCTGTTTCAGCAATGATTCGTTTTTTACCCGACAGTTTTGCCAATAAAGCCTGACCAATCGTATTATTTACTTTATGAGAGCCAGTATGGTTTAGGTCTTCACGTTTTAAGTAAATTTGCGCACCGCCGAGATGCTGAGACCATCGTTCAGCATGATAAAGTGGACTTGGACGACCAACATAAAACGCAAGATCACGGTCAAACTCTGCTAAAAACTGAGCATCATTTTTCATACGACCATAAAGACGTTCTAAGTCTTCAAGTGCAGCCATAAGCGTTTCTGACACAAAACGCCCACCATGAATACCAAAATGCCCCTGAGCATCTGGAAACTGGGTGTAGTCAATCGCCTGATTTTGTTGACTAAGGTTTTGCTGATCCACGTTGGACTCCTTGCATAAATTTTTCAATGAGTTGTTGGTCTTTTATACCTTTAGCGGACTCTACGCCTCCGCTGACATCCACAGCAAAAGCTGCTGTAGTATCAATAGCGTCACTCACATTTTCAGGGGTTAAGCCCCCTGCCAAGATTAGTGGAATATCAAGTTTTGGAAATTTATTCCAATCGAAACAGTGACCTGTTCCACCTTTTAAATCAGGATGCCACGCATCAAGTAGAACCGCACTGGCTCCCACAGCTTGATAGCGTTGAATTTCGGTCAAAATGTCTAAATCAGGTCTAACCTGAATGGCTTTGTACCAACGGCGTTTGCAATGCAACGCAATTTGTTGGCATTGTTCAGGTGTTTCATCGCCATGTAGTTGTAATACATCCAACGGAACTGAATCAAGCACTGTTTGGATTTCTTCTGCGCTTGCATTTACAAATAAACCGACCAACTGAACATAAGCGGGTACTGAGCTTGCCAAAATTTGCGCTTGTTCAATACTGACATGACGCGGGCTTGGGGGAAAGAATACCAATCCAATCGCATCTGCTCCTGCTTGCACAACAACATCAATATCTTGAGTCCGCGTGATTCCACAAATCTTGGCGCGAGTTCGGAGTTGGGTTTGACGCATTTGATGTCCAATTTGAGATGACTATTTACTACTCTCACATTGTAAAGCAATTTGACATACTTTGGTCAAAGTTCATTTCCAAATGCAATTGTTTAAAAAACGTGAACACTCTATACTTCGCATCATCTCGCAACAAGTCTAAAGCACATTCTTTTGCTTATAGGGAAGTTGGTGTAAGTCCAACACTGCCCTCGCAACGGTAACACCGAATTATTAATCTTAGCTAAACGCCAAATCACTGCATCTGAATGATGTGGGAAGATGATTAATAGCATCGTCATTGTGATGATATAGTGAAGTCCGGAGACCTGCTTGTTGTTTATTTCCACTTTAACATTCACGACGGGTGAATGTATGGAGCGACATCATGTCTACTATTTTTCAACCGACACGTTTAGTTGGTGCTATCGCTATTGTGATGGGGTTTTCTTCAACTACTTTTGCTCAAGATCAATCAAGCGCGAAAACTGCGACGCTAGATACGATTGTTGTGACGGCATCTCGTTCTGAAGAAAAGTTAAAGAATGTTCCTGCACGTCTGACTGTGATTGATCAAAAAACGATTGAAAAGAATCCTGCTCTCAACTTATCAGATTTAATTCAGCGTGATCCTTCTGTTTTTGTCAAACAAAGTGGCGGAATAGGTCAGATCACGGAAATCTCAATTCGTGGAACTCGACCAAATCACACTCTCATATTAAAAGATGGCGCTCGTCTAAATAGCCAAAACCACCTTGCTGCAATTTATCCATCATTTCTTGATTCATCTGATCTTGAACAGATAGAAATTCTTAAAGGTCCAGCCTCTGTACAATATGGAACAGATGCAATTGGTGGAGTGGCTCAAATGATAACCTCAACTCCAACAAAAAATAGCGGTTTTATTACAGGTATCTATGGGGAAAATAATACATATAAAGCTATTGCAGGAGCTGACCTCATTCAAGATGGTTTTTATGCACAAATTAGAGGACAGCGCTTAGAAAGTGATGGAACACGAGTACTAGATAATCAAAGCAAAGATCAAAAAGCCGCTTATGATCAGAAAGGTTATAGTGCGAAAGTAGGTTACGACAATAAAAAGAATATTAAAACTGACCTGTCAATCAGTCAAAATGAAGGGCTGAGTCAATTCTACAATTACATGACTATCAAAAATAATGCAGAGCGTATATTTGAGAACCGCCTGATTAATTCAAGCATTCAATATGGTTTTGCTGAAAATCTTACATTATCTGCACGTTATTCAAACTTTATTGATAACCAACAAGTAAAAGATAGTGATCCAAACCACTTTGATACAGAAAACAATGAAGGTGATCTAAACTTAAACTGGAATATAGACTCTAAGAATAATTTACTCGCAGGTGTAACTTATCTAAAATCAGATTTTAAAAGTAATGATGTAAAAGATAAAAAACAAAGTATCGATTCTACCGGTTATTATGTTCAACATCAGTATAAGACAGATAAGCTAAATACTCAGGTTGGTGTTCGTACTGAAGATAATGAACTATTCGGTACACATACAATCGGTCAAGGAGCTGTTCGTTATCAAGTATTATCCGAAACAAGTATTTATGCCAATATCGGATCAGCTTTTAAAGCCCCATCCCTAACAGAACTCTATTATTTTTCAGAAAAGTCCTATGGAAATACCTATGGTAATCCTGATCTCAAACCAGAAGAAAGTATTTCCTATGAAATTGGTGTAGATCAAAGAATTGGGCAAAACCTAAATGCCTTTTTATCTGCTTACCATACTGAAATAAAAAATTTAATCAGCTATAAATACTCAAGCCCGAACTCAACGTATATCAACATAGATAAAGCTGAAATCAATGGTGGTGAGCTAGGTCTTAAATGGAAAAAAGATGACCTATTCCTAAACACAGAATACGCTTATGTTGATTCAAAAGATAAAAAGACTGATCTGAGAGTTGCATATAAGCCTAAACAGACCCTTACTTTAACGACTGGACTTGAAAATTCAATTTATGGAATAAGCGCCTCAATTATCGCACGCTCAGATATTTATGCAGATAATGCCAATAAAGTTAAAGCTCCTGGTTATGCAACCGTTGATTTAAACATGTACTGGAATATCAACCCTAATATTAAAGTTTTCAGTAATATTGAGAATATGGGTGATGTTGAGTACAGAACTGCTGATAATTTTGGTGATGGTTGGTATGTAAACGGTGGTCGCCAAGCTTCTGTGGGTGTCACTCTTCGTTATTAATCGTGCAATCTAGACAATAAAAATATTTTCTTAACTCCAATTTCGGGGTAATGTTCTGACCGACATTATCCCCTTTTTATTTGTAGGACAGCTTCATGGGACATCGTTTAAGTAAAATCTATACACGTACAGGTGATTCAGGCACAACAGGGCTTGGGGATGGCTCACGTGTCGCTAAAGATGACTTACGAATTAATGCGCTAGGTGATGTAGATGAACTCAATGCCACGATTGGCGTATTAAGAGCACAAATCAGTATATCTCAAATTGAAAATAAAGCTGATTGGGATAAAAGTTTAAGCTTGATCCAACATTGGTTATTTGATTTAGGCGGCGAAGTTTGTATTCCCAACTATCACTTACTCCAGCCAATTTGTATCGAATTTCTCGAAAAAGAAATTGATCATATGAATGAATCTCTACCGATGCTCAAAGAGTTTATCTTGCCTTCGGGTAGCCTAGCATGTAGTTATGCACATCAAGCTCGTGCTGTATGCCGCCGCGCAGAACGCACTTTGATGTCAGTACACAATCGTGATCAAAATATTCAAGCTACTGCATTACAACTCTTGAACCGTTTATCCGACTGGTTATTTGTTGCCTCACGTGCTTTGCAACGTGCAGAAGGCGGTAGTGAAGTGCTTTGGCAAAAAAACATTAATGATAGTATTGATCAAGCATAATTATTTTACGGTAAATCAAAATGCGAATCATTGGTCATCGTGGCGCACGTGGTGAAGCTCCTGAAAATACGTTAGGAGGCTTCCGTTACTTGCATGATTTAGGTGTACGTGCAGTTGAGTTTGATGTGCGTCAACTCAAAGATGACCAATTGGTGGTGATTCATGATGATGATTTTGTTCGTACCACGGGTAAATCACAGCATGTTGAAAGCTGTAATTTGTCTGAAGCTCAGCAATTTGATCATCGCCATCAATGGCAGGTTTGGGGATTTGAAGAATACACACCTAGCCTGCCCCATGTAATGGATTGTTTAACTGATTTTGAACATATTGAAGTTGAAATTAAAGCAGTTGCAGATGAAGTAGCGGCTGAGCGTTTAATTCTACAATTACACCAAGATTTAGTCGGCTTTGAACAAACTGCCACAATCACGAGTTTTGATGTAAAAATTTTAGCGGCATTACAACAACATCAAAGTCATTTTAAACGTGGTCTATTGGTTGAAATTCCAATTGGGGAATACGCAATCGAGCTTGCTCAACAATATGAGTGCCACCAAATTGGTTGGAAAGATCAACTGGCAACTGATCAAATCATTCAGTTTACACAGCAAGCAGAACTTGCTGTGAGTGTCTGGACAGTTAATGACGTTGAACGTGCCAAACATCTACAACAATTGGACATTCAAGGGTTAATCACTGATTTCCCGAGCACCATGTTGCAACATCTAACTTTATAAAAGTATGGAATTTATTCCGACAACTAATTTTATTTTTTAGATTGCGCCTGAATTAAACGCTGCCCTTTCGCATCTAATAAATACAAATTCGTCCCTTCAATTTGGAAACGTTCAATCCGCTGCATCGCATCCATCAGATCTGCTTCTTGTGCTAATGCTTTATCACAACTTAAGTGCTGCGCTCTCACATCAAAACTCATTTTCCTTTGGCTAAGATCATATTGATAACTTCCATAAATGTTATTGCAGCCCGTATGACCTGAAATGGTTTTAGTCACTGAATTCAGCATAAAACTTGGGTATTGATTGAAGAATAAAGCACGTTTATTTTGAATCATGGTTATTTGCCAATTCACCTCTTGAATGCCATCGTTGCTTTTACGAACTTGCATAGGAGGCAATTCACTTACACGTTTTGGATGTAAGCTATTTTTAGTGATCTGTGTCGGTTGACTTTGGCATGAAGTAAGTAGCAAAGCACAAGATAATATTAAAGTTTTGTGAAAAAACTTATTCAAAGAATAAATTGTATTTTTCACGCTTATTTGTTCTGACATTGATTTATTTCGCCTTTTAATTTATTGATTAATTCAACAAACGAATTCTGTTACTGTTCTTTCAGTACAACTGTAGAATAATGCTAGTGTTATCTAATCTGAGCATGCTAATATCGAACATAAAATAGCAATATATCGTCATGATTGGTTTTGCTATCTCGTTTGGTTTTTATATCTTGTGTAAACAAGGTTTTTAGGAGCGCTGACGGATATGACTTCCGCCCCACTCAAGAAAGCACCCATTAATTGGATTGCAATTTTCGCACTGGTATTCTTACCAGTTGTTGCGCTCATTTCGATTCCAATTTATACCTATTATCATGACTTTAGTATGGGCGCATGGATTAGCATGTTTGTCTTACTAGGTGTAAGCAGTTTAGGTATCACTGCTGGCTATCATCGCTTATGGGCACACCGTGCTTATGAAGCAACCCTACCTTTAAAAATCATTCTTATGATTATGGGTACTTTTGCAGTTCAAAATAGTATCTTATTTTGGGCTTCAGGTCATCGTACACATCACCGTCATGTTGACGATGTAGACCAAGATCCATATTCGATTAATAATGGATTCTGGTATGCACATATGGGTTGGATGTTACGTAACTACCCTGCTGCCGAACCAAATTATAAAAATGCACCTGATTTGTTAAATGACAAATTAGTCATGTTCCAAGATAAATATTATGTTCCTTTAGTTATTGCTGTTCATGCCGGTATTTTATTACCGATTGGATGGTTGGTGAATGATATTTGGGGCGTGTTGCTTTTAGGCGGTTTAGTTCGTCTATTCCTGAGTCACCATGTCACTTTCTTCATTAACTCACTCTGTCATATGTGGGGTAAACGCCCTTATACTGACGAAAATACTGCACGTGATAACTTCATCTTAGCCATCCTCACTTGGGGTGAGGGCTATCATAACTATCACCATATTTTCCAATACGATTATCGTAACGGCGTAAAATGGTGGCAATATGATCCTACAAAATGGTTAATTTGGACGAGTTCTC
The DNA here is from genome assembly GCF_002165335.1 of Acinetobacter sp. WCHA29. Lineage (NCBI taxonomy): Bacteria > Pseudomonadati > Pseudomonadota > Gammaproteobacteria > Moraxellales > Moraxellaceae > Acinetobacter > Acinetobacter sp. WCHA29. Next base: position 17,659 of record NZ_NHRQ01000008.1, read on the forward strand.
AGTTAGGCTTAGCGAAAAACTTACGTCGTATTCCAAGCTTTAATATCCAAAAAGCAGAGCTTGCGATGAAGTTTAAATATGCTGAACAAGACCTCGCGATTTATGGTCACGATGTAAATACTGATATCGCTCAGATGAAACAACGTATTGCTCAAGAATATGAAGCATTTACCAATACATTAAATGATTGGGCTAAATTGAAAGAGCAAGAACTACAAGCGAAAAAAGCGGCAATGGCTGAAAAAATCCATCAAATGGATCATAAGCTTAAAGTTGATTTCCAACTCCTTGAACATCGCCTTGCACACCATCGCGAATGTTTAGAAACATTAGTGCGTAATATCAAAAAAGCACCAGTTTCGGAATAAAAAACATTCAATAAAATGGTCTCTTTAGAGGCCATTTTTTATGCCTATTTAAAGGCTTCGCTCATAAGCACAATTCACTATTTTAGACCTATCTTTGTTATAGTCATCATTCAGTTCCTTGCCATGATATTGACCTATGCATTTCAATCCTCGCTATTCATCTCTCAATTCAAAGCTTTATCATCAGCAACAGCCCAGCCCTTTACGTGGCGCAAAGGCAGGTCATTTCAATGAGGCCTTGGCAAATGAGTTGCAATGGAGTGATGAAGACAAGGCCAATTGGGTTGAGATTTGTAGCGGGCAAAAAACCTTTGCCGAATTTTCCCCTTTGGCCATGGTCTATGCAGGACATCAGTTTGGACAATGGGCAGGACAATTAGGGGATGGGCGTGGTTTATTGATTGGACAAATTCTAAATCAACATGGACAAACCATTGATCTACATCTGAAAGGTGCAGGTTCAACGCCCTACTCTCGTATGGGGGACGGTCGTGCCGTGCTTCGTTCAGTTATTCGAGAATACTTAGCTGGACATGCACTCAATGCTCTTGGCGTAGCATCTAGTCATGCGGTTGGTTTCACCACATCGACACAAGGCGTACAACGTGAGACTTTAGAACTTGGGGCAATGTTATTACGCACGTCTGAATGTCATATTCGTTTAGGTCATTTTGAGTGGATCAACCAATATGCACCTGAACTTTTAACTGAATTTACGCAAAAGTGTATCGAATGGCATTATCCAGAATGCCTAGAAGCTGAGAACCCTGTTCTGGGTTTCGCTAAAGCTGTCATTGAACGTACAGCAATCATGATCGCCAAATGGCAATTAGTCGGTTTTGCACATGGTGTAATGAATACCGATAATTTAAATATTACAGGCTCAACCTTAGATTTTGGTCCTTATGGATTTATGGAGCGTTTCCGCCCGAACTGGATTAATAACCACTCCGATTACCAAGGTCGTTATACCTATCAAAACCAACCCAGTGTTGGACACTGGAATTTGTGGACATGGTTGAACAATCTTATTCCTTTAGCTAAGCCTGAGCATAAAGAACAATTCAAACAAGATTTAGCGACTTGCTTAGAACAATTTGAACCAATCTTTTTACATCATTATGGTCAAGGACTCTGCGAGAAGATGGGACTCCCCCATTTTCATAAAGACAGTTTAGATTGTAGTTTTGCGTTCTTGCGAATTTTACAAGCGGAACAACTCGACTATACGCAAAGTTTTATTCGGCTACAGAACAAGGAATATAAAACACTCCGTGATGATTGCTTAGATCTACGTCAGTTTGATGCTTTTCTCCATCAATATCAGGAGATACGCAAAACTCAAGATACAGACGAATTAGATCGAGTTATGCAAAGCGCTAATCCTCATTATATTTTACGCAACCACATGGCACAAAAAGCGATTGAACAAGCCGAACGTGGTGATTTTAGTGAAGTTGATCGTTTATTTAAGCTACTCAATCAACCTTATCAAAAACAGCCAGAGTTGGAAACTGAACAGGATATTGCACCTTTACCAAGTGATGTGCCTGAGGTGATGGTAAGTTGTTCATCTTAATTCTAAACAGTTTGAGTTCCCTTGCGCCGCTATCGCGGTTCAGGTGAGTTGTTCATTTAAGAGTCAAAAAATAGTGTCACAACAACAAAGCTACAGTGAATATTTTTATGGCTCTAGACTAACATATCTATTCTGCTGGTCTAGAGCCTAGACAATTGTTTATGCTAGGTTTGAGCTTAGATGTGGATTATTATTTTGCTTAGTCTCTACCATTGATACTGGGCAAAAAATTGAGCGCCCATCCTCTTGGCCTGATTGGTATTTAGATCATCTGCAATATATTTCAAGCCAAAATTTTGATGCTGTACTGATAAGCCTAAAGCATGGGTCTGAGGTTCAAAATGGATTCCCAATTCTACACCTGTATCCCAATAAGCGTTCAATTGCCAAAGACTACTATATTGATTGCTGATTGAACTCATACCTAAACGCCAATTCTGATCTGACTGATAATTTAGATCAGTATAAATTTTAAAAGGCAGCTTCTGCGTATATTGATGATACTTATTAAATTGTCCCTGAATATCAAATCGTGGACGCTTATCCTGATCATAAGCAATCTGATATTGGGTGTAGGGTGCATCTTGCCAATATAAATAAGCCAAAGCATCCTGAATATTGATATTTACTTTCCAGTGATTCGCAATGGTCCCTTGTAATGAAGTATCAAATGCAAAACCATATCCATGATTCGCTCGCTCATTCCAGCCCATTTTGTCTTCTTTTAATGCAGGCTGATCATAACTATAGTCAATTTGGCCATTTAGCCATTTAACGCGATCCATGAGTTGCTTTTGATCAGTTGTTTGAGCCAAAGCATTAATTTGACCATCCACATAATGGCGCCCAATTAATGCAGTTGCACCCGTTGTTAAACTCCAGTTCGGACTCAATTGCCATGTATAGGCCAAACGTGACCCAACCGTATCAACGTGCTGTGCCTCAAGTTGCAAATTATATTGGGTATTGGCATCAATCAGTTTATCATTTTTAACTTGATAATATAATTTCGCAGTGTCTGGACTAAATCGCAGTACATAATCGTAACGCCAAATCCAGCTAAAATCCCATTGTCCCTGTTTAACACCCAACTGCATTAGGCCATGGGCAAATGCATTTTTTCCCGATTTAAAGTTTGGGTCATCCCAATCATCTGTAAATGCGTGAATCGACAAAGGTTGGCTATATACATCTGCCAGTACGTGATAATAGATTTTTTCCTGGGCATTGGAATAGAAAGGAATTAGCATTCCCAATACAGCTAGACTTTTTTTGAGCATAAAAAAAGGGGATATTACTCCCCCTCTCCTTTTCATGATTATGGTGCAATCGCTTTAACAGTATTATCTATGAATTTTGCAGAATATACGTTATTTGAGACTTTACTTACTGTAGCGTATGAGGTGTTACCCACTTTGATCTGTGCTGACGTAAACTTGTCAAGATCAGCAATTTCAACATAAGCACCATTGGCATGAGACAGTTTTGCCCATACAGTTGGCTCATGCGCCGCATTAGGATCATTACCAATCAAATTATCTGTTTTAAAGTCAGCCGTAAGCGCATCTTTATCTACAGCAACCTTAATCGTTGCTGTACCTTTTTGATACTCATTACGTTTAGCAGTTAAATCAACACTAAATGGTTTAATACTTGTGCCACCACCCTTGACATTACCACTGAGTTTCACATTAAGGTCCGCATTGATAAATGCTGCAGCAGATTCACCATTAGTCACATCAATCTGTTTTGACAAATCATTGTTTAATTTAATGCTTGCATCTAAGTTCAGGTTCTCAGTTCCAGCAACAGCCTTACCTTTTAAGTTCAGTTCAGTAGGAATAATTTCTGTGGATGTACTTAAACCATCTTTAAATTGAACTTGCGTCGCCTTACTTGAAAACTCAGTTAAACTCAACTCTGCGCCTGTACCTACAGCAGTCAATACAACATTCGAAAACTTAAATTGCGCAGTATTAGGAAGTTGATCACTAGAACGATCACCCAATTTTGCTGGATTGTTATAAACAACCTGAGCAGTACTATTACTATTTACTGCCAAAATTGCTTCTTTTTCATTCACAACATTCTTAGTGGCAATTTTTCCACCAGCAACCAATTTAAAATCGTAAGTTGATTGAGATGCAGAGAATGGTGCTTCTAATTTCAAATTGGTTACAGTCACTTTGGCTTCATCACCAAAAACGTCATGACCTGTCTGAGTTTTAGAGTCCCAAACATAATCTGTCCAATATTTAGCTGTAACTTCACCTGTTACAGTCACTGAATTCGGTGTCACACTGACTTTAAGGGTATTATTACTCAACTGATAATCAGGATAGTAATATTCCCCATACGTTGAATCTTCTTTCAATAATGCTTCTAATTGAGCCGCATTATATTCACGAGTTGAATTCTGCGCATCTTGTTGTGCCAATGAAGCTAAAGTCAAAATCAAGCTACTAGCATTACCGATATCACTACCAGCATCACTAATTGCATCAAATGTTGGCTGGTATTGTGATTGCAATCCATCAAAACTATCAAAATAACTAATAATCGTATTTGTTGTATCTACCAATTGCTTTGCCTTATCCAGATCTGATGCTGGAATAGCTGGAATAGCTGGATTTTCAGGATTATTAGGACCATTATTTGATGATGAATCACCGCCTCCACCACAAGCAGTTAAAATGGCTGAACAAGCTAAAACTAACAATGTTTTTTTAAACATTTGACACCCCTTTTATAATAAAATTATTATCTAAATTTTTAAATTTAGGACTTAATAAAAGTCATATATTGACTTTGAACAAATAATAGCTACTTATAATTATAATGACAATTTATTATTTAATAAAAAGCCCTTTATTTACAAAAGGGCTTTTATATTTTACTCATCAGGATATTCAAAACGATAACCTACACCATAAACCGCTTGAATCCATTCATGACGATTACCCGTTTCAGCAGCTTCAGTAATTTTACGACGAAGATTTTTAATATGACTGTCAATTACACGATCTGCCACATCAAAGCTATCTGGATTAATATGATCTAATAATTGCGCACGTGAATAGACTTGACCGAGATGCTCCAAGAATAATTCTAATAAGCGGAATTCAGTTGGCGTTAAAGTTAGGGCTTTTTGTTGATACCAGATACGTTGCTGTGCTTTATCGATACGAAATAAATCATTTTGATCAGGTTCTGCCTTACGCTCTAAACGACGTAAAACAGCTTGTACACGTGCAACCAACTCTTTCGGACTAAATGGTTTACAAATATAGTCATCTGCCCCCATATTTAAGCCTAAAACACGATCAATTTCTTCAGTACGCGCAGTTACCATAATAATCGGTAAATCAGATTGTTCACGTACTTTACGGCAAATGGTTAAACCATCCATACGAGGAACCATCAAGTCTAAAATCATGAGACTAGGTTTACGTTGTTGAAACTGGGTATAAGCATCCTGACCATCATGAAACATACTGACTTCAAAACCAGCCGCCTCTAAATAATCACGAACCAACTGCGCTAGTTCAACTTCATCTTCAACCAACATAATATGCTTCATGGTTTTCATCCTATCCATCGTCCTCAAGCAAAGAGGATCAAAAAAGTTATTTAATTAATTTTGGGAAAGTCAGCACACAACGCAATCCACCTAAAGGTGAATGATTAAAAGTAAGTGAACCACCTAAAGCCTGCGCAAGCTTACAAGACAAAGCCAAACCTAAACCCGTTCCGCCAGTGCTACGTGTGCGTGAATCATCCACACGATAGAAACGCTCGCCTAAACGCGCCAACTGCTCATCACTTACCCCAAATGGGCTATCATCCACATACAATATCCATTCATGCTCATTTTGTTGAGTATGAATCTGTATTTTTCCACCTTGTTCTGTGTAACGTACACAATTTCCAAGCAAGTTAACAATGATCTGTTTAAAACGATCTCGATCTAAAGATAGGCTTATTCCTTCGCCTGAGAGTGAAACATCAAACTGCTTTTGTTCAAATGTAGGTTTAAAATTCTCAACTTCTTGCAGTACGACATCCCATGGATTGACTTCAGCAAAATAGCATTTCAACTGCTGCGCATCTGCCTGCGCCAAATCAGACAAATCTTGTGTTAGCTTCTTTAAACTACTCACTTGACGCATCATTGCATCAAGATGCTCGGGTGTTGCTTTACGAATTCCATCCTGCATCGCTTCAATCTGTGCTTGTAACACAGCCAAAGGCGTTTTTAATTCGTGAGAAGTATCTGCGACCCATTGACGGCGAGACTCTTCATGCTGATGCAAAATATCAGCCAAATGATTCAGTTGATTCGATAAATCTCCCAATTCATCATTTCGCTTAATCACAACCTGATGTTGGTAATTTCCACGCGTTAATTCCAACGTCGCATTGAGCAAACGTTGAATTGGCTTTTTAAAATAAGTTGCCATCAATAATGCCGCCACCAGACTAGAAAGCACGGTTAAGGCATAAACTAAAAGCAAATAACGCTTTTGATTACTAAAGAAATTGATACTTGATGCATCATCTTGATCCAATACGGGTTTTAAGCCGAGATAACCCACAACTTTTTGATCGACCAGAATTGGACGGTAGGCTATTTGATCAGTTGCAGGTTCACCCACAATAAATTGGTGTTTTTCATCATATAAAGACAGTCTTGAACTTAAACCTAAACGATCTGGAATTGATACAAAACGCTTTTTAACGTGTTCAGATGATGAACTAGATTTGGTCTCTTGCTTGTCATCTTTCGCATCTTTCTTTAACCGAAATTGGCTCGGACTCAAAGGAAAACGTAAGCCTTCAAAGGGTTGATATTCTGAGGGTAAATTTTGTTTAAGAATCTTTAATTCTTCATCGTTAAAAATCTGACGATTTTTTATTTCGGTGTTGTTTTGAGCTAAAGTGGGGGAAAGCGTTAATAAGGTATGGTCATTAAAATAACGTTGTTGTAAGGCAATATCATACTGACGGCGCAACCACCACTGAGACAAGCGATCATAATCATCAGGTGCTGCGTTCCCTTCAATTTGTAAAATCTGCGCCTGAATGGCATTCCCCCAGTCATGATAAACCGTATAAACATTACCTAGATTCGCAATCAAACGATCTAGTTTTTGCATTTCCACATCAGCAACATAACGTGCGAAGTTCTTTTGCATGGTCCAATGCAATACCCCTAAACTGATTGTTGCAATCACTAAGGTAGTCAGTAATAGCGTTAAAAATAAACGTATGGCTAAAGGCATGCGACGAACATTCAAAAGCGAAATCTCAATAGTGTTCTATTTATGGATTGTAACCAACATGGTTCAAAAAAACTCTCCATTCTTTCTTCATCTTTATTATCTAATCTTTAACAATCGAATCTTAACTGACTAAGCAGGATAAAATAATGAACAAGACAAAAATCGTATTAATGACAACTCTTCTCGGTTCTGTTTTAGGTTTGGCTGCCTGCCAAGTAACACCTTCAGAACAAGCAATGAATCATGACCGCCATCGCCACGAAATGCAACGTCAACCGCTAACTCCTGAACAACGTGCAGAATGGCAAGCTAAACGCGAACAACGTGAAGAACGACGAGAACAAATGCGTGAAGAACATCGACTACAGAGAGTACAGATCGAGAAAGCCTGTCAGGGTAAACGCATCGGTGAGCGTGTGAATGTTCAGTGGAATAATCGTGTAATTGAAGGTACTTGTGACGTTCGCTTTACGCCTGAGAAATCGCAATTCAAACGTTAAACCTATCTAAGAACATAATATTATTTCGTTATCAAGGCGTCTCAAGCGCCTTTTAATTTATTTGCAGAGCCAATTATTTTTAATTACACAGCTGCTTACGATTTTTTGCATATTATTACGAGCGAATTCAACGCAAACTGCCTACAATCAATACGCTTTAAAATAATTTAAGCATTATCTTTGACTTTACAGTCACTAAGAAATGCCCTGTTAAAGCTTGTACCGAACGATGACTTGCTGCACGATTAGCGGTACAAAATGCTGCCATTAGGCACATTTATCATTGACTAAGATTATAACTCTGGTTTAACCAGTATTGAGGAAAATGCTATGCCACAATACAAAGCACCCTTACGTGATATGCAGTTCGTATTGCACGAATTATTAAATGCTGAAGCACATTACGCAAAACTTCCTGCATTTCAAGGCACCGTAAGCCGCGAATTGGTTGATCAATATTTAGAAGCAGCAGCTGATTTCTGTGAGAATGAACTTTCTCCTATCAACCAATCAGGCGATCGTGAAGGTTGTACTTGGAATGATGGTGTTGTTACAACACCTACAGGCTTTAAAGAAGCGTATCAAAAATATATCGAACTTGGTTTCCCATCTCTTTCTGCTGATGAAGAATTTGGCGGTCAAGCATTACCAAACTCTCTAGGAATCACAATTTCTGAGATGGTTGGTACAGCAAACTGGTCTTGGGGTATGTACCCAGGTCTTTCTCATGGTGCTGTTCGTACAATTGAACACCATGGTTCTGATGAACAAAAAGCGACGTATATGCCAAAGCTTGTATCAGGTGTTTGGACAGGTACAATGTGCTTAACTGAATCTCATGCAGGTTCAGACTTAGGTATTACCCGAACCAAAGCTGAACCAAATGATGATGGTAGCTATGCAATTTCTGGCGAGAAAATCTTTATCTCTGCTGGTGAACATGACATGGCTGAAAACATCATCCATATCGTACTTGCTCGTTTACCTGGCGCACCTAAAGGCACTAAAGGTATTTCGCTGTTCATCGTACCGAAATTTAATGTAAATGCAGATGGCTCTATCGGCGAGCGCAATACTGTTCGCTGCGGTTCAATCGAACACAAAATGGGTATCCATGGTAACGCAACTTGTGTGATCAACTTTGATAAAGCAAAAGGTTACTTGATCGGACCAGAAAACCGCGGCCTGAACTGCATGTTCACATTCATGAACACTGCACGTATTGGTACAGCCGTTCAAGGTCTTGCTGCATCTGAAGGTTCTTTCCAAGGTGCTTTAGCATATGCGAAAGATCGTTTAGCAATGCGTGCACTTTCAGGTCCTAAAGCACCTGAAAAAGAAGCAGATCCAATTATTGTTCACCCTGCTGTTCGTAATATGCTTTTAACTCAAAAAGCATTTGCTGAAGGTGGTCGTGCACTTGTTTACTTATTGGCTCAGTATGCAGATATCGTTGAAAAAGGCGAAACTGAAGAAGAGCGTAAGTTTGCTGACAACATCTTATCTTTGTTAACTCCAATTGCTAAAGCATTCTTAACTGAAACTGGTTATGAATCTGCAAACCACGGTGTGCAAGTATTTGGTGGTCACGGATTTATTTCTGAGCACGGTATGGAGCAAATCGTACGTGATACACGTATTGCTTGCTTATACGAAGGAACAACTGAAATTCAAGCACTTGATCTTTTAGGTCGTAAAGTATTGCAAACTCAAGGTGCAATGTTGAAAGACTTCACCAAGATCATCCATAAATTTGTTGAAGCAAACAAAGACAATGCTGCAATGCAAGAATTCATTGCGCCATTGGCTGCTGCAAACAAAGAATGGGGCGATATTACGATGCAAATCGGTATGCGTGCAATGCAAAACCCTGATGAAGTTGGCGCAGCTGCGGTTGACTACATGTACTTCTCTGGTTATGTCACACTTGCTTACCTATGGGCACGTATGGCACTTGTTGCTCAGGAGAAACTGGCTGAAGGCTCAACTGATGTTGACTTCTACAATGCGAAAGTAGCGACTGCTCGCTTCTACTTCAAGAAGATCTTGCCACGTGTTCGCTCGCATGTAGATGTACTTTCAACTGGTGTTGCGCCATTGTTTGAACTTGATGCGGAACACTTTGCGTTCTAATCATAGATTAGAGTGAGATGCAACGTTCATCACAAAAAAAGGACTGGTCAGTTTTGACCGTCCTTTTTTTGTTTAATCAATGCTAAATTTAAACTATTCAATTTGTTTGTTCGTTTTATTTAATCACTTTGCACATAACCTGTGCGTAAAAAGGAACGATTATGCCAATTTACAATGCACCTTTAGCAGACATGAAATTCATCTTAAATGATGTATTTAAAGCAGAACAATTTTGGCAGTCTAATGAGAATCTTGCTCATGTAGATGCTGCAACTGCTGAAGCAATTTTAGAAGAAATGGCTAAATTTGCTCAAAACGTAACTCACCCACTTAACCGTACTGGTGATGAAGAAGGTGCACGTTGGGTTAACGGTGAAGTATTCACACCAGCCGGCTTTAAAGAAGCATTCCGTCAATACGCTGAAGGTGGTTGGATCGGCTTAGGCGCTGATGAGGAATGGGGCGGTCAGGCAATGCCAAAAATGCTGACTGTTCTTGCTGATGAGATGCTATTCGCAACCAATCCATCATTCTTGCTCTACCCGCTTCTTTCTGTGGGTGCAGGTATGGCATTAAACAGCTATGCATCTCAAGAGCAAAAAGAAACTTATTTACCTAAAATCTACTCTGGCGAATGGTCAGGTACGATGTGCTTAACTGAACCGCATGCAGGTACAGATTTAGGAATTATTAAAACCAAAGCTGAACGCAACGAAGATGGTACTTATAACATTACAGGTACTAAGATCTTCATCACAGGTGGTGATCACGATCTCGCTGAAAACATCATTCACTTAGTTCTTGCAAAAACACCTGATGCACCTGCGGGTTCACGTGGTATTTCTTTATTCATCGTACCGAAATACATTGTAAATGCAGATGGTTCTTTAGGTGAGCGTAACCCTGTTGCTCCTGGCTCAATCGAACATAAAATGGGGATCAAGGCATCTGCAACTTGCGTGATGAATTTTGATGCTGCAAAAGGTTATCTCGTTGGTAAAGAAAACGAAGGTCTTGCAGCAATGTTCGTGATGATGAACTATGAACGTTTATCAATGGGTATCCAAGGTCTTGGTGCTTCTGAATTTGCTTACCAAAATGCAGCTCAATATGCGACTGATCGTTTACAAGGTCGTAGTGCTTCTGGTGTTAAATCTCCAAATAAACCTGCGGATAGCATCTTAGTTCACGGTGATGTTCGTCGTATGTTGTTGAATGTACGTGCAAATAATGAAGCATCTCGTGCATTTGCAGTATATGTAGGTCAACAGCTTGATATCACTAAATTCTCTACTGATGCAGAAGCAGTGAAGAAAGCCAATGACCGTGTTGCGCTGTTAACACCAATTGCAAAAGCTTACCTCACAGATACTGCATTCCAAGCAACTTTAGATGCACAAATGGTATTTGGTGGTCATGGTTTTATCCGTGAATGGGGTATGGAACAATGTATCCGTGATCTTCGTATTTCTCAAATTTACGAAGGCACCAACGGCGTTCAATCTCAAGACTTAATTGGTCGTAAAACCATTAAGTGTGGCGGTGCGTTTATTGCTGAATATATTGCTGAGATCCGTGATTTTGCCAATTCATTAGACACTGACTTAAACTTCATTAAAGATGCAACTTTAGATGCTGCAACTGAAATTGAAGCAATCACTCAATTCATCATTGAGCAAGCTGCTGAAAATGTAGACTTCCCGAATGCTGCTGCAGTAGATTACTTAAGCGCAGTTGGTCTACTTAGCTTTGCTTATATGTTTGCTAAGATTGCTGCTGCTGCAAAAGATAAGTCTGGTGATTTCTACCAAAACAAACTTGCTTTGGCACAGTACTTTGTTGACCGTATTTTGCCAGAACTTGATTCTCGCCTTGCGAAGATCAAAGCAGGTTCTGACTTAATCATGAACTTCAGCGAAGATTACTTCACAAACCAAGCTTAATTCTAGTTCGGTTTTAAAAACTGCCTAAATCATTTGGTTTAGGCAGTTTTTTTATGGCTATAATAAAATCAGCATAAAAATTGCATCCATTTTCATGATCATGTTGAGTACATTAAATTTCCATGTCTAGTTCTAAAGAGAAACTTGAAGACCTGCAACGTCTATTCGACCGTTTAGGTCACTATGCAGTTGAAGCATTTCATTATCTGGCGCTGTTTATTATCGGCTGTATGATCGCATGGTCAGCCGTGCACACGGTGATTGAAATTTTGACCGTTAAGCAATACGCAAGCATTGACGATATTCTGCTGTTATTTATCTATCTTGAACTGGGCGCGATGGTTGGGATTTATTTCAAGACCAATCACATGCCCGTGCGCTTTTTGATTTATGTGGCAATCACTGCACTTACTCGCCTCTTGATTGCAGATATTCAACATAATCATAAAGCCTCAATGGATCAGGTGATTATTACGGGTTCTATTTTAATCCTCGCCCTAGCCATTTTAGTGGTGCGTTTTGCTTCGTGGAACTATCCATCGGTGATTCGTGGTAAAGATCATGAACAACAACTTCCTGCAAATAAGACACCACGACCACAAGATGACGAACTTGCATAAATAAAAAAAGCAGGCATTTCGCCTGCTTTTTCTTAGGTATTTTATGCAACTCGGAACACACGATATTTCGAATCAACCAATACATATTTGCCCTGTACCTGCATCCAGTGATAACCACGTGGTGGTTCATATAAACGGTGCATACGATAGTTGGAAATCATATATCGGTTGCTACGGAACTCTGAAGGTAAACGTTCACCACGTTTAAGATTTATGCGTTGACCATAGTGGTTACCACGATCACCATTTGACCAGCGGGCTTCACGATGATCATGGCGGTCATAGCGATGATCGTAATGATCTTTATGATCGTGATGATTGTTCCAACGATTGGAATCTGCCATCGCAGATGCAGAAACACCAAGCATTAAGGTTGATACAAGTAATATTGCTGTCTTTTTCATTGTTTGATCCTCTGTTTGACCTGAATCCAGATTAAGAAAAACTCAAGGAGAAACCATGAACAAATCCAGCGACATTGCAAAACTTTGTAATGAAAACCAAGAAATTATGGAGATTTCAATTTTGAATAAAATTCAAAAAAACATTTAAAATCAGCGAATAATTTCAATGGTGAAATTATCATCAGTCACCAAAAGATAACGACCATCGACCATGACCCAATGTCGACCGCGTGGCGGCTCACGCAAGGAATAATAATCCCAATCTCGAATCACATAGCGTTCACTACGGAACGCATCAGGCAGCTCATTCCCCACCACGAAAGACTCACGGCGATAACTGTGCTCATATTGTGTTTCTGGATAATATTCAATCCGAAGGCTTGGTCGATGGTTCGGGTAAGGGTGGTTATTATTTTGATAGGGCTGATAATAATAGCCTTTGGGTGGTGCAGTAGGGGTATAGCGCTGATTTGAAAAGGCAAATGAGTCTTGTGCAGGCTGCTGATAAGATGGCGAAGCCTGATGCGAGGAACGTCTTTCCACACCACTATAGCCACTCCAAGCATTATCTGCATAACTCATGATAGGGAGATAACCCAATATAGTCGCCAAGCCATAAATATAAATTTTAGATTGCTTCATGATTATCTCCTGTGAAATCAGAGTATCTTTCTATTTTAGAACAAAAATTAAGCATGACTGTTGTAATAATATTTTTTCAGATCTAATCAATCAATTCATCGATCAATCACATCTACGGATAGTTAAATAGAGATATGCTAAAATTATATTTTTGATTTTGAGACGACATTTGTGGCTGAAATGAATTTTGATCGCCTTTATCAATTCTTTTGTAAAGTTCCAAGTGTGCAAGAAGCTCGCATCGTTGCACATGGCACAGATGGTCAACATGCATGGTGGTTTAAATTTAATATTGATGTTACACATCCACTTGCATGGCAAACTGTTCAAGAGCTTGGGCATGTTCTGAACTACTTATCGACCAATGAGCGCTTACCCACTCAATTCTTCCCTGTCTCTCCTCCTCCTTATATGAATGGTGAAGCGAAAGACTTTTTAGCTTGGGTGATTCAATGTAATCATGCTGAGTTTAGTCCTGATGTAGTGTGTGACTGGCTGGAAGCACGACTTCCAACGCCTGTGGAAGATGAAAGCCAGTGGAAAATCAAAATGGATTTAAGTGAATTAGATCAATTGGCTGATAAGGACTTAGATCAATTGATTCCACCCAATCCGCAATAAAAAAAGAGGCTTAAAGCCTCTTTCTTTTAGAAAGTCGATAAGCCCGACCACTCCATAAAACGATAGAGCCAGTATTTGATTTTTGATTCATCAGTATATTTTGCATAATCAACCGTGATCTGACGACCATTCGCATTACTCCAAGCAGCATCAAAATACTGTCCCGCATCTTTAAAGACCTGTGCTTGTGCCGAACCTAAAACGCGCATGTCTGTCTCAAGATTATAGTTTTTAAGATTTCGTGCGGTGAAGTTCGCTGAACCTAGCATCAACTCAGCTTGCTGAGCGTTATATTTGAGTAGCATTTTACTATGGCATTGTTCACCATGGGTATCACACCAACGAATTGGAATGCCTACCGCATTCAGTTCTGAAGCCACTTGGCGATTTGGAATACCATTCTTTTGACGACCAAATGCATCTTTATTTGGATCAAGCATGATACGGATATTTACACCACGCTGTTTAGCCTGTTTTAATGCCTCAATAATATTTCGCTCAGACAGATAGAACATAGCCATGTCCAAATGCTCTTCACTTTTTGCAGATTGAATCATCTTCAACACCGCATCATAAATCGCTTTTTCAGTCAGTAGCTGCACCTGTGGCAAGCGCTTATCTTCCACCAGCCCACCCATAATCACAAAAGGGCTTGAACCTTGTGACATATTCGCGACAGTTTGCTCAGTTTGTAATACATCAATCGCGGTTGGGCCATCCACGACCAGTGCGACATTACTATGATGTGAACTTCCATCATGAGGATTCGCTGAGGTCACTAAACTCTTCCAACCTTCAGCCGTATCGACTACTAAGGTTTTACGATGATTGGCTTTAAAATTTAACAATTCTAAATAACTACGTAAGGTCACTTTATCCTTCCCAAAGGGATTACTTAACCAACCACCTTCTGGATTATTGCCTAAATTTTGACAACAGATATACCAAAAACCCGACCACAATGGATTTGAAGCACGCAAAGGTTTTAAATCCGTTTCTATCACATCTACGCCTGCTTGACGAAGCTGACGATAGTGTTGAGGCGTTATTCCACCATAAACCGAGTTAATTGGATCTGTAATCACAACGATTTGAATTGCGGGGTAAAGTTTACGTTTCAGAATTAACGCATCAGTGAGTTGTTGCATCAATGGAAATTGCTTTACCTTTGATTCACCAACTTCCTGATTAAATAGAAACATATCTAGCACGATCGTGGTTTGTGCTTGATCAATCAGTTGGAATACTTCTTTGAAAATATGCTGATCAACTTGTTGCTGACCTTGTATATCAATATAAGTTTGATCCGCTAAAAATTTCACATTGGCATGACGAAGTTGTCCCGTAAAATCCAGTCCTTTTGGGAGTGGTTTTACAGTGTGATAAATTGCCGAAGCAATATACCCAATCGCAAAAATACTCAATATGACTGCCATGTAACGTCGACCTGACCAGTTTAATTTTTGATGAATTCTTTGGAAGATGCGCATATAAACAGAAAAAGCCCTAGCCTAATGGACTAAGGCTAGAGCTTATACTTTGATTTTTCAATAAGATTTGAGTGATAAATTAGAAACTAAAGTTCACACCAACGCTAAAATTACGTCCAACTTGTGGAATGGTTGATAAGAATGATGCATGTTGATAAACCTGATCATCCAACAAGTTATTGGCATTCAGGAATACACGGTAATCACCGACATTGCCATAATTACCTGAATACGCCACACCCAAATTTAACATATTATAACTTTGTGTATCGGTTTCATAAGCCGCAATCTTGTCCTGCTGGAACACATGATAATACTCAGCCGAACCACTCCAGTGATCATCAAAGTCTGCATTCACTTTTGTACCTAAACGGCCCGCTGGTACACGTGGTGCATTTTCATTATCGATCTTGCCACGAACATAATCACCGAATGCACTGAGTTTATAAATTGAAGAGAGCTGATAACCCACTTCTGCTTCAGCACCGTAGAACTTGGCTTTATCTTGCGCATACTGAACCAAACGGAAATCTTTATAATGACCTAAAGTTTGGGCATAGATGTAGTCGTTAAACCAGTTATGGTAGACATGTACATGGTAATCGAACTTGTTATCATCGTAATGAAAACCAAGTTCGACATTATTTGACTGCTCTTTTTTAAGCTGATCATTTCCTAGTTCATAGGTATTGGTGGCGAAATGCCCACCATTGGCATATAACTCTTGTGCTAAAGGTAAACGTTCTTGATGCGAAGTAACAAACGAGAGTTTATAGTTTGGTGCAAACTCCCAATTGGCGGCACCAGAAACAGAAAAAGCCGAACCGTCAAAATCTTTTTTCGTTGCATCATCAATATTAATCTTTTGCTGTTCTGCACGAGCAGCTAATTCAACATGAACATCATTAAGTTGTGCATGTTCTAATGCGAACACACTCCATTTTTTAGTGGTATTTGGCGCTAAAAAGGCCTCTTCACCTGTAAGTTTTAATTTTTGTTGCCCATATTGTGTACCAATGACCCCTTCCCATGCACCCAGCGGGTTGTGTACCAACTCTAAACGTCCATCATAACCTTTATTTTTAAAACGAGTCGCGATGGTCTCTTCTTCGATCTCATCATGTTGATAATCTGTATAACTCGCTTGTGCGCGTAATTTTTTAAAGCCTGCAAATGGATCATCCAGTTCGGTACGCACGTCATAACGCTCTGATTTTAAGTCAATCCAAGGGCCTGCATCGTGTGTATGTTCTTCATGGTCATGATCATGATCATCAGTTGGGCCGTGATCACCACAATGTAAACTCAGACCATGTAAATGGCAGCTTTCATATTCATGGCTATGTCCTGGCAAGCCGTATTGATCCTGACGATTGCTATATGAAATACCCGTAAAGCCACGATCATAAATCCACGATAGACCCACATTTATAGTTTGCCCTTTGGCAAAAGTATTATCGACTCGGCGTTCTTTTTCGCCTTCATGGAAATAATCAGGTGCAATATAATCATTGGCTTCACGTTTGAGACCTTCAAGACGTAATGCAACTTGATCACCTAAACCCAGCGTTACACCTGCACTTGCCAGCTTTTCATCACTACCCGTGTTATAACGGAGTCCAACATTCCCCTCATAACCATTTTCTGGCATCTGTGTCGGAATTTTGCTGTCTGTGACATTGACCAAACCACCTACAGTACCAGCACCGTACAGTAAAGTAGATGGTCCTTGAATAACTTCTATTTTCTTTGCTAATAATGGATCAACCGTGACCGCATGGTCAGGCGATAAGATTGAAACATCAATATTTTCAGAGGCATGCTGCAACACTTTGACTCGAGCACCATCTTGTCCGCGAATCACTGGACGACTTGAACCTGCGCCAAACTGATTGGTATGTATACCCATCTCACCAGCTAAAGCATCACCTAATGTTACACTTTTTCCAGTTAACTCTTTTTGCTCAACCACATGATCTGCGACAGCAAAATCGGCCGCATTTCGCTCTAAAGGGTGCGCTTTAATTTCAATCGTAGCAAGTTGTTGAACCTTTGCTTCCTCTTCAGCAAAGGAGGTACTACTGGCTATTGCTAAAATAGATAAAGTCAAAATATTTTTAGAAAATGACATGCCGTGTCTCAGATCAGCTTAAATATATTTTGTTATATTATAACATTTCATTTATTTTGCAATAAAAAACATAACCACAAAAAACATTTGCTACACTGCTGATCCATTATTCAATGTTTATAACACTCCAAGAATATGCCATTTACTCTTTCTCACGCTGTTCTTGCACCACCTCTATCAAAATTGAGTAAAGGTCATTTGCCTGTCGCAGCGCTTGCAATCGGCTGTATGACCCCAGACCTGCATCGTTTATTTACTCAAGAAACAATTGCATTAACACATCAGTGGTCTGGCATATTATTTCCCAATCTTCCGATTGGATTATTCTTTTGTCTCTTGTGGTATCTCATTTATCGCCCTGTCAGTTATCGCTTTCTGGGTATAAAAGACCCAATAAAGCTCAGCAATTTTGATGATGCAGTGGGCTTTATTCTTATGAATTGCTTTGCGATTATTCTGGGTACAGCGACACATTTAATCTGGGATGGATTAACCCATCTAGACTTTCGAACCTTTGCTTTTAAGGATTTACTCGCACAAGATATTTCTCTCTTTGGTTTGCATTATCCATTACATTTTATTTTGCAGATTGGTTCATCCATCTTAGCCTTACCTTTTATCTTTTGGATGTGCAAAAGCTATTACATGAAATATAAACTAGCTCAACCTGTACCGATTAAGATCAAAGGATTTATGACAACAAACTTAATCATTTCAACGGTTACGGGATTGTTGTCGATTTGGGACTATAGTCGTCATATTTCATCAGAACTCTGGTACACCGAACGATATTTTTTTATTGGTAAATCAATTAACGAATTTACTCAAACAGCACTTTGTGTTTTTACAGCAGCATGTCTGTTGCTACTATTATTTGATCAAAAAGGTCAAACAAGATCATTTTTTTAAAAAAGCGTCGCTTTAAAATTCTGTTGAAATGATTAAGACTTGAGACAATATGTTCAACAAGGCATAATCTCCCCTTCATTGGTGATGCGCTGTTTACGCATTCACCTTCTAGCCAATATAGTTTGGATAAATAATTCAATATGATGCGCACTCATTACTGTGGCTCTTTAACTGAAGCCCAAATCGATCAAACAGTGACTTTATGCGGATGGGTTCATCGTCGCCGTGACCATGGTGGTGTAATTTTCCTTGATATGCGTGACCGTGATGGTTTAGTTCAAGTCGTCATTGATCCTGATACACCAGAAGCTTTCTCAACTGCGGATAAAGCACGCTCTGAATTTGTGTTAAAAATTACAGGTCGTGTACGTCGTCGCTATGAAGGTACTGAAAATGCCAACATGGTGAGTGGTCAAATCGAAGTTTTAGCAAAAGAAATCGAAGTTTTAGCTGCTTCTGAAACACCTCCATTCCCATTGAATGACGAAAACACCAATATTTCTGAAGAAATTCGTTTGAAATACCGTTTCTTGGACATTCGTCGTCCAGAAATGTTAGATCGCTTACGCTTCCGTTCTAAAGTTACAAACTTGATTCGTAACTACTTTGAAGATCACGGTTTCCTCGATGTTGAAACACCGATCTTGACTCGTGCAACTCCTGAGGGCGCACGTGACTATTTAGTCCCAAGTCGTGTTTCAAATGGTAGCTTCTATGCACTTCCACAATCACCACAATTGTTCAAACAGTTGTTGATGGTCGGTGGTATCGATCGTTATTACCAAATCGCTAAATGTTTCCGTGACGAAGATCTACGTGCAGATCGTCAGCCTGAATTTACCCAAATCGACGTTGAAACATCGTTCATGAGTGACGATGACATCATGGATTTAATGGAAGGCTTAACAGTTAAAATGTTCAACGAATTATTGAATGTAAAATTCGATAAATTTGAACGTATGACTTACGCTGACGCAATGCGTGATTATGCATCTGACAAACCAGATATGCGTATTCCATTGAAATTAGTTGACGTTGCAGACTTGATGCAAGACGTTGAATTCAAAGTTTTCGCAGGTCCTGCAAAAGATCCTAAAGGTCGTATTGTCGCTTTACGTGTACCAGGTGCTGGTTCATTACCACGTAGTGCGATTGATGAATACACCAAATTCGTAGGCATCTACGGTGCTAAAGGCTTGGCTTACATCAAAGTCAATGAACTTGAAAAAGGCATCGAAGGTCTTCAATCTCCAATCGTTAAATTCATCGAGCCAATCGTACTCGATTTATTAAAACGTGTTGGTGCTGAAAATGGCGACATCGTATTCTTTGGTGCGGATAAAGCAAAAGTTGTAAATGATGCGATGGGTGCACTTCGTGTGAAAATCGGTCATGACTTGAATCTTTCAACTTGCGAGTGGGCACCACTTTGGGTTGTTGATTTCCCAATGTTCGAAGAAACTGATGATGGCAAATGGACTTCTGTGCATCACCCATTCACACTACCAAAATCAAGTGTTGAAGAAGTGAAGAGCAATCCTGGTGCAGCGTTGTCTGTTGCATACGATATGGTACTCAATGGTACTGAGATCGGTGGTGGATCACTGCGTATTTATACCTTAGAGATGCAGAAAGCGATTTTTGAAGCGTTAGGTATTGGTGAAGAAGAGGCAGAAGAAAAATTCAGCTTCTTATTGAATGCATTACGTTATGGTGCGCCTCCACACGGTGGTTTGGCATTTGGTCTTGACCGCTTGATCATGCTCATGACAGGTGCTTCTTCTATTCGTGATGTGATTGCATTCCCGAAAACGAAGACTGCTGAATGTCCATTAACTCAAGCACCAGCGCCTGTTGAAGCGAATCAATTGCGTGACTTGGGTATTCGTTTACGTGAAAAAGCAAAAGCTGAAGAAAAATAATCTGTAGATTTATGGATTAAATAAAAACCCTGTCTCGTAC
Source organism: Acinetobacter sp. WCHA29 (assembly GCF_002165335.1). Lineage (NCBI taxonomy): Bacteria > Pseudomonadati > Pseudomonadota > Gammaproteobacteria > Moraxellales > Moraxellaceae > Acinetobacter > Acinetobacter sp. WCHA29. The sequence continues at coordinate 38,243 of NZ_NHRQ01000008.1, forward strand.
AGGGTTTTTTATGTCTATCCGATCCCCTCCTTTTGGAGAGCATTGGTACGATAATTTATACTTTGAGAATATCTATGCTAGTGGCATAATGAACTGCTTTTTATTGAGAGGTCATTGTTATGGCAATGCGTCCTGATGTACGTCGACATGCAATTGTGATTATTGTGTTTTCTTTGGCACAATGGTTTTTTATGCGCTATATCCTAGCAAATGAACTTTTCAATATGACGACCAATGAACGCATTTTATATTTTTGCGTTAGTAGCTTAGCAGGTGCACTTCTCATCTTTGTCGCCCTCATTTATATGGTCCTCAAAGGCAACGCGAATAAACAAGATTAATCGCAATGTCGTTTTATACCACTTTACTCCGTATTCTACCTTTAGCATTTTTGCGCAGTATTGCAAAAGTGGCGGCTTACTTTATTAATCAAAATCCAAATAAAAGTATGCTTTGGAAAACACGGGTAAATCTCAGTCTTGCTTATCCAGATATTCCTGAGCGTGAGCGTGAGAAGCTTGCTAAAGAAAGCGTGACAAAGCAATGTCTAAGTTATATCGAATCTGGGAAATGCTGGGCAATGCCTACAGAATGGAGTATCCAGCAAATAAAGATGGTTCATCATTTAGATGTACTAACAAATGCATTAAATGATCCCCGAGGTGCTTTAATTATTACCCCTCATCTCGGTACATGGGAAATGATGAATGCTTGGGTACACCAATATGGTATTCCTACCATTATGTATAAACCCATGAAAGACTCAGGATTTAATGCTTTTGCTTTACATGCTCGTCAACGGTTAAACGCGACACTAGTTCCAACTGATGCCAACGGTGTTAAAGCATTATTCAAAAACCTCAAACAAGGTGGTTTCAGTGTAATTCTGCCAGATCATGTTCCGCAACCCTCTGGTGGTGTCGTGGTTCCTTTTTTTGGAATTCCCTGTTTAACCAGTACACTTGCAAGTAAAATGGCGCAAAAAACACAATGTCGTCTGGTGGGATTAAGCTGTTTTCGTCGTGAGGATGGTGAGGGATTTGATGTGTATTGCGATGATCTGAATGATCCTGAGTTATACGATCGCGATATTGAGATCGCAACTGCGGCACTCAATAAAGCAGTTGAACAGATGATCAACCGCTTCCCTGCGGAATATATGTGGGGATATAAGCGGTTTAGAGCTATAAATGCCTCAGATGAACACTATAAGAAAAACTCAATAATGATATAAAATTACTATTTAAACTTAATTTTTGTCACTTTTTTCCCTTGAAAAAACAATATTCCAATTTGAATAAAAGATAGTATTTGTAGAAATGGGCGCCCAAATTCACGCTGAGCTTTGGCCCTTAAACTCAACTTCTTTTTAACTTTAATCTCTCCTTTACGAATATTTCGAACTTCCTCTAACGAGCTAGGAAAATTTGTCTCACCGTCAGTTAAAATTACATCTTGAATACATAGCGCTGGCGATAACTGATATATTTTTTGATGGGATTCTTCTGGATAAGCCCTAAATATAATATGGTCTATAGGTATAAGTTCTGATAGCCTAGCCGTAAAATCTATTAGAGATTCTGCGGCGCGACGTGACAAAATATATCCACCAGCCCCCATATGTGGACCATTTAGTACTACTAATTCACGTTTATTTTCAAGAGTTAAAGGCTCATCTTTTCTAGAAAGAAATACCTTACGATATAAAGTTTCTAATTTAACTATTTCACATTGCTCAGAAATCCATTGAGAATTTTTCAAAAAAAATTGAGCAGAATTACCTAAATAAATATCATCTTCAAATATGGCAATATAATCTAATTTTTCATCAACAGCTTTTTTCCATAAGCAGACATGGCTTAATATGCAAGAAATTTCATTTGGATGTAAATCAGTTTTATCGACCGTTATGCCTAGATCAAGTGCTGTTGAAGATAAAGTGATGGGAGTAATCGCATCAAAAAATTCAAATACTAATCCCTCTTTAGTAAATTCAGTATGAATATGCTTTCTACGTTGAGACTCATTTGAAAGACTTATTACATAAATTCTCATAGGTTGATCTTCATATACAACAATATAAGCCACTAAAAGTAAGACACAAAGAAACTATCATTCATATTCTATCTTGTAAATACAACAATAAATTAGAACGCACTATTTATTCTATCAAAATCATAGTGGAGTTTATTGCACAATACATTTCAATGCTAGTCATGTAAAGAATATAGACTTACAATGTTGGTTTTAATTTTATCGTGCAGTTCCTTAAAGATTCTATCTTCTACATACTGCATTGATTTATATATGATGAAGTGATTGCAGATATGAACAATGACGTAATTAAAGTATTCGTTGGGTGTGATCCCAACAACTGTGACTTAGAACAAATGATGGTTTTAGATTACAGTATTCGAAAACACACTCAACATCCTATTGAAATTTTTTGGATGCAATTAAGCCATGATACAAAAAGTCCATGGTACAGTAATCAAGAAGCTAGTGAAGGTTGGCATACTGAAAAATGGGCGACTCCTTTTTCAGGTTTTCGATGGGCAATTCCTGAATCATCCAACTTTGAAGGGCGTTCGATCTATATGGATGCTGATGTCATCGTTTTATGTGATATTGCTGAGTTATGGTCGCATCCGATGAAAGATGATGCAATCGTCATCGCCAAAGGTGGCAAAAGTTCAGCTCGTTTATGTACTTGTGTTTGGGATTGTGAAAAAGCTAAACAATATTTACCTTCACTTAAAACGTTGCAATCTGATCCAGATGGTCACAAGAAGTTAATGCAATTAATCAAAGACAAACCACATCTAGTCCAAAACTACAATAGTTCATACAACTGTATTGATGGTGAAGGCTTAAAAATAGAAGATATCAAAATTCTACATTACTCCGATATGGGTACGCAGTTTAGCCATAAATACTCGTTACCGCGCCTAGAAAAAAACAATCAAAAACATTGGTTTGATGGAAAAATCATGCCTCATCCAAGAAAAGACTTAGTTGAGTTATTTGATCAATATTATCAAGAAGCATTGGATAAGGGTTATAAACCTGAAGACTATTTAGTAAAAGCTTATGGTCCATTTCAAAAAGCGACTCAAATCAATTATCAAGGCAATAAAGTTACACGCCCTGACGAACAAAGAAATTGGTTTAGTAATTCACTACACAAATTAAAAGCAAAATTTAAAGATAAAAATAAATTTTCTTTGGATGATTAACAGATTAGCAATCTCATCCCAAAATTAGCAATAACAATCAACTTAAATATATGTGTTTAGGTTGATTTTTATTTTTGTCGTGTGTTTTGTCAATTCAATAACTGTTTTAAAGAAATTGGCATATAATTGGCAAGCTAAATAATATAGTCATCTTTTAAAAGTAATCTGCCAAGAGCCAAGCAATGCAACCTTTTCTTTTTCATCATATTTTCAGAAATATCACTAAGTTTATTTATAAAATGTGTTTGCCTAAACAATATAAGCATAATCGTCGCTATTGGCCATACTTTTCTGTGCAGCGTAATGCTCAGGGTGACCTAGAAAAAGTCTTTTTCCGTAAAAAATTAATCGCAGATAATACGAATCAAGTTACAACTAGCAAAAGGAAATGTATCCTCGTTGCAACAGGACCATCAGTAAAGAACATTGACCATAAGTTTTTTAATAATCCAGAATATGATTTCATCGGAGTAAATGGTGCAATTTCATTAGATTATATTCATTTCAAATATTATGTAATTATCGATCACAACTTTACGGGTAATCGTTTTGACCTCGTGATGAAAGTCTTGCAGAGTGATTGTACCCTTTTTACAACACCAAGATGCCTTGATGTAATCTTGAGAAGAATTCATCCTAATACAATTAAATGCTCCATCAGAGTGATCGAAACCATTTCACAAGATAAAACGACTGATTTATTTATGGGTAAACAGACGCCTGTTGATCTATCTCAATCTTATTTTCATTTATATGGTCAGTTCGGTTTCTCTACCAATATTTTTAATGCTGTTTTTGATTATTTTACAGTAGCTTACGTTGCATTACAGGTAGCATATTCTATTGGGTTCAAAGAAATCTATATTGCTGGTCTAGATATGAATAATTTTTCACAGCCTAGATTTTATGAAGATAAAGAAAACAAACAACCTACAATGTTAGACCAATATTTAGATTTAACATTACCTGCATTTGATGCAGCTTCTGAATTTTTTAAAGAAAATCATATTGATGTTTATAATCTTTCACTAAATAGTGCGGTTGAATCATTTAAAAAAATTAATACAAACTCGCTCATCAAACCTTGATTCTGTAAAATATAATTTTTGCTTTTTAGTAATTATTAATGATCGGATCGCAATTTCGAACGGATATCAATGGACTTCGAGCATATGCTGTAGTTTTTGTTGTTCTTTTCCATTTCAATGTATTCGGTTTCTCCGCTGGGTACTTGGGCGTTGATGTTTTCTTCGTGATATCAGGCTATCTGATGACAAAAATCATTGTGGAAAAGCTTGAACACAATAATTTTTCTTTTGTTGATTTTTACTTATCTCGAATTATTCGTATTTATCCCGCACTATTAGCCTTAGTCTTAGTTTTAACGGCTTTGGGGCTATTTGTGTTTATCCCAGAAGATCTAAAAAACTTTGCTAAAGATGCGAGATACAGTCTCACCTTCTTATCAAATAATCTCTTCTATGAACAATCAGGAGACTATTTTGCAACTAGCTCACATGATAAAGCATTACTGCATACCTGGTCTTTAGCTGTTGAATGGCAGTTCTACATCCTTTTTCCCATCATTTTGTACACATTTAAAAAGCTTACGAAACAAACTAAATATATAGGCATATTACTTCTAATATTGTTTGCTTGCTCATTTTTGTTGTCTGTAAAACTTACACCAGAAAATCCGATATATGCTTTCTTTAAACTCTCAACACGTGCATGGGAGTTAATTGCAGGTGGACTGGTGTACTTTTATTTTAACCAATATTCTTTATCATCGATTAAGCAAAAAATTATTGAATATACAGGTTTTGGACTTTTAGCGCTAAGCTTGATTTTTTTAACCAAAGATACGCCTTGGCCTGGTTATGCTGCATCCCTTCCTGTTTTGGGTACAGTTTTAATTCTAATCGCCAACCGTCAAAACTCTATACTAACGAAACCCAAGTTGATACAAAGTTTAGGCAGTGCTTCATATTCTATTTATTTGTGGCATTGGCCGATCTCATTTTTATTGAGCTATTTCCTAATTCAAAAAAATATTATCAATATCAGTTTTGCTCTTTTATTATCTTTTGTTTTAGGTTGGTTGAGTTACAAACATATTGAACCCTGTCGTATTCATCTGAATAAAATCAATAAAAAGTATGTTTATCTATTGTTTATCTTAAGCATTGTGATTCTCTACCCATTTTATAAGTTTCTAGGTAAGGATGGGTTAGAAAATCGAGCCGATGCAGAATACCTAAAGCGTATTGAGAAAATACAGATGCCTATGGTCTCGAATGGTTGGTGTTTCTATAACATTAAAGATGATCATAGTCTGACTGTTGGAAAAAATGGATTAAAATGTCATATAGCATCTAACTCAACAAATGCTAAATCAGCTCTTTTGTTTGGAGATTCATTTGCAGGTCACAATATTCCATTTTGGGATCGTCTAGGCAAAAAGCTAAACTTGAACATCCATACGATCAGTACGAATTGGTGCTATCCAAGTCTTGATAAAGAGTTTACAGGTGACAAGTCATCTACGGCTTATCAGCAGTGCTTAATCAACCGAAACTATCTGAAGAATCATATAGCTCATTATGACATTCTTATTTTTGCTGGTCGTTGGACTGATATTGTTCGTCAAAATCAGCAGAATTCATTTAGTGAGCTACTCAAAGTTGCACAAATGAATAATAAAAAAGTGATCGTAATGTCTGAACCATATACGTTTGATCAAAACATCAGCTCAATTTTCAAACGTGCAATATGGTTAGAGCGAGACTTTAATCTAAATGAGTATATGAACAATCCACTCGCTACAAAGCAAAAATATGCAACAAGTGTGATTAATAAAATCGTTTCAGAACATCCGAATACACTCTTGTTAAGCCAAGCAGATCTATTTAAATCAGATCATATGGCAACCAAAAACACACCGTATTCATTTGATGGACGTCATATCTCAATTGTTGGGTCATTAGCATCTGAACAATACTTTGAAACACGACCAAAATTTAAAGTATTAGAAAACTTTATTGCTAAAAAGTAGTGATTAGATATCAATAAACGAGTCGTTAAAATACATTTTTTTACTGTAATAACGACTTAATATTCCCCTTTCTTTTCCTGCCAGTTTGATCAGCTTAGGCTTTTCAACTGGCGGATAATTGAGGGCAAGATCAATCAACACTTTTTCTTTCATCCATTTATTTTTTACTTGATAGAAAAAAGCATTCCGATCACAGTTAATCAAGGTCATACTCGGTAAAGTGGTACGCATAATTTTTTGGCAGGCAACATAAGCAACCAAATATTCTAAACGACCTATCTCTTGAAAATAGTCCTGATAATTTTCGTTATTTTCTTTAATCTGCTGAATATAAACCTTTGGTGTTAATTCTATAGCTTTAAATAACTCCTCAAACCAAGACTTAAAAAACATATTTTTGGCAGAACTTGCCAATAACCAATTCTCTAATACAGGAAAGTCTGGGCAAGTAGTATTTTTCTTTCGATAGTAGGCAAAACTGTTAGTTTGATGTTGAGTAACTAACTTTTCAATCCAATCTAGATTTTCATAAACAATTGTACTGGCATCTAACCATACCCCACCGTATTGATAAATTAATTCAAATCGAATGAGATCAGCTTTCTGTTGTGGTGTCGCATGCTTTAAACGACCATAATCAATATCACAAAACTCTTTGACACTATTAGGTGTTAGAAAGTTTACAACATAGTTTGGATTGTTCTTTTTTATATTGTCAACGCACTTCTGTACAAACTCGGGTAGCGTACCTTCCCAATACATCCAGATAATTTTAGGAATAACTGCATTTTCTTGACCAGGATTGAGAACGATCAAGTCCGCGTAGTTATCTATTGACTCATTGATTTCTCTTTTTTGGTTTGAATACATTGTATAAAATTTCAAAAGATAGAAGAGCTTCTTAAAAAACTTCATAAAATGTACTCAACAAAATAAAGAAAATTATTTATTACAGTCTATAACTAGGACTCAAGACATTAAATGTTTAATTGCATAAAAGCGATCACGCCACATACGCTTCTGCTTCTTAAATCCATGAGAAGCATTTCGATTCTCAAGTTGCTTCCGTTTGATACCTTGAGCAGCAACAGTACCTAAAATATCACTATCCAGACCTGCTGGCTGCACAAATGGCTGCCAAACGCCAAGCCCTTTTCCTGTTTTACTTAACCAACTTTGGAAGAAAATATCGACTGGAACGGTCATGATTTTACCCAGTTGTACAAACTGTTCAGCTCCTTTTCGAGACCAAACCAAGCCTACACCACGTATTGGGAAATAATATGCATGCCACAAGGTATAATGATCAAACTCAACAATGTCTTTTGCTAATTTTTTCTTTTTAGCAGCAATATTGACGGTATACCAATCCAACTCTTTATGTTGATCTAAATAACTTAATAAAGATTCAAGCTTCTGTTTAAAGTTAGGCAACACTTCAATGTCATCTTCTAAGACAACTAAATAATCGGCATCCGTTTCTAGAAATTTTTCAGCACAACCGTAGTGACTTAGATAACAACCCAACTCAGAATTCATTAAACTACGCCCTAATATTTTCTGAGCAGCAAGATCATCGTAGTTTTCAAATTCAGATAAGGCTTTACCTCGCCCATCATAAGCAGAGAATCGGCTAAAATCCCATCCCGCTTGATTGAGCTGAGCTGTCGCACTTGCTAAACGTTGATCACTGCCGTCTAAATTAATAAGATAAGTCACAACTTTCATTTGCTTTCCTTCGTTTAGACCACAGTAGTCGGTTGAATTTGGCTGGGTAAAAACCCTGTAAATTTTTGAATCAGTGCGGCTCGGATGCGTCCTTCAGCTAATGATTCCAATTGATCTAGACTTTGTATACAGCCAAATTTAATCTCAGAATTAGATAAAGCTAATATAAATTTTTCCAAATCACGACCATCTTTTAAATAAGCAATATCAATATCATCTTTTAAAATGGCTTGATCAGATTGAATTGCTAAATGATTAGACAATCCCACTGGTAACAGTTGATCAATGTTCCTAAATTTGAACTGAATTTGCTGCTCTAAAAGCTCTTTATTATTCTTAAAGTAAGTACTGAGCAAATCACGACTGAGAATATGAGGGCGATGATGAATTTCGTAATATCTAGTCATTCCCACGCGATCTGCACTCAACATTTGAGCCGTTGAATATTTCGCTTCAGTTACCCTTCCAAAATTCTGCTGTAAGAATTTTCGGAAAATATATTTCATTTTCTTGATGAGTGTTGCTTGCCAATGTCCATATATCACCATCTGACCATCAATAAGAAAATCACTTAAATCAGACTGTTGATTGAAAAAGAAATCATCATTCAGATAAATAAAATGATTTGAAATCCCTTCAATATTCCACAACATACTTTCAATACTTAATGAATTGAATGTCGGTAAAGCAAACTCATATCCACAGAATAATTCTTGATGATCAACGATTTTTATTTTTCCAACAGGACATAAACCTTGCTGGGAAAATTGGTCTAACCACAAAGGTGTTTGCTGATCCGTCACGACATAAATCGTGCCTGCATATGGAACATACTTAAGAATTGAGGCGATGCAAAAATAGATTTCATCGTTACTTGCAAAACGAGTGTCATCCAAAGCATTTGATGGTTCGTTTTGATTCATAAATTGACGGCGTTTATTTTTCAGAGAGATATCATTCCCATCAACCCATGCGATGACGATATCAAGCGAATGTAAACCCTGATTCATAAATCAAAACCTTCCATAAATACAGATTTACTGCCAAGCCTCTTTAATCCAATCTGAAGGCAATACATAACGATACCATTTACCACCGCCACCATTTACAGCATCAGGTGGATTAATTTCCCCATGGAAAATAATAATTTTTGCACCTTTCGGTTTTACAGGCGGCTTAAAATATGCCAATGGAATCTTCTGTAAACAATGGTATTTATAGCTTTTACACCAATCTTCATTCCAATAACTTAAAGTACCATGCGCATCGACAAACCATGACAAATAGGCTTGCTCATTACGGAATTTTTGACGAATCTCATCAAAGTTTTCACGGAAATAAGGCAAGATTTCAGGAAATCCGCCCAATTTAAAACGATATACAGAACTATTGCCCGTTATACGCCAAGGTCTTTTCCAATCGTGGATAATTAAAAACTCACCTTTCTCCTGAAAAAAGCAGTCAATATTATCAACAATCACAACATCAAGATCTAAGAATAAAGCATTGCCTTTTAGACCATATAAATCTGGCTCGAAAGTAGAAAGTTTGTTCCAGCCACGTTCAGGCGCACCTGCTGGCAAATCTAAAGGTGGGATTGGGAAGCATTGTACATTGGGGTCAATTCCCTCTGTACGATCCGTCAAACAAACCATTTTAAAGGGTAAAGTCAGATGACGTTTAACCATGTTATACAGACGATTAACATATTCTGGACCGTACTTCGTTCCCCATTTCATGCACAAAATAATATTGTCTACATGAGTTGCTGAATCTTGTTGAATGTCTACCATCTGATAACCTTAATGCCTTAGATATTATTTTCGCGTTGCGATTTTCGTACCACGCGTTTTAAAACAATATGCACTGAATATTGGGCTATCTTAGCATAGGCGTTATCAAAAAAATTATTATTAATTCACCAAACTAGGAGGATTGTTTATAGTTTTGTTTAATCATTTAAGCGCTAATTTATCCCAAATAAATCTCGTGTATATATTTTTTCCATCACGTCACTAAACATCGGCACCATACGATTGACAATAATTAAATCAGAGATTGCTTTAAATTTTTGTAGACTCGACATTAAAGGATGACCAAGGTACGCTTTCACACCCAATGTGGGTTCATAGATCACGATTTGGATTCCTGCATCCGCCAAACCACTCAGCACATCATGTACAGCTGACTCTCTAAAATTATCTGAGTCGGCTTTCATGGTTAGTCGATAAATACCAACACAAGTGACATTTCGACTCAGTATATCTTCAATAATCGCTTGCTTACGAGTCTGGTTAGAGCGAATGATCGCTGAAATCAGTTCTTGAGGAGTATCATCATAATTAGCTAAAAGCTGTTTGGTATCTTTAGGCAAGCAATAACCTCCATAACCAAAAGAAGGATTATTGTAGTGATCACCGATGCGTTGATCTAATCCCACCCCTTTAATTATATCTAAAGCACTCAATTTGTTTTTTAGACAATAGGTATCCAGCTCATTAAAAAAAGCAACTCGCATCGCCAAATAAGTATTTGAAAACAGCTTAATTGCTTCTGCTTCCGTTGAGTCAACACATAACAATACCGCATCTTTTTTTATGGTTGCTTTCAAATAAAGTTTGGCAATTTTCTCAGCTCGCTTTGACTTTTCCCCCACAATAATCCGTGACGGGTATAAATTATCTTGTAAAGCTTGCCCCTCTCTTAGAAATTCAGGAGAAAAAATAAGATTATTTAACGCAAGTTTTTTAGAAAGTTCCTTGGTATAGCCAACTGGAACTGTAGATTTGATCAACATCAACGCTTTAGGATTTATTTTTTGAATACTATGAATAACGTTTTCAATACTCGATGTATCGAAATAGTTTGTTTCAGGATTATAGTTGGTGGGGGTTGCGATAATAATCAGTTTAGCCTGTTGATAAGCCAGCTCTTGGTCACAAGTCGCTTCAATATTAGACTCAGTTAAATAGTGTTGTATGCAAGTATCACTCATCGGAGATACGCGCTGATTAATGTTCTTTACGCGTGTTTTATCAATATCGTAGACTATCACATCATGTTGTTTTGAAAATAATAAAGCATTGGATAAGCCAACATAACCTGCACCTACAACAGTAATTTTCATTGCTTCTCTATTGTTTTAATTGCACTTAAAGTTTACCGTAATCAAATTAAATGAAAGATTGATGATGATTTAGTTGCAATCTATTGACAACTCAGCAATAAAAAAGCGAAGCCTGAGCTTCGCTTAATTGATCTGATTTGATCTTATTTTACATAAGTCAACCAATGTGCATATTTATCGTTACGACCTTGTACTGCATCAAAGAAAGTTTTTTGAATAACAGTGGTAATCGGGCCACGTGAACCACAACCGATTTCACGGTCATCATATTCACGAATTGGCGTTACTTCCGCAGCAGTACCGGTAAAGAATGCTTCATCAGCGATGTAAAACTCATCACGTGTGATACGACGCTCAACCACTTCATAACCAAGGTCTTTGGCAATGGTAATTACGGTTTGACGGGTAATCCCTTCTAACGCACCACCTGCCAAGTCAGGTGTATGTAAAACACCATCTTTGATTAAGAATACGTTTTCACCTGCACCTTGACAAACAAAGCCTTGAGGATCAAGCAACATTGCTTCGTCATAACCTGAACGTGCAACTTCTTGGTGTGCCAAAATCGATACGGTATAGTTACCACATGCTTTTGCTTTACACATCGTCACGTTTGGATGGTGGTGCGTAAATGATGATGTTTTAACACGAATACCACGTGCCATCGCTTCTTCACCAAGGTATGCACCCCATGACCAAGCTGCTACAGCAGCATGGATGGTATTGTCTGTTGCAGCAATTCCTAGTTTCTCAGAGCCAATCCAAATGAGAGGACGCAAATAAGCTGAAACCAATTTATTTTCACGCACAACATCAATCTGCGCCTGCTCTAAAGTCGCTTGATCAAATGGTACATTCATTTGATAAATTTTTGCTGAATTTAATAAGCGTTTAGTGTGATCTTGCAAACGGAAGATTGCTGTACCATTTGGGGTTTCATAAGCACGGACGCCTTCAAAAACACCCATACTGTAATGTAATGTGTGTGTTAAGACGTGAATTTTTGCATCACGCCAATCAACTAATTTTCCATCTTGCCAAATAAAACCATCACGATCAGCCAAATTCATGGCACATACTCCAAATTTTTACACAATCATTCACTTTCCAATGCTATTGCAGTTGGATCAATTAACCTTTGCCATAACTTGCAAACGATCTCTCGGGTATCGTGCCAATCCGCAGCATTGACTTGCATAGATTGATTTGCAAGCGCTAAACGGTGGCTCTCAGCTCGTTCACGGAGATAAGCATGGATGAGTGCTGTGGCATCTTCACTGGATAAGCAGCCTGCTCGAGCAGCATCTTCAAGAATTCTTACGTTATCAGAATAATGGGCAAGATCTGGATTCGTCCCGCCCCATGCAAGCACTGCATACTGTGCCATAAATTCGATGTCAACGATACCACCTGCATCCTGTTTTAAATGAAAAATGCCATGTTTTTTTTGTTCAGAAGACGATCCCAAATGGTCTTTCATTTTTTGACGCATTTTCAATACTTCTTCACGCACGACATTTTCATCTCGTTTTTGAGTCAAAATCTGACAACGAATCTGCTCAAATAGCTGACACAAATTGAAATCACCCGCAATCGAACGGGCGCGCACTAAAGCTTGATGTTCCCAAAGCCACGCACTTTTTTGTTGATATTGCTCATACGCTTTTAAGCTGGTGACTAACATCCCCGCCTCACCCGATGGACGTAAACGGGTATCAATTTCATAAACACGCCCATCTAAGGTTTGCGTCGTCATTAAAGACATAAACTTTTGTGCCACACGAATTGCAAACTCAGCCCCGCTAATGCTTTTACGACCATCAGTTTCACTATGTTCTTCAAAGGCATGGATAAAAACCAGATCTAGGTCTGAACCATAACCCAATTCAATTCCACCAAGCTTGCCGTATCCAATCACAGCAAAACCTTTATTATCCAAACTACAACGCTGACTATTATTACCTAAAGGATAACCATGTCGCTCAGCAACCGCTTCATAAGCTAAATTAAGCGTCGCTTGGACGCTAACTTCAGCAATATCCGTCAATGCATCTGACACTTTCATTAATGGACTTTCAGCTAAAACATCGCTTGCAGCAACAGTTAATACATTGCTCTTCTTAAATAGACGTAAAACGCGCATTTGATCTTCAACTTGATCAATTTCGATACGTAATAATTGTTGACGTAGTGAATCTTCTAAGTCTTTACGCTGCGGTAAACCAAAATCCATAGAAAGGAATTCATCTAACAGGACTGGATATTGTGCTAACTCTTCACAAATCCATGGACTAACCGTCGCCATCTTAACTAATCGTTGTAAAGCACCACGGCTTTCCATGAGCATGACCAAATACACCGTACGGCGAAGTACAGATTCAACCAAAGGCATTAATCGCAACAAAGCGACTTGTGGCTGATCTGACTGTAAAATCGCTTCGATCAAGTGTGGCCAGAATTTCTTTAAGCGCTCTAAAGCACTCGCGGGAATTTTTTTTAGTGCTTGTCCATGCCAAAAGTTTTGAATTAGATTCTTTGCACCATCATCTAATACCGTATTCAGTTTTTGCTCAAGCTGAACAAAGTCATCTACAGGCTCAACAAATTCTTTTTCCTGAATAAGCTGTTTAAACTGAACTTTAACTTTGTCGCGTTTTTGATTCAAAACCGCTAAGAAAGCAGTCCAATCGTTAAATCCTAACGTATCTAACATGCGCTGTCTTAATTCAGGTTCAGTCGGCAGAGATTGGGTTTGCTGGTCATTGAGTGCTTGAATCGCGTGCTCAATCCGTCTTAAAAATAAATAAGCATCTTCGAGATCAATTACAGCCCGTTGATCAAGTAATTCAGCATTTCCCAAATGATGTAGACTTACCAAACATTGACGATCTTGTAATTCACGTTTCGAGCCTCCGTAAATTAACTGAAAAACTTGAACAATAAATTCAATTTCACGGATACCACCTGCGCCCAATTTAATATCATCTTCAATATTACGGCGCATGACTTCACGTTCAATCATCGCTTTCATTTCACGCATCGCAGCGAAAGCAGAATAATCGACATAACGGCGAAAAACGAATGGACGCGACATTTCCATGAGTTCTGCGCCAGCTTTCTCACCTGTAATCACACGTGCTTTAATCCAAGCATAGCGTTCCCATTCACGCCCATGCTGACTTAAATATTTTTCTAACCCGCTGTGGCTAATCGCCAAGGCTGAACCATCGCCCCACGGACGTAAGCGCATATCGACACGGAATACAAAACCATCTGCAGTAATATGATCAAGCAGATAAATCAGCTTCTGCCCCCATAGAATGCAGAACTGCTGTACATCAATACATTTACGTCCATTGGTTTCGCCTTGTTCATCGAAGGCAAAAATGAGATCAATATCGCTAGAAAGGTTAAGTTCTTGTGCACCAAGTTTCCCCATGCCAATCACAATCAAATCTTGTAAATGACCTGAATAACCAATCGGTTCGCCATGTTTAGCTAAGAGCGGCGGCAATGCAAAAGCTTTTGCAGCACAAATACTGGCATCAGCAAAATCTGAAAGTTCACGTGTCAGCGTCACCACATTGGTAAGTTGATTAGCATCTTGCCAAATCCAGCGAAACATCAACTTTGCACGCAAGACTCGTAATGCTTTCATCCAAGCGTGCTCATCTGTTACATCAGCAACAGCTTGTTGAACTTTTTCATGAATACTTTCAGTAGAAAGTGATTGGAGAAATTGATCTTTGCAATAATCTTGTTCTAATTGTGTTTGATATAAATTTAAAACTTGTTCAGCATATTGACTGGCAACTAAAGTTTTCTGTAGCTGTTCCGCATTCATATAAAAAGGCTCGGCTAATCTCGTATCATCTAGGATTAGTTATATCAGTTACACGCTTATCTTTAAAATCTCTTTAGGCTAATTTCGCTTTAGATTTATGCTGTTCTACAGATAAATCTATTTGTTCGTTTGCAGCAGGCAAGACAACTTTAAAGATTGTGCCCTCACCCTCATTCGAGCTAACACTAATTTCACCATGATTTAGATCAACGAACCGTTTGCACAATGATAACCCTAGACCCGCCCCTTTTTCACCCGCAGTACCTTTAAAACTGACGGTGATTCTCGGCTGAAATAGCGTTTCAATCTGCTCAAGGGTCATCCCTAAGCCAGTATCTTTAATATAAATTTCAACAAAGTTACCTTGAGTTTGAGCTTGAATGAAGACTTTTCCAGAACCATCAATATCAGTAAATTTCAGCGCATTGGATACTAAATTCTGAATCACGGAAGTGATCATATTCATATCAGCATAAATTTTAAGATTTTCATCCACTTCATTAATCAACTGGATATTTTTCTTGATCGCCAGTGTTTTTAAGACATCCGTAACAATATTGGTAATCTGTCGTAGCTTAAAATTAATTGGGTGGTAAACAAAGCGCCCGCCTTCAGCCATCGACCAATTTAGTAAACTTTCCAACAAGTTATAGGTCGACTGAGAAGTATCGTAAAGATAGTCCGCGATATTCTGAATGCTAGATTCATCTAAAGTGTCACGCTCTTTTGCCAATATTTCAGAGAAACCTAATAGACCATGAAATGGTGCTCGTAGATCATGAGATATAATCGAAAAGAATTTAGTTTTACTAAAGTTTAATGCGGCTTCTTGCTCGTATAATTCTTTCAGTTGGTCATGATTGACCTTTAACTCCAGTTTCTGCATAAAACTCATACAGTGCTCTTGAAGTAATTGTTTTTGTAGTTCGCTGAAATCTTGTGCAACATCATCAAATAAAACCAGATATCCTAATGAAGTTTGATCTGGATGCCTTAAGTGTATTGCAATTGCAGTTTGTATTTTACGTTTAAATGGCGCTAGAAAGGCTAATAAACTCTGATATTGCGGGTGTTGTTGATCGATCAAATCACCATTTACAAACAGTGTATTTAGACTTTTACTAATTTTTGAAATATCAACTACGTGTAACTTTTCTGCGCAACAATGCCAAAGGTAGGGTTCTTGATGGAATGCGAGCAAAGCAGTATCGGCTTGCATCAATTTACGGTCGAACTGTAAAAATTGTTCAAGTAAATTTTGCTCAGAATTCAAACCCAAAGAAAGCGAAATTTTACAAGCACTTAACTTATCGGCTTGCTGTAATTCTAATAGTTGAATAGCCATGCCCGCCTCTCGTGTATTATCGTTATACGGTTATTTACAAATCACTAAGAAAAATGTCAAAACCATCACCCACTATTAACAAAATTTAACATAAAAGGCAATTCATTCTTAAACCAATTCGCAACAAAACGTGAACTTTCATGAAATTTAAACTTAAATTAATTCCGTAGGGAATCTAATTTTTGGAAATTTGTTGAACTTTCAAATCATCATATATCTCAATCAATGCATCCACACTCAGAAATAATATTCCTGAAATAAAAGCAACTAAGATTCCAATAATAAGTGTGGCTACATTTCATATTAAAAGGAGCCAAGAATCAACATTAAACGCTTTAGAAACAATTATGATGTAAAATATTTAAATAATTCAAAATTATAAATGCTTTCAATATGAAGTCTAAGATTCAATTCTTTGTTCACCTTTATTCTTGAAACATAATTTTTAATTAAAAACCATAAGTATTAAAAAACCCCAAGCCTTTAATACCAGCTTGGGGTCTTTGAATTTTGGTCCCGAGGGTCGGACTCGAACCGACACGTCATCTCTGACAGCGGATTTTGAGTCCGCCGCGTCTACCAATTTCACCACCTCGGGAAGAGTGCGATGCTTTGTGTTGCGTATCATAACCTGTTTGATTTTATTGTCAAACACTAACTACCGCTTATTGCTCACTTTTAAGTCACTCAGATATTTTTCTGCTTATAAACACGTGAACTCAGCGAGAAAACACAAAAAAGACTATACTACACCCAATTTTTTGCAATGTTTTAGATGTATGCAACTCTCCGACTTTTCGTTTGATCTTCCTAATGAACTTATTGCTCGCTACCCACTAGATAGCCGTAGCGCATCTCGCCTACTCCATATCGATGCTCAAGGTCAGTATCACGATCATGTTTTCACCGATATTCTTGATTTACTTGAAGAAGGTGATTTGCTGGTACTGAATGATACTAAAGTCATGAAAGCACGCTTAAAAGGCAAACGTGCTACAGGTGGTGCAATCGAAGTTCTAGTTGAGCGCATGTTAGACACCCACACTGCGCATTGCCATATCAAATCAAGCAATTCGCCTAAAGCAGGCGCAGAACTGTATATCGGTGAAGATGCCGTACCTGTCACCGTACAAGGTCGCCATGAAAATCTGTTTGTGGTGAAGTTTTCACAACCAATTTTGTCGGTACTGGATCAATACGGTCAACTCCCTATTCCACCTTATTTCAATCGTGAAGCAGAAGAGATTGATACCGAACGCTATCAAACCGTGTTCCATGATCCTGAAAAAATTGCCAGTGTTGCAGCGCCGACAGCAAGCCTACATTTCGACCAAGGCTTATTAGAAAAATTAGCCGCTAAAGGCGTGCAAAAGACTTTTGTGACCTTACACGTAGGTGCAGGCACCTTTATGCCTGTACGTACCACCGATATCACCAATCATATTATGCACAGTGAATGGTGTGATGTGCCGCAAGCCACAATTGATCTCATTTTAGAAACTAAAGCTCGTGGTAATAAAGTGATAGCTGTTGGAACGACTGCGACTCGTGCCTTAGAGAGTGCTGCACAAGCCAATCAAGGTAAAATTGCAGCTTGGACAGGTGATACGCAAATCTTTATTTATCCAGGTTATCAATTCTGTATCGTAGATCGTTTGATTACGAATTTCCATTTACCAGAATCAACTCTACTGATGCTAGTTTCTGCATTATCAAATCGAGACCACATTTTAGCGGCTTACCAACATGCTGTTGAACAACGCTATCGTTTCTTTAGCTATGGTGATGCTATGCTAGTGGATCAATTAAACACCTGATTTAAATAGAACGATGCCGATCGATACTGTAGAACAAGCCTTACATATAAGACGAAAAAAAAATGCGCAGGTTTTCCGCAATATTGCTCGGCTTTGGGATATAGGGCAAAAATCACATAGTGATCAAGATTTGCTAGATGCTTTACATCCGTGGCGTGATGATCATAGCTTATGCTTTTTTAATGTATTGCCTTTTATTTTAGGCATTGTGAGCGTTTGCACATTAGTATTTGGCTATTTTTTTCATCCACATATTCAGTATATCTTTAGCCTCCTCGCGGCCTTTTTGACTGGCTTTTTAGCGTATTTACTGTATGAGCCGAAAGAGCCACTCACACAGGTCATTACATATCTTGAACAACGCATGACCGTCTTACGTTATGGTCTGCAATTTCAACAGCTACCCGCTTATTTACCGATTCAAGCACAGCCATTATTGGTGATCAGTAGATTGAAGCAATTTTTCCCATTATTTAATCGTGGCACTGAATCTAACGAAATCACCCAATATGCTTCAACTACATGGCATGATGGTACGACAGAACATCAAGTTTTATTGTTTCAATATCACTATGTCAGTGAACTACCCATTTTTCAGGAAGAAAATAGCAATCAGAAAATTGCCAAAGAAATTCACAAAGATCTATGGGGCGCTTTTATTTTTCAAATGCCTGCTTCAGGAATAGCGGTCAGCAATAAACGTTCTCGTTTTTTTGAACCATATACAAGTTCATGGCAAAGCAGCGATATTTTAATTAACCAAGAGTTAAATATTTTTGGGGTCGATCAACATCAATTAGCAAAAGAAATTAGTCCCAGCCTGACCTTGAAGCTCAATGATTTTTTTCAACATTTTACTGGGGATTTAATTTATCATCATGAAGAGCAAATTTTGTGTTACCTCGGCGAACAAAACCTTTTCCAAACTGCCAGTAAACGCAGTGAAATCCATGATATTTCAGCATTACGTGGACATTTACGTACCATGACCATGCCGCAATATCAAAAGTTTCAACAGCTCATGCTGAATTTAATTAGCTAATCATTTAGCGATAACAATAAGGGGAATAGCGATGACAGGTTTACTGATTTTTTTGGGGATTTTTGTGGTGCTGATCGTATGGGGCGTTTCTATTCGCAACAACATCGTACGGTATTTTAATGCCACCAAACGGGCATGGTCAGAAGTTGCTAACTTTGAGCGTCAAAAAGTAAAGACTTTAGAGGCGTTGGAAGCAACATTAGATCAATATACTCAGTTTGAAAAATCAACTTTGGAAAAAGTGACTGAATTACGCCAACAAATTCTGAATCTGAATGTCAATGATACCGATATTTCTCAATTACAACAGATTGAGAAAATGAGTAAGGAACTGATTCGTAGCCTCAATGTAGTGGTCGAAAACTATCCCGAGCTGAAAGCTGATGCACTTTATAGCAAGATGATGGATGACATTCAGGAACAAAACGAGAATGTAGGTGCGGCAATTACGATATTCAACCGTAACGTAGAGTTGTTTAATAACCAGATCGAGGTGTTCCCAAACAACCTGATCAATACCCTCACCTTATCCAAGAAAGCCATTCGCCCGTTTAAGGATAATCTTGCAACTGAAAATTTTGACTATAAACCAAATTTTTAAAATTTATTTTTACTTGAATACAAGTCAATCTAAGCTTTATCTTGATTGGCTTTTTTATTTTTTAACTTACGCTACATTTAGTAGTAGAACTACACGCCATAATCAAGGAAAATAGCCGCTTTTGATCAGCGAACTGTTTTTTCGCCTTGCGCTGCGCTCAAAGCAGTGCTTCGATCTTGCTCAGGATGTGTCATGAAATTTGAAAAATTAGGTCAGTCGGGACGGGCCCGTCGTGGTCGACTTACGTTAGAGCATGGTGTGGTTGAAACACCTGTATTTATGCCCGTGGGTACTTACGGTACAGTGAAAGGCATGTTACCTCGTGACATTGAAGAAATTCAGGCACAGATTATTTTAGGTAACACCTTCCATTTATATTTACGTCCAGGCTTGGAAGTGATTAAAGAGCATGGCGGTTTACACGAGTTTATCCAATGGGATAAACCAATTTTGACCGACTCAGGTGGTTTCCAAGTATTTAGCTTAGGCGCGATGCGCAAAATCAAAGAAGAAGGTGTAACTTTCCGTTCTCCTATTGACGGTTCAAAGGTGTTTTTGTCTCCAGAAATTTCAATGGAGATCCAACATGTACTCAATTCAGATATCGTGATGATCTTTGATGAATGTACTCCTTACCCTGCAACACATGAAGAAGCGCAAAAATCTTTGCAACTGTCTTTACGTTGGGCTAAACGCTGTAAAACCCACCACCATGATGAGCTTAAGAATAAAAATGCCTTATTCGGTATTATTCAAGGCGGTATGTATGAAGACCTTCGTGATGAATCACTTAAAGGTTTATTAGAAGTTGGCTTTGATGGTTATGCAATTGGTGGTTTATCAGTTGGTGAACCAAAAGAAGAAATGATCAAAGTGCTTGATTATTTACCAAACAAAATGCCACAGGACAAACCACGTTATTTGATGGGTGTTGGTAAACCAGAAGATATCGTTGAAGCGGTTCGCCGTGGTGTCGATATGTTCGACTGCGTCATGCCAACCCGTAATGCACGTAATGGTCATTATTTTGTCACTGATGGTCTGGTCAGAATTCGTAATAGTAAATATCGTCATGATAAAGGACCTTTAGATCCACATTGTGATTGTTACACTTGTAAAAACTTCACCCGTGCCTATTTATATCATTTAGAGAAATGCGGAGAAATGTTGGCATCTATGCTCGGTACCATTCATAACTTGCGTTATTACCAAAGACTGACTCAAGGGATGCGTGATGCATTGGATAACGGCACATTTGACGAATATGTTCAGGACTTTTATGCGCGTCGTGGTCTAGAAGTTCCCGCTTGTCCTGAAGACTAATGTGAATGAATTGCATCAAGATTTGCGCCTGACCGCAAGACAAGGTACATTGCAAAACGAATTGGAATTTTATTATTAATTTTTGACTTTTTAATTTTAGGAAATCGAAATGAGCTTTTTAATTTCTACTGCTCACGCTGCTCCAGCGGCTGCACAAGGCCCTAGCCTGATGGCAAACTTGTTGATGATTGCTGTATTTATCGGGATCTTCTATTTCCTGATTTGGAGACCTCAAGCAAAACGTGCTAAAGAGCATCGTTCTTTAATCGAAAGCTTAGGTGTGGGCAGTGAAATCGTATTTGCAGGCGGTTTGATGGGAAAAATCACCAAACTTGATGGTGACTTTGCAGTCGTTGAACTCAGCCGTGGTGTCGATGTAAAAATTCAACGTGCGAGTGTCATTTCAGTATTACCTGAAGGCACACTAAATAACCTTTAATCATAAGATAGTCGTGCCTCAGCACGACTTTTTCATTTAAGAAGAAAGCGAATGCGTTACCCTGCATGGAAATATTTACTGATCCTTGTGGTACTTGTGATCAGTACGTTATATGCACTTCCTAGTTTGTATCCAGATGAACCTGCTGTCCAAATTTCAGGCGCTAAAGCAGGCACAAAAATAGATCAAACCATTGTGCAAAAAGCGGAGCAGATTTTAAAAACTGCCAACATTAGCAGTCACGACAATAGCTTCACCAATAATGCGGCATTATTACGTTTAGACTCTTCAGAAGCACAGTTAAAAGCCAAAGAAGTGTTGCGCCGTGATTTAGGTGATGACTATGTGGTTGCACTCAACCTTGCACCAACAACACCAGAATGGTTGCGAAAGATTGGGGCTAAACCGATGAAACTCGGTTTGGACTTACGTGGCGGTGTACATTTCTTGCTTGAAGTCGACATGGATAAAGCGATTGGTCAGCGTATGGAAACATCTGCGACTGATTTGCGTCGTCAATTTCGTGACAACAAAATTAAATTTAATAACCTTGCTTTAAGTAATAACACCATTACGATCCAATTTGCTGACAATACAGATCGTGATGCCGCAGCAGATTTTTTACGTCGTAACAATAATGAGTTTACTCAACAAGCCATTGCAACGACATCTGGCGCGACTCTAAAACTGAATTATACAGATACTCGTCGTCAAGAAATTCAGTCTTATGCAGTCAACCAAAACTTAACTACATTACGTAATCGTATTAACGAACTTGGTGTAGCAGAAGCACTGGTACAAACGCAAGGTAGTAACCGTATCGTGGTTGAGCTACCGGGTGTTCAAGATACTGCTGAAGCAAAACGTGTATTAGGTCGTACCGCGAACTTAGAATTCCGTTTAGTTGCTGACAGTAATGATCAATATATTGATCAATACACTGGCAAATATAATGGTCAACCACTTCCACCGGGTACTGAGGTTTTTGCTTATCAATCTCTGGACAGCGGTCGTCAACTTCTTTTACAACGTAATCGTATTTTGACTGGTGAGCGTGTTCAAAATGCAAGCTCTGGTTTTAGTCAAGATTCTGGCGGCGCTGAAGTAAATATCACCCTAGATACCGCTGGTGGTAAGCTCATGGCAGATGCAACACGTAATGCCGTGGGTAAACGTATGGCAGTATTGTTTATTGAAAATAAACAAAAGATCTCTTATGTTGCTGATCCTAAGACGGGTGCTCAAACTGAAGTACGCACACCATATACAGAATCTGTGGTCATCAATGCGGCAACCATTCAAGCGGTATTGGGCTCACAATTCCGTATCACTGGCTTAGATTCACCTCAAGAGGCAGCAGAGCTTGCCTTGATGCTTCGAGCAGGTGCTTTAGCTGCACCAATGTACTTTGTAGAAGAGCGTGTTGTTGGTCCAAGTCTTGGTCAAGAGAATATTGATAAGGGTGTGTTATCGACTCAAATCGGTTTCTTATTGGTTGCAATTTGGATGGTTGTTTTCTTCCGTCTGTTTGGCTTAATTGCAAACTTTGCCTTGGTGTTCAACCTTGCCATGATTTTAACTTTTATGTCATGGATTGGTGCTTCCCTCACCTTACCAGGTATCGCGGGGATCGTGATTGGTATTGGTATGGCGGTTGATGCCAACGTACTGATCTGCGAACGTATCCGAGAAGAAATGCTTTGGGGCGCCTCCCCTAAACAAGCCATTATCGCGGGTTATGATCGGGCCTATAACACCATTTTCGACTCGAATTTAACCACTTTCATCGTGGCATTTATCTTGTTCGCAATTGGTACAGGCCCAATCAAAGGATTTGCGGTCACCTTGATGATCGGTATCGTATGTTCAATGTTTACTGCGATTACTGTGACCCGTGCTGTCGTCCAGCTCATTTATGGCAAACGCCGTAATTTGACTAAGTTGAGTATTTAAGGAGATTCACATGACTGATCTGACTCAACAAGACTCAAAACAATACGGTCGCCCAGATGATCTAAAAATCATTCCTTTCATGAAGATTGCTAAACCTGCTGCAATCTTCTCGATCTTGATTACCCTTGCGAGCGTTTTCTTTATCGTCACAAAAGGGCTGAATCTCGGTTTGGACTTCACTGGAGGTATCTCTGCTGAACTCAACTACAAAGAAGCTGTTCAACCCGCTCAAGTCGCTCAAGCACTCGATAAAGCAGGCTTTAAAGACGCTGTTGTACAAACATTAGGAAGTAATAAAGACCTGATTGTACGTATGCCAGTGCAAGAAGATCTTAAAGTTGAAGATCTAAACGATACCATCACTAAAGCAGTTCAATTGCCAAATAACCAAGCAGAAGTTCATAAAGTTGACTCTGTTGGCGGTCAAGTAGGTAATGAGCTTTATATCCGCTCTGCAGGTGCACTTGCACTTGCTTTGATCTTAATGCTGATCTACGTCACCATTCGTTTCGAGTTTAAACTTGCAATGGGTGCCGTAATCTCATTATTTCACGATATCGTAATTATCATCGGAACGTTTGCATTGTTCCAATGGCAATTTGATTTAACCGTGCTTGCAGCAATACTTGCGGTAATGGGTTTCTCACTCAACGATAACATCGTTGTATCGGATCGTATCCGTGAGAACTTCCGTAAAATTCGTGGAGCAACACCACGTGAAATTGTAGATATCGCATTAACAGAGACCTTGCGCCGTACGATCCATACCTCAATGACTCTATTACTCGTGGTTCTTGCCATGATGTTCTGGGGAGGTGATGGTTTACATTGGTTCTCAATTGCAATGTGTGTGGGTATCTTTATTGGTACGTACTCATCTATTTATATTGGTACAGCATTTGCTTTATGGCGTGGTTTAAATCGTCAAGATTTTATTGTCCAAGTTAAACCTGAATTTGATGAAGAAGAAATTCCTTAAATCTAAATCATCGTAAAATTCAAATCAAAAAAGCCAGCATAATGCTGGCTTTTTTGATTAAGATTAGAGCACGGGGTTGTACGTTCTTCATTTATCAATATTGAATCATTTGAATCTGCGGAAATTGAAAACCGCGACAAGACTGCTCTGCACCCCATGCGATAGTCAGCACGATCTTCTGATTTAAAACAAAATTTTGATAAGCAAATGTTCCAATCAAAGGATGAGTACACATTCCACCATCATGTGATGGATGAACTTGTGTATTTAGACTATTTAAATCCAGTCTAATTCCAAAACCTGATGCTTTTAGAATTGCTTCCTTAGTCGTCCATACTCTGAGCCAATACTCTGGGTCTTGATCTTGTTGCAACCATGCTTGATATTCTTCAGGATGAAAGGCATGTTGAGCCAAAGCATCAAAACGAACTTTCCGATCCAACTCTTCCACATCAACACCAATCTCTTTCACACGCTCGCTCATCGCCAAAGCATAGTATTTTTGACTATGTGAATGATTAAATTCCAAGGTATGAGAGCTTAAAAATGGCTTACCGTATTCATGTTTTGAAAATTGTAGATCAGTCGTTAAACACTTTAATTTATTTGCCAGAAGGTGATCCCGATAGGCTTTAATCTGTTGTTTTTGATAATCATTAAACGATCTAAAATCTGAGAAATCCGCTTTATCTCGCTCAAGAAGTGAAGCCAAAGCTTGAATATGTATTTCAATTTTACGTATCACCATCAGCTTCACTCAACAAAACATCGTTCAATATAAACCTGATTGTATAAAAACCTAGAAGATTATAATCAAGCTTATTTCGTTTAATCACCTAACTTAAGACTTCATTCGCAAGTGCATGAGCAACTTATCTCATGAGTCACATTAAAAAGCATAAAAAAACCCAAAACAATGTTTGGGTTTTAACGGCAAAATCAGCTTAACGCTTAAATTTTTTCTCAGCCTTTTTAAATTTCTGTATATAACGACGTTTACGTGCTGCAACACGCTCATCAACTTGAGATTTGCGACCTTCAAATGGATTTTCTGAGGTTTTAAAATCAATACGTACTGGTGTACCTTCCAGCTTGTACACTTTACGGAACACGTTTTCCAAATAACGACGGTAATCAGCAGGTGTTTTATCTACTTTGTTACCATGAATCACGATTGTAGGTGGATTTTGTCCGCCCATATGCGCATAACGCATTTTAATACGCTTACCACTAATCATTGGTGGTTGATGCGCATCAGTCGCGTCATTCAAAATCTGCGTTAATTTTGCTGGTGACACTTTCAAATGTGATGAATCATAAGCACGATGAATGGTTGGGTATAAATCACCCACACCAGTTCCATGTAAGGCTGAGATTAAATGTACTTTCGCCCAAGGAATAAAGTCAAAACGGCGATCAACATCAAGCTTACATTGCTTACGATCATATTCAGTCATGTTGTCCCATTTATTAATGGCGATCACCATGGCACGACCAGCTTCTAATGCATAGCCAATTAAATGTAGATCTTGCTCAACGACCCCTTCACGTGCATCAAGCACAACGACAATCACGTGAGCATCTTTGATCGCTTGTAATGTTTTCACGATTGAGAACTTCTCAATCATTTCATCCACTTTACCTTTACGACGCACGCCCGCAGTATCAATCAACGTATATTGACGACCATCACGCTCATAAGGAATATAAATTGAGTCACGTGTAGTACCGGGCTGGTCAAATGCAACTACACGCTCTTCGCCAAGCAAGCGGTTGACTAAAGTTGACTTACCTACGTTTGGACGACCAATAATCGCCAAACGCAAACCTGTATTTTTGTTATGTTCTTCAGGATTTTCATCTTCTGGTACTTCAGCTAATACTTCCTCAAGCATTTGCTGCACACCACGACCATGGCTGGCCGCAACTTGAATAGGTTCTCCCATACCAAGTTTATAGAATTCAACTAGCGCGGCTTCTGCATGAACACCATCAACCTTATTGGCAACTAAATAAACTTTCTTACCTAGTGTACGCAATTCACGGGCAATCTGTTCATCTGATGCCAACAAACCTGCACGTGCATCCACAACAAAAACAATGATATCTGCTTCATGAATGGCTGTTTTTGACTGTTCCGCCATGTATGAGTCAATACCGCCTTCATTCTCACCAATACCGCCAGTATCAACGACGATGAATGATTTATTTTGATACACCGCATCGCCATATTTGCGGTCACGAGTTAAACCAGCGAAGTCAGCAACCAAAGCATCACGACTTTTAGTGATTTGGTTAAATAGCGTTGATTTTCCGACGTTTGGACGACCAATAAGCGCAATAACGGGTTTCATAAATTAACCTTAATTCAGACGAGCCATCATTGATGACATCGTATCAGAAACAGTATGGAAGATTTTGGTGATCAAATAATCACAATAAAAATTCGGGGTTTTGTTCAAACAAATACCCCGATCATTCTTTTATTAGCAATTGCTAATTAAATATTTTACCACAAGCTAAGGCAAAATTAACGATTCTGCCAAATGCTTAATGCACCTTTTCGAGTTGCAACGTAAAGCTGATTATCAATCACACGCAATGAACGGACTTCACCACTAGTTTTCGCACGACCAATCAACTTCCCTGTGTTTGGATCAATCAAATGAATAACTCCATCTAAATCGCCAACCACAAGGTTCTGTCCAAGCATCACAGGATTACTTAATTGACGGTTAAGTAATTCCTCATTCTGCCAAAGAAGTTCGCCTGTCGCTAAATTATAAGCTTTCAATTTTCCATCTGCAGTCGAGACAAAAACTTTATCACCTGAAACTTCAGCGCTATTCGTACTACTTGCATCTTCACTCCACACCACACGCTGTGTCGTAAGATCAGTAGTTGTAACTTGCCCCTGGAAACTGGTTGTTACCAGATATTGACCTGCAACAACTGGGTCACCGACAACATCAATCAAACGTTGAATATCGGAACGGCCATCACTTACTGCAACTCGACGTTGGAAACGCGGCACGCCACTGATTACATCCAATGCATAAACATAAGCATTCGCGGATGCAACAACGACTGTACGTTCATCTAAACGAACGGGTGCAGGTTGACCACGTAAACTAAACTGAACGTTTGGTAATTTATATGCCCACACTTGCTGTCCAGTAACAGTATCATGCGCAAATACAGTCCCGTCATTTGCAATCGTAATAACTCGTCCCGATTGAATGAGTGAAGGAGACAAAATCGCACCAGATAATTTGGCAGACCATTTTTGGCTACCAGTAGCCTGATCTAAGGCAAATAACTCACCTTTACGATTACCAATAATGACAATACCCTCACCTGCTTCTACACCAGCAGTAATTTCTTGCTTAGTAACCTTACTTTTCCAAAGACGCTGCTTAGCTTTATAAGCAGAAACCTGACCATCTGGATCAATCGCAAAAATTACACCGTTATCTGTATCTAACTGCAAGCGTAAAGCTTCTGCTGCATTTGTCGACGAAACACTTTGAGAAAAGACCAGATTTAAGCCTTGCTGTTGCGTAATTTTTGGCAACGAATTCGGTTTCACTTCTTTTACTTTATTGGTTGAACATCCAATTAATAAAGCTGAAGCAATTGCAATTGCCAAAGGTAATTTTAGTTTGTTCTGCATTAAGACTCATCCACTTTGGTATCTAAGATCGGGCGCTCAATTTCAGGATCATCTACTAAAATACCAACGCTTTCGAGTTTAATTTGTAAAAGCTGACGCTCTTGTTTACGTTCAATGAGGCTATCCCAAGCACTTTGATATGCTTTTTGCGCCGATGCAGTATCTTTCTTTGCAACAAAAATATCACCACGTAACTCTTCTGCAGTTGCTTTAAACGCTGGTTCAGTCACGTTTGATAAGGTTTTCAGCGCCTCATCATATTTCTTTTGTGCTAATTGTGAATCCGCTAAACGTATTTTTACAATTTGCAGCAAACCCGCATCTTTAACTTTTGAGTTTTCAACTTTCTTTAATGCTTTTTCAGCTGCAGCATAGTCTTGTTTATCATAAGCAAGCTTCGCCAAGATAAATTGGGTTTGAATCGCCTGAACCGAGTTAGCATCATCTTTCACAATTTTATCTGCTGCTTCAGATACTGTAGCGAAAGCATTTGGTTGACCTGATGCAGCCTTAGCTTCGTCCATCAATTTTTGTACTTTCGCCGTTTGGCTCTGTGCCTCAGCTAAATTTTTCTTTTGCCAATATTCCCATCCGAAAAAGGCAATCAAGGCAATCAGAATCCCGCTAATCATGGCAGAACCATATTTTTTGCCAAAAGACTTTAATTGGTCGAGTTGTTCTTCATCACTTAAACTCATGTGATTGTCCTTTCCCTAAATATTGTGCAATTTATTGTTTAAATTTTTCGATAAAAAAAGATGTCAGCTCAGTTAAAGCGACCTGCGCCTGCTCACCCGTTGCTAGCTCTTTGACCAAAAGCTGTTGTGATTCCCACTCGCGCTCACCCAAAATCACTGCATAGATTGCACCCGATTGATCAGCCTTTTTCATTTGGCTTTTCATACTGCCTTGTGAACCTGTTTTCAGACGAATTGAGCTGTTTGCTGCTTCTAACTGGTCACGGATTTGCTCTGCTAATACTAAAGCTTTAGCTTGAAATGCAGGCTCAGCCAATAAGAAAACTTCACAATCACGTACTTCTTGGGCTTGTTCAACCTGCTCAAGCAACAACAGTAAACGTTCCATACCCATTGCAAAACCAACTGCAGGTATAGATTGATCTGCTTTACCTTTCAGTTGTCCTACCAAGCCATCGTAACGACCGCCTGCGCAGACTGTTCCTTGTGAACCCAACATCGTTGTCGTCCATTCAAATACAGTTTTGTTGTAGTAGTCCAAGCCACGTACTAACTTCTGGTTAATTACAAACTCAACGCCTGCATCAGTGAGGTACTGTTGTAACTGTTGGAAATGATTGATCGAATCTTCTTTTAAGAAATCATGCAACTTTGGTGCATTTTCTAAAATCTTTTGTGTTGATTCAATTTTAGAGTCTAAAATACGTAATGGATTGGTACTTAAACGGCGTTGTGAATCCTCATCTAATGCATCTTTGTGCTGATTTAAAAACTCAACCAAAGCAGCACGATATTCCGCACGCTCATCCGTCTCACCTAAAGTATTGAGTTCTAGACGAACATTTGCGGCTACACCCATACGTTTCCATAGGCGAGCCGTCATTAAAATGATTTCTGCATCAATATCTGGCGTTGCCACACCAAAAGTTTCAACACCAAATTGATGGAACTGGCGATAGCGACCTTTTTGTGGCTTTTCATAGCGGAACATTGGACCCACATACCAAACACGCGGTGTTGCGCCACGCAATAAGTTATGTTCCAACATCGCACGCACACACCCAGCCGTACCTTCTGGACGCAAAGTCAGCGATTCAGGTGGAGTACCTTTATCAAAAAAGGTATACATTTCCTTTTCAACGATATCGGTTGCATCACCAATCGCACGCTTAAACAAACCCGTTTGTTCAACGATCGGTAAACGGATTTGTTGATAGCCATAGGCATCCATTAAAGATGCTAATTGTTGTTCCAGACTTCTCCAAGCAGCAGTTTGTGTTGGAAGGGTGTCATTAAAACCTTTGATCGCGACAATTGAACTCATGATGAACTACGAATAATTTCTTTAGATTTAGCTTCTTCAAGCTCTTGAACACGTTGACGAACCATTGTTTCAATTTCATCAACCAACTGATTTGTGTCAATTAAATGACTTTTTTCACCATTACGATAGACCAGTGAACGCGGTGATGCGCCAACGATACCGATATCCGCCTCTTTAGCTTCACCAGGACCATTCACTTTACATCCAATCACGGATAAATCCATCGGTGTACGGATATCTTCTAGGCGCTCTTCCAAAGCCTGCATCACTTGAATCACATTAAATTCCTGACGTGAGCAGCTTGGGCAAGCAATAAAGTTAATACCATTTGAACGTAAGCCCAACGATTTTAAAATATCAAAACCGATTTTAATTTCATCCTCAGGTTCAGCCGCGAGCGAAATACGCATAGTATCGCCAATGCCTTCCATCAACAGTCCGCCCAAGGCAATTGCTGATTTGACTGTACCCGTACGGTAAATCCCTGCTTCAGTCACACCAAGATGCAGTGGATTATCTATCTGTTGAGACAGCAAACGATAAGCATCCATCGTTAAAAATACATTCGATGCCTTAACGCTGACCTTGAACTCATGGAAATCTAAACGGTCGAGAATATCGATATGACGCATCGCTGACTCAAGTAAGGCCTGCCCTGTCGGCTCACCATATTTCACTTGTAAGTCTTTTTCCAGAGAACCTGCATTCACACCGATACGAATCGAAATACCATGATGTTTTGCTGCAGCAACGACTTCACGTACTTTCTGATCCGAACCAATATTACCCGGATTAATGCGCAAACAATCTGCACCATAGTCCGCAACTGCTAAAGCAATACGATGATCAAAGTGAATATCAGCAACTAATGGAACAGAGACTCGTTTTCGAATTGCTCCAAAAGCTTCTGCTGCTTCCATTGACGGTACAGAAACACGCATGATATCCGCACCTGCATCTGCACAGCGCTGGATTTGCGCTACAGTTGCATCCACATCACAGGTTTCAGTATTGGTCATACTTTGAACACTAATCGGGGCATCACCACCGACATACACTGAACCAACACGAATTTTACGTGTTGGACGGCGTTTAATTGGATTCACAATCATCGTATAGCTCTACTCTTTGGCATTAACGAGACAAACGGAATTCTGCTTTTCCATTAACCGTATATGGAGACAGAGATATTTGCTCCTGATTCAAGGTCAAGGATACAGCTGTTGCATCATCTAAACGAATTTGGAATGGTGATTCACCACTCAAAGTTAATGTAGATGCTTGACGACCTGTTGCTAATACTTTACCTGTTGCATCAACGATATGCACAGATGTTGGTCGACTAAAGTTCAAAACTAATTGGTCGCCAGAAGTTACGTTCGTTGTGGTTCCCATCGGTATAATTTCGACATCAGAACTTTTTGCTTTCGGCGCTTCAACTTCTGCATCATTTTTGTGGCTTGATGTCCAATTTTGTACAGCCATCACTGCCAACCAAGCTAAGACTAAAACAGCAGCTAAAATAGCAATACGCTTCAACCACTTACGATTACGTACACTTTTCGATCCAGCAAGCTTGCCCATAGTCTTGATTGGGGAGTTGCTCAGGGCATGATTGGCCTTGAGACCTGTGTCATTGGCATAGATTTCATCAAAACGCTGGATGATGGCACTAGCATCTGCGTTGAGCAGTTTTGCATAGGCACGGTAATAGCCTTTGATGAATGTGGCTTCAGGCAAGGATTTATAGTCATCTTGCTCTAATGCCGTTAATGTTTTAACGGGCATATTCAATACGCTTGCAATTTCTTCAAGTTCTTTCTTTTGTGCAATACGAATTTGACGCAAATACTCACCAGGACGTTGAATATTTCCTAAGGTTGACGATGGCGAGGTTGAGCCAGTTGGCTGATGTGAATTTGGATTTATTTCCATACGGCCTCAGTACTGTACTGTAATTGCAAATAACGTTGATATTCTGGACTCTCAGGAAATAATGCTCGTAATTGATTCACTAACACTTGCATTCCTAATTGATCCGCACTCGCTCGAGCAATGCGTATACCAATCCAAAGTGCACGTGCACCTTGGTTTTTTTGCCCCACATTACGAACATACTGTTCGTATAGTTGCGATGCATCTCTATTATTTTGTTGCAAATAGAAAATTTCTGCCAACTCTAACATTGAAATAGTTGCATTACGATTTGCTTGTAGCGCTTGTTTGAATGCTTTTTCAGCATTCGCAACATCGCCTAACTTTAAATAGATTCGCCCCAAGTTTTCCAACGATTGAAATCGCTGTTCATAACCTAAGGTTGCACCTGCACGGGTAAATTGCTCAATCGCTTCATTATAACGTTGCATTTGATACAAATATGTACCGTAATTATTACGAGCTTGTGCATTATCTGGTTCTGAAGAAATCGCACGCTTAAAATAAGCATCTGCTTTTTCCATATTAGGTTTACTGCCTTCTTGTTGCAGTAGAATCCCCATCATCATATTGGCGTTTGCATCACGCGAATCAATATTTAAAGCTTGATCAAGAGAACGTTTAGCGGAATCCAAATCACCTGTACGAATATATTCAGCAGCCAGTTGAGAACGAACTTGAACAGCTTTTTCTGGGTCTTTCTTCAACCCTGTCGAAGATTGACAAGCGGTTAAACCCATTACAGTAAACACAACAGCAGTCGTTATAATCGTTTTTAGTCGAGTTGTATTCAACGCTATATCCCCAAGTTTTATCCTTGTGTGCGCAAAATTTCTTGTCGTTGCGCCACTTTCTTCTTCCACTGTTCCGCACGACGCGTACGGTCAGCAACCTGTCCTACCAATTGACCACATGCAGCATCGATATCATCGCCACGTGTCTGACGAATCGTACACACAAATCCGGCGTCAGACAAAGTTTTTTGAAAAGCAATGATGCGATTACGACTCGAACGTCCGTAAGGTGCATGTGGAAATGGATTAAATGGGATTAGATTGATTTTACTTGGCAAGTTTTTCAATAATTTTAATAATTGCTGTGCATGCTCAGGCTGATCATTGACACCCTCCAACATCACATATTCGATAGTGACATGGCGACGTGAGCTTTCATTGCCATCTTTAGCTAAATAACGTTGGCACGCAGCAATAAGTTGCTGTAATGGATATTTTTTATTAATAGGAACCAATTCATTACGTAGTTCATCATTTGGTGCATGTAATGAAATCGCAAGTGCAACATCGATGTCTTGCGCTAATTGATCAATTTTTGGAACAACACCTGATGTTGATAAAGTTACACGGCGTTTAGACATTCCGTAGGCAAAATCATCTAACATTAACTGCATTGAGCTGAGTACTGCATCGTAATTAAGTAAAGGTTCACCCATACCCATCATGACCACATTGGTTACGGTACGTTCACGCTCAGCAACAGGCACATCTTCCATATAAGAATAATTTGCCATCCACAACTGACCGATGATTTCTGCTGGTGTTAGATCACGTTGGAAACCTTGCTTACCCGTCGAACAGAATGAACAATCCAGTGCACAACCCACTTGTGATGAAATACACAAGGTTTTACGTGCACCTGTTTTATCTTCGGCAGGAATCAGCACGGTTTCAACCAGAGAACCTTCACCATCACCTACACGAAACACCCATTTACGGGTACCATCTTTAGAATAGTTACGGTGCACCACTTCAGGTGCTTTGATTTCGCAGATTTTTTCTAATTTTTCACGTAATTTTCCTGAAATATTACTCATTTCAGCAAAATCAGTGACGAAAAACTGGTGTATCCATTTCATGACTTGACCGGCACGAAACTTTTTTTCGCCTAAGTCTTCAAAGAATTTTTCTAATTCGGCTCTGGACATGCCAAGTAAATTTACTTTCTTATCGGCAGCTTGAACGACAGACGTAGTTAAAGACTGTTGTTTTTCATCGACATTCTCAGATGAAACGACCACTACAGAACTCATGTATATTTACCTAAACGATATCAGCGCTAGAAAATGCTGTGTGTTTTTCACACAACTCAATCTATAAAAAATAAAAAACCAGATAAGTAGTATACCACTTATCTGGCTTGAATACTTTGGATTAACGAGTGCGTAGGCAGATCTCGTTATCAGCAAAGAAGTAAGCGATTTCACGCTCAGCAGAAGCAACTGAGTCAGAACCGTGAGCAGCGTTTTCGTCGATGCTTACAGCGAAATCAGCGCGGATTGTACCTGGAGCTGCTTCTTTAGGGTTTGTAGCACCTAAGATTTCACGGTGAGCAAGAACTGCATTTTCGCCTTCAAGAACAGAAACAACAACTGGGCCAGAAGTCATGAATGCAACTAAATCACCAAAGAAACCACGTTCTTTGTGCTCAGCATAGAAACCTTCAGCATCAGCTTGAGAAAGGTGTTTCATTTTAGTTGCAACAATTTTTAAACCCGCTTTTTCAAAACGAGCAAAAATGTCACCAATGTGGTTTTTAGAAACTGCATCTGGTTTTACGATAGATAAAGTACGTTCAATCGCCATGATTGACTCCTATTTATGGTGTAAACTAAAAAATTTGCCGCATTATACCGATGTCATCGCCAATAATCAGCTTGAATCTGTAAAAGTTCAGTGATTTCTGATGTTTTTTTAACGAACTTCATCCAACCAAGCCATTTGAATCGCTTCAAGCAAACCTTCCGTCGACTTATTTGGGTCATCATTAAAGTCTGGTAATGCGCAAACCCAAGCATGTAAATCAGTAAAACGAATCCATTGAGGATCTACATCTGGGTGTGCTTCAGTAAGTTCGATTGCGATATCAATCGTATCTGTCCAACGTAAGCCCATTTGATAACCTAATTAACAGTTTGTGATTGAGCGTACTTTAACAAATCCTAAGATTTAAAAAATAGTCTTCTATCATTAAAACTCGTTAAATTATTCAAAGAATGATATTGAAGTTTGGTGCCAACAAAATAATACCGCTAGCGACGGATGCACCAATCACCGCCCCGACGATCACATCACTTGGGTAATGTAATCCTAAAATCATGCGGGACATTGCAACCAGAATCGTAAATGGCAACATCAAGATTAATAACAACGGTTGGATATAGCCTAATGTAATAGTAACCATGACCGCATGCAAAGTATGACCTGATGGAAAACTAAAATGATCCAATGGTAGCTCGCCCAGTACAATCACTTGGTGAACTTGATAAGGGCGTGGTCGAGTCGTTTTATGCTTTAAAAACTTATAAATCCCCGTACCAACAGAACCTGCAACGAGCAAATATAGAATTTGCAGACCGTATGCCAAACCTTGTGCAATCCATACTGATAACAACATGACATACCAAAATGGTCCATCACCCAAACGACTAATCGTTTTAAAAAATAAGGCAATGCGTTGTGACTGTGAGAGATGATTAAGGTATACACACCCTTTTAGATCTAGATCGAGTATTTTTATTTTTGCATTTTGAAATTTCATACTTTTCTCCTTTCTGAGGATACTTTAGGCAGAGTTCATAAGAGGTTCCTGCGCTACCTGATAAAGTGCTTGTTCTAATTGTTGTACAGGAAACTGCCAACTGCTTTCCTGTACAGTTTCACTTGCTAATAAACCCATTTTTCTCAGTTCTGGGAGAGCTGGCAAATGACAAATGGATTGTGTTAAATCTGCGGCCTGTCCGAGAGGACTCAACCAACCTGTAACACCATGTTTGACATGCTGATGCGCACATACGTAGTCATAGGCAATCACTGGTAATCCGCTAGCAATTGCTTCTAGCACTACATTTCCAAACGTATCAGCTTGACTAGCAAAGGCGAAAACATCTGCACTTGCATAAGCGGCTGAAAGATTCTTACCACTTAAGCTACCAGTAAAAATAATATCTTCTGATATCGCTAATTTACTCAAACGAATACGATCAGGCCCATCTCCAACAATTACAAATTTTGTATTTGCACCTTGCTGTCTCTGCCAAGCATGGAAAGCTTCAATTAAGACATCAATTTCTTTTTCTGGTGATAAGCGTCCAACATACAGCATTACACGGGTATCAGCATCTACACCCCATTGTTGGCGTAATTGCTGTGAACGATGTTTTGGGGAAAACTTCGCAGTATCAACACCTCGTCCAACAACAACTAAAGGACAAGTCACACCAAAACCACGTAGTGCTTGTTCCGTGTATTGACTGGGTACACACGTGACATCTGTACTATTATGGAACCATGTTAAGTAACGTTGAATCGGTTTGACTAAAAAAGCCAAGTCAAAGAAACGGCTAAAATCTTGGAAAGCTGAATGGAATCCACTCGATACGGCGATTTTTTTTGACTTTGCAGCTTGTAGTGCTATTAAACCTAATGGACCTTCAGTCACGATATGCACTACGTCAGGTGCGAACTGCTCAAATGCTTTAGAGACTTTAAGATATTGTGGCCAACCAAATTGAACACTTGGGTATTTTGGAATAGGCTGAGACATCACCAAGCATTCTTGTTCAGGTAAAAATTCTGTACAAATCGTTTTTTGTATAGGCCTGACCAATAGAATTTTATGTCCAAGCCGTTGTAGCCCCTGACATAATTGCATCATAGATAATGCTACACCATTAATTTCTGGTGGCCATGTTTCAGTGACAATTGCGATTCTCAAACGAGGGCGAACTAAATCCCGAAGTTCAGACAATTCATCTTGTTTATTTTTGAGTTGTTTCCTTTTAAAGTAAAATTTAAAACTTTCAGGAAACTGTTCTTGCTTTAGTAGAGATGTCGCGTATGTACTTTGCATATCGCCATCCATTTGTGTCGTTATTTTCATGCTTTTAGCTTATAAATATTTTTTGACACTTTAATGATCAGTGTATGACAGTTTTTTGACAGTCTTAAAATAGAAAATGCCCGATTTCAATATGAAAATGGACATTTAAAAGAGATCACAGGCTCATCAAGCCAAAGGATTATCCACCGCAAACATGTGTTGATCTTCTAAACGGAACGCCATCAATTGCTGTCCCCAAACACATCCACCATCGACATTTTGAATTTGGCGACTAATGGTTTTACCCTGCAAGGCCGCCCAATGTCCAAAAATAATTTGATGAGTTTGTGCAGCCTGACTATCAAACTCAAACCACGGCTGAAAGCCTGTTGGCATCGGCGCATCAAGTGCATCTTTAAAGTCAAACTCTAAACGCCCTTCGGCATCAGTCAAACGCATTCGGGTCAGATAATTAGTAATACAGCGCAAACGTGCCATACCTGTCAGCTCATCTGACCATAAATCAGGTTGTGAACCATACATCTCTGCAAGAAAACTATCTAAAATCGAAAGATCTTCATGACCCACTACCTGCTCGACTTCTTGTGCCAATGCCACAGTTTGTTCGGCATTCCAGATACACGGCACACCTGCATGAGTAATCAGAGTTTGATCATTCGGAGATAAACTCAATGGCTGTTTACGCAACCAATCAATCAGCTCATCACCATCAATCGCATCAATCACGTCCTGAGTACGATCTTTATCTTTAACTTTTTTAAAACCACGAGCACAAGCAATGAGGGTCAGATCATGATTGCCTAGTACAGTTGCCGCAGCACCACGATCAGCCAGTTTTTTAATAAAGCGTAATGCGCCCACCGAGTTTTCGCCACGTGCAACTAAATCACCCGCAAACCATAAAAAGTCTTGATCTGGATCAAAGCGAATTTCTTTCAGTAACGCTTTCAGCGCTTCAAAACAACCTTGTACATCACCAATGACATAGTTATAGCGTTTAGACATTAAGATACCATCTGATCAGAAAGTGCGACAAAATCAGCCAAGCTTAAGGTTTCTGGGCGGGCCATCGGATCAACACCTGCTTTTTCAAAGCCATCTTCTGCCAACATCCCTTTTAAGCTATTACGTAAGGTCTTACGACGTTGGGTAAACACATGACCCACTAAACGCGCCAGTGCTTTCTCATTTTTTGCTACGATCGGTTTTACGTCATAAGGTTCCAAACGGAATACCGCAGAAGTCACTTTGGGTGGCGGATTAAATGAACCCGGTGGCACTTCAAACAAGAAAGTCGGTTTACAGTAATACTGGATCATCACCGATAAACGACCATATTCTTTGGTGTTTGGTGTTGCCGTAATACGATCAACCACTTCCTTTTGCAACATGAAATGCATGTCTTTGACCTTGTCACCAAACTCTAAGAGATGGAACAACAAAGG
The DNA here is from genome assembly GCF_002165335.1 of Acinetobacter sp. WCHA29. NCBI lineage: Bacteria > Pseudomonadati > Pseudomonadota > Gammaproteobacteria > Moraxellales > Moraxellaceae > Acinetobacter > Acinetobacter sp. WCHA29. The sequence continues at coordinate 76,664 of NZ_NHRQ01000008.1, forward strand.
CGTAGAAATGTTATAGGGTAAATTTCCCACTACACGTAGTGGACGACCATCTTGGAACAATTGCGTGAAATCATATTTTAAAGCATCAGCTTCAATAATGGTCAAACGTTCAGGATATGGCACACGTCCCGGTAAACCGGCAGCCAAATCACGATCCAGCTCAACCACGGTTAACGCATCACACTCGCCAATTAAAGGTGAGGTCAATGCAGCTAAACCCGGTCCAATTTCGACAATATTTTCACCCGCACGCGGATTCACTGAACGTACAATTTTGGCAATCACACGTTGATCATGTAAGAAGTTTTGACCAAAACGTTTTCGAGCCTGATGCCCTTCATCTTTAGGGTTTAGGGCATTAATTTGATACATAATAATTCCAACGTGAATAATTTACTCGCCCATTACTGACGGGCTAAATCAAGTGCTAAATCCACTGCAACCTGCAAACTTGATGCTTTTGCCTGTCCAGTGCCTGCAAGAGAAAGTGCTGTACCATGATCGACCGAAGTTCGAATAAATGGCAAGCCTAATGTAATGTTTACTGCTTCACCAAAGCCTTGTGATTTTAACACAGGTAAACCTTGATCGTGATACATTGCTAAAACAGCATCTGCATCTTTTAGATTTTCTGGGGTAAATAAGGTATCTGCAGGCAAACAGAGACTCACCCCTATACCTTGTGCACGATAGCTTTCTAGCACTGGATTAATCACGTCGATTTCTTCTCGACCTAAATAACCATCTTCACCTGCATGTGGATTTAAGCCACAGACCAGAATGCGTGGTTGTGCGATTTTAAATTTGCTTTTTAAGTCTTGAATCAGAATATCAATCACTTGATGCAAACGCTCTTTAGTAATCGCATCAGGCACATCTCGCAACGGCAAATGTGTGGTTGCCAATGCAACACGCAATGTTTTAGTCGCCAACATCATCACCACACGATCCACACCTGCAAACTCTTGGTAAAACTCAGTATGTCCGCTAAATAGAATGCCTGCATCATTAATAATCGACTTTTGCACTGGCGCTGTAGCAACCCCTACACTCCGCCCCGACATCGCATAGTCAGCTGAACGACGTAATTGCTCTAACACATACGCAGCATTGGCTGAATCTAACTGACCTAAAATAACAGGTTTTGCTAAAGGCACATGCTCAACGAAAAGCTGCCCTGCTAAACTCGACCGTTTTTCGCCCTGAAATGGAATAAGTTCAACATCAATATTTAACTGTTTGGCGCGCTGCTGCAACATCTGGACATCAGCCAAAATAACGATCGGTCGCTCATCAACACGGTTTGCTAGACTTAGACAAATATCTGGTCCAATTCCGGCTGGTTCGCCAGAAGTGACATACAAAGGCAACATGACCCACCAATTCTAATTTTAAGCATTACCTTATAGTTTACCGAAAGTTTTTTATTTAGAAAGTTTTGTGTATACCCATAAGATCGACTAAATATCCAATAGACAAACCAACACCAATAAAAAACAATCCACTCCCCATATAAGCAAAAGTTTTTTAAAAAATATGAAGTGAAAATTTACAAGCTGATAAACAATAAATACAATAAATTTATTTTTACCAATAAATACAAGAATATAAACTATAAAAATAGAATTTAAATGCGACTAAAGAAAATCAATCGGAATAACATTAGAGCGATTAGATGCCACAACATAACGCTGATGAAACACTTAAAATGATGAAACACTTAAAATGATTATCCATCAAATTCTATTCCCTCTCAGCGCCCCCTAAATAAGAAGCAATCAAGAAAGAGAATAAAACTAAATAGTGAACAATTTGTAATTTTTAAGGCTTTTTCGCTTTAGGCAGATTTTCAGGCACTAGATTAGAAGGTACAAATTCAACTTGACGAGTCCACGGGTTAATTTTTGGTTGTACCTTTTTCTCAGGTTGAACAACCGCCGTCTCTTCTTTCTTTTCTACCGCAACAACCGCAACACTACTCGGCTTCTCTATAAATGGATTTGCAATCGGCTCTTTTTTCTCTACAGGTTGAGGCTGCTGCACAAGTTGTGGTTCTTTCTTTTCTGGCAATGGAGGCGTATTTACTGGGTGAGAAGTATAAGGAGATGCTATAGCACCTTGTTTTACAATAGTCTGCGATGATTGTTGATGCAGGGGAGTATTTGCTTGCACTGAAGAACTTGAGGGTTGTGCTAAGGGGTTCGTTTGATCATCTGGTATTTCAAGTGGTTTCATTTCAGCAGTGACCATCATTGCTGGATCAACATGCTCACCACGAGTCTCCAAGACTTCAACTTTACGACTTGTACCTTCTTTGGGCTGAAATTCAGAATAATTGGTTACACTGCCCTGATCGACCCATTTGTAGAGGCGTCGTGCATTCGCTTGTGTGGAACAAGCTATTACGCAAATAGCGACTACAATAATGTTTGTAGAAAACGACAATTTCATCAAATTCCCCAAAAGAAGAGGTAAATACTTCTACTTATTTCAAATAATTAATTGAAAAATGATAAGTCAAATACCACCGCCTCTCAAGCCAAAAAATGTAGCTCAAAATTAACGGCGATATAGTTACAAAATCAGTCACATTGCAGCAAAATATGACATTAACAATGAATTGTTCTTGTGTGATTTTAGAAATTCATATAGAATTCGGTCTCCTTTTGTTTGGGCGATTCCTTGCTCAAACCAACTATAATAGGTAGTGGTTAATGAAAACTCTCAGCGCTAAGCCTGCTGAAGTTCAACACGACTGGTATGTTGTTGATGCTTCTGGCAAAACTTTAGGTCGCCTTGCGACTGAAATCGCTCGTCGTTTACGCGGTAAGCACAAAACTTCTTATACTCCTCACGTTGACACTGGTGACTACATCGTTGTGATCAATGCTGAACACGTTCAAGTGACTGGTAATAAATCACTTGATAAGAAATATTATCGCCATACTGGTTTCCCTGGTGGTATCCGTGAGACTAACTTTGAAAAGTTAATCGCTCACAAACCTGAAGCAGTTTTAGAAAAAGCTGTTAAAGGTATGTTACCAAAAGGTCCTCTTGGTTATGCAATGATCAAAAAAATGAAAGTGTACGCTGGTAGCGAGCATCCTCATACTGCTCAACAGCCACAAGTTTTGGACATCTAAGGGATACAGCACATGGCTACTAATTATGGTACAGGTCGCCGTAAGACCGCAACTGCACGTGTTTTCTTATCAGCTGGTACAGGCAAACTCGTAATCAACAATCGTACTTTAGAGCAATATTTCGGTCGTGAAACTGCTCGTATGGTTGTACGTCAGCCTTTAGAGCTTTTAGAAGTTACTGAAAAATTTGACCTTTACATCACTGTTAAAGGTGGTGGTATTGGTGGTCAAGCTGGCGCTATCCGTCACGGTATTACTCGTGCATTGATCGCTGCTGACGAAACTTTAAAACCTGCTCTTCGTCAAGCTGGTTTCGTTACTCGTGATGCTCGTGAAGTTGAACGTAAGAAACTTGGTTTACGTAAAGCTCGTAAACGTCCTCAATTCTCTAAACGTTAATCGTTTTACGAATTGGACAAAAACCTCGGATTTATCCGAGGTTTTTTTATTGACCTAATCATCATATTAAGTTTCTACATAAATCTCATAAACACACTTTAATTGATCATGTTGCCCTGTTTGCTCATCTATACTTTTTAATTCCTCAATATAGTATGAGATGTGAATTTCCTTTCCGACTCGATAATATTTTTTTGCGACTTAACATTTAAATGCATCCATTCCATAAAAATCTCATTCGACCCATCGACTTTGATATCAATGACATTTGGTTTACGGCATCCATCCATATTATTGGTTGCATAAACTCTTACAATACGCCCCATAATTGTTTGTCGTGGAATTACACCTTTCTTGAGATTAGATATCCACGCGTCGGAACCAAATAAACCAAAAGTGCCTTTTAAGCCAACGTCAGGAAATTCAGGATCCAATGTTAATTCTTGGGCACCTTTCACATGTTCAGGATCCTGCTCAATACAGGGAATAGCTGAATACAATTGTTTCATTGTTTTTGGCATGTTTTTAATTGGCATAAAATTTATCTGAGTATAATTTTTTATCACTCAAAATTATAGATCAAAGAGATATCATTAAAGTCCCCGTGATTTTACTGCTCAGTTTTAGTATTCTACCCGATTGACTCAGCTCAATTTTGGAAAATGAACATCGAAAATACGCCTATTCAAGGCATTACGCTTTATAGTCATGCAGATGATTTCCGCTCACATTGGATTCGCTTTTTACTCGCTGAAAAGCAGATCAAATATCATCTGATTATCACTGATCATGAAGATGAAGATTTGGCTGATCTCAACCCCTACAATCAACTTCCTATGTTGATTGAACAAAATCTAAAACTTTTTTCACCAAATATCATTAGTGAATATCTGGATGATCGCTATCGTCAAAATAAGCTTTATGCGGATGCTCCAATGGCCAGAGCGGAGCAACGTCAATATATTTGGCGTTTTGAACAAGATTGGTTCAAGCTTGCAGATCAAATGCTTAGACATACCGATACGCTGAACCCGCAAGAAAAACAAAAAGCCCAGAAAGAACTTAGAGATACGCTTATTTCGCTTACCCCATTATTCCAACATTTTCCTTTTTTTATGTCTGAGACGTTTTCAATCTTAGATTGTATGCTCGCACCAATTTTTCTTAGATTAAAAAGTATGGGAATTGAACTTCCACCGCAACATTGCCGACCTATTTTTTTATATTGTCATCGTGTTTTTAGTCGCCCATCTTTCATTAAATCAATGACAGCTCAAGAAAAAAACAGCTACAATGATTTAATTCCTATGATTAAATAAGCTTGTAAATTATGTCAGATCAATTAAATGTTACACCCACACGCCCTTATCTTGCACGTGCCATTTATGAATGGATTTGTGATAACCAATTGACGCCTTATTTGCTCGTTGATGCAACACAACAACACACAGATGTTCCTCAACAATTTGTAAAAGATGGACAAATCGTTTTAAATCTGGCACCCCATGCAATCCATCAATTTCATATGGATAATGATGCTATTTCATTTTCAGCCCGTTTCGGCGGGGTCGCAAAAGATATTTATGTACCTATTCGCGCTGTTTTAGGGCTCTATGCTAGAGAAAATGGACAAGGTTTATTTTTTGATCCAAGCGAATATGGCGATATTCAAGAGACTATCGAAACTCCAATAGAAGATAAAAAGCAAGAAGCCGAACCGAATAAGAAAAAACCTTCTCTTAGGATTCTAGATTAAAAGCGAGGAAATGCACGATGGCATTTGACTTAGTTCAATACTTTTCTGAACAAATTAAACTTCAAAAACCACAGCTCTTTGATCAATACTCATCAAAAGAAAGACTTTATTTTATTGATGAAGTGAATATGCTTGCTCTTGGACAGTTGGTCAGTCTTTGGAAAAAAGATAATAAAAAACTTTATCAGGAAATAAAAACATCTGATCCCCTTTATATCCAAGGAATAGCTAGACATCTTACAACCTCTGCATATAATCAATCCGCTTTAAGCGCTTCTGAGTTAGAGTCAAGTATTTCAGAAATACTCACTTTACAATTCGCAGAATTAAATCAATTAGACCAAACAGGTAGCTTTGGTCAAACAGGTTTAAGTGAGCTTCTCTTAGGCCAAATAGAACATCTATCTGGAAAAGCAGAAGATTGGGTTTGGTCAACCAACCAACTCACTGAACTTTTAGGTTCAAAACCAGTCATACAGCAAGAAGTTTCTCTAGAGACAACGATACAGGAATTTAATCAAATGGTACATCAAGCACAACATACTGAAGAAATTTCAACTCCAGAACCAACTACACCGACATGGTCTTTTATTATTGCACCTGTAACAGCACTTATTATTTTATTATTTTTATATTGCAGCTACATTCAGCTGACGACTATTTAACCATATTAAAAAATGATAAAGAAAGTATATTACTTTCTTTATCAAATACTTACAGATATTTAAATCATACTAAAATAACAGGAACTATATGATTATAAAGATTTACATTTGTTTACAATCAAAAAAATAATTTAAACCACCCTATTTTTTGTGACAAAAATCACTGTTTTTGTCTAAAATGTGGTTTTTTATGCGTTTTTGATTTATATTTTTGACAAATACTGTCATTTATTACCAATTGTATTATTTTAAGTCTGTTTAAGTATTATTGATTTAATAAAAGAGTTTCCTATAATGAGATCAACTGCTTTTGAAAAATAATCTAAAACAAAAGCAGGGAATATGAATTCATAAACAAAGATACGTAAGTAGAGATAATATCATGGCTAAAATTTCACTAGAAAGCTTGACAAATATTGATGGTTTTGTGGCAGCGGCATTAGTAGACACTGAAAGTGGCTTAGCGCTTGCAACTCAAGGCGGGGGCGCAATTGACTTAGAATTAGCAGCAGCAGGTAACACTGAAGTGGTTCGCGCAAAACGTCGTGTTGCAAACTCACTCAAACTTAATGATGATATTGAAGATATTCTAATTACACTTGGTAAAGCATATCACCTAATTCGACCATTAGAGAGTAACGGAAATTTATTTCTTTACCTTGTATTAGATCGTAGCAAATCAAACTTAGCAATGGCACGCCACGAATTAAAAACGTTCGAAAAAGAATTAGACTTTGCTTAATTAAAATCTTAAGTTTTTTTAAAATTAGACTTCTTATATTTATTTTAATTATAAAAATTAGAATTATGTAAGAGGTCTTTTATCATTCTTAAGTAAAAGTATAATTTCGTTCAATGCAATATTTTATAAAACATTAAAGTGATACTATGAATGGACATTGCATTAATATCGCAATTTCAGGTATAAGTTTAAAAGTTTCAGATGAATTAAAAATAGAACTTAGAAAAACAATACCTCATGAATTTGGCATTAACTGGATCAATATTTCAGACCCAAATCTCGATTTATTATTAATAAATGAAAACTTTTTTGATACTGAAGGTATCCAACGTATTATTCAACAAAAACAATTACCATGTTTAAAAATTTCTAAGGGGCAAGGTTCTTGCCAAATCGATGAGGACAACACACTCTACCTTCCCTTTCAACAAACCGATGCCTTAAAGAATTGGATACAACTTAGATTGCTAAGTTATATTTCTAATCAACAACCTAAAAATGATTTTCTATCTAATCATAACGCTGTAAGTGAAAAGTTTTTAAAGGATATGCTAAGTCCTGAAAATGCTCGTCTTCATCTTTTTGATGATCATGGGACTTTAGCGATCATTGATACGCGTAGTCAGATTGCATGGTTAGAACCAACTCGCATACACACGCAAACCAATCATAGCTTTAAATATGAATTTGCGACCACTTTTGATTGCACAAAAGTTTCTCGTAAAGTTGAATATGACTTACAGGATTGGTTATGGAATTTATTTTGGCATTCTTTAGATTTTCAAAGACTTGCGCCGAATGAAAATGAATATTTTAAAATTGAACATTGGCCTCAACCTAGTCAAAGTACGGATCGAAAAATTATACTTTTGCTTTCAGCATGTTTTATACAAGGAGCTCAACTTTCACAAGTGGCAACTCAATTAAAAATCCCAATTCAAACGGTTCAACAATTTATTGCTGCCTGCATCATTTCAAATAATGGAGACATTATTCCAGCAACAGAAAGTCATTATTTGAAATCAGAAGCAGCCGAACAGCCTGTTGAAGAACACAACTTTTTTAATAAATTTTTCGGTAAAATTAGACGCCGATTTGGGCTTTAAGGAATTATATGATTTTACAACAATATAAGATTGTATTTGCTGGAAGCATGGGTGCTGGAAAAACTGAAGCGATAAGATCACTTTCTGAAGTTCCAGTACTCGCAACTGAAGCATTCAATACAGATAGTCAGGCTCATAATAAAATGCAAACTACGGTTGGCATTGATTATGGTGAAATTACCTTAGATGATGGTGTCAAAATCGGACTATATGGCACACCAGGTCAAACCCGTTTTGATTTTATATGGCCAGTGATTTGCCAAGGTGCTCTTGGTGTTATTATTTTAATAGATCATAATAGTAAACTCCCACTTGATGAACTTGAGGGGTATTTAGATACATTTAAAGACTATACAAAAAATATATCAATTGGTATTACTCATATTGATGAGAACAAAGGTCAGCCAACTTCCATTTATCGGGAGTGGCTGATCCAGAATGAGTATCAATATCCCCTGTTTTTTATTGATGCGCGTAAACAGGAGCATGTTCTGCTCATGATTGAATCACTCATCGCGGCATTAGAAGTCAATTTAAGAGCAACAAATTAATCACTTCATAAAGAGAAGAATTATGTTCAGTATTCCGAGCCAACAACGCACTGCGCCAAAAGAACTCATTCAATTAGCAAAAACACAGGCGAATGACATCTTAACAAATATCCGTGGTATTGATTACATTATGCTTTGTTCTACGGATGGCTTTGAATTGGCATCAATCTATAAAAAGAATCCTTATAACAGCACCAAGTTAGCTGCTGTAAGTAGTTCAATTTTAGCAATGGTCAGTGCATTTTTAAATGAAATTCATTTAACTGGATGTCAGAGTATCACGCTTGATGCTGAAAATGGTAAAGCAATCCTAACTTCGATTCCTGCACCACACCATCCGATGGTGATGGTGACATTAAGTAATAAAGACGTTCTTTTAGGACAATTACTTTATAGCTTAAAACAGGCTAGTGCAGCGATTGTGAATGCAGATCAAACATAATCCTTAACTCATTGATTAATCCGAAAGGAAATTCAACACACTCATTGGTCTCAATTGAAAAGCTATTAAAAAGCTAGGCGTAGAACCTAGCTTTTTAATTCACACATTTTATGCAATCGCAACATTTAATAATAATTGTCGTTTTTTCACTTGTTGTCCAATTTGACCAATCAACTCATCTACCACGCCGTCAACATCCGACTTGATTTGTTGCTGGATTTTCATGGCCTCCAAGATCAATAAGGTTTGCCCCTTAACAACAGCGTCTCCAGCATTAACCAATAGATTCACAATCGCCCCATCCATCGGCGCACGGATTTTACCATCCCCTACCACTTCAGTAGCTTCAGGTGCAGCATAGGTGATATTTTCAATCACTAAATTACCGTTTGCTGCATCTAAGTAGAGTTGGTTTTGATCAAGTACATAACTCAATTTACGGCGCACACCATCAACCTTATAGATGATCTGAGTATTAGTTATTTCTACGACCTGAATCGTACAGTGTTGATCACATAATCGCACGGTGACTTGCTGCTGATCCATCTCGACTTGTAGTAACAATTGTTGATCTGCACATTTCAACTTTAATGGTAGCGGTGTTGCAATACCTGTTTGCCATGCTGTTTTTGAAGCTTTGTGTTGCGCAAATAGTGTTGCTGCAATCGCTAAACTTTCAAGGGTTGGAACCTGTTGATGCAGGCTGACATCATCCTGAAAATGCTGCTGGATAAATGCAGTATTGGTATCACCCGCCACAATAATCGGATGACGCAATAAATTCACCAAAAATTGTTTATTGCTATTTACACCAAGCAATACACAATCATCAACAGCACGTGCTAATAGACGAATCGCATCCTGACGAGTTTTGCCATAAGCAATCACCTTCGCCACCATCGGATCATAGAATGGGCTAATTTCACCCGCCTCTAACATGCCATGATCAATACGGACATTCGGCAGCATTGCATCAAAGCCTGCAGGCTGCCAACGTAATACTTTTCCCGTTTGTGGCAAGAAGTCCTGACGTGGGTCTTCGGCATATAAGCGTACTTCGATCGCATGTCCACTTAAACTAAGTTCATGCTGCTGCAAAGGTAAAGTTTCACCATTGGCGACACGCAGTTGCCACTCGACCAAATCTAGTCCCGTAATCATTTCTGTCACAGGATGCTCAACTTGTAAACGAGTATTCATTTCAAGGAAATAAAATTCGCCAGACTGATCCAGTAAAAATTCAACCGTACCTGCGCCGATATAATCACAGGATTTTGCTGCCGCCACCGCAGCCTCTCCCATTTTTTGGCGTAACTCAGATGTCATTACTGGGCATGGTGCTTCTTCCACCACTTTTTGATGACGGCGTTGAATTGAGCAATCTCTTTCAAACAAATAAACATAATTGCCATGTGTGTCACCAAACACTTGGATCTCTACATGACGAGGTGCGATCACCGCTTTTTCAATAATTAATTCACCTGAACCAAAGGCATTTTCGGCCTCTGAACGTGCGGTTTTTAAGGCTTCCAACAAATCAGCCGACTGGTGTACCAAACGCATACCACGTCCACCACCACCAGCAGATGCTTTGACCATCAATGGAAAACCAATTTTTTCCGCTTGCTCAGCCAAGTATTCAATCTCTTGCTGATCACCCTCATAACCAGGTACACACGGTACACCTGCATCAATCATGGCAATTTTAGATAAACGCTTACTGCCCATTAAATGAATCGCAGCGGCGTTTGGCCCAATAAAGGTGATACCGTTGTCGCTACAAGCTTGGGCAAAATCGGTATTTTCAGACAAGAAACCATAACCAGGATGGACCGCATCTGCGCCTGTCTTTTTGCAGGCTTCAATGATATTGGTGATCGACAAATAAGATTCTGAAACTTTAGATGGCCCGATATAAACCGCCTCATCGGCAACTTGAACATGGCGTGCATTTTCATCGGCATCTGAATACACAGCAACGGTCTGATAGCCCATTGCTTTGGCCGTTTGCATCACACGAACTGCGATTTCACCACGATTTGCGACTAAAACTTTTGAAAATTTCATCATTGCTCAGTCCAATTTGGCAAACGTTTTTGAATAAAGGCCATCGTGCCTTCCTGCCCCTCTGCCCCACCAACGGCTTGAGCAAACTGCTGTGCAGCAGCATCCAATAAAGAATCTAGAGGCTCATTTAACGTCCGATGTAGCAATTCTTTAGTATTTCGAGATGCCAACGGCGCAGCACGTTTGATCTGTTGAATGGTATCAGCAAGCAATTGCTCAAGCTCAATATCATCACGCACAACTTCATGTATCACACCTAACTTCTGCGCAGCCTCACCATTAAAACGTGAACCTAACAATGCCAAACGACGCGCTTGGGTCAACCCAATCCGTTTCACTACGAACGGTGCAATTTGTGCAGGTAATACCCCAAGCCCTGTTTCAGGTAAGCCAAACTGAGCATTATCACGACTAATCGCTATATCAGAGACACATGCTAAACCAAAGCCACCGCCGAGCACTGCCCCTTCTAAAATTGCAACAACCGTTTGAGGAGCTTGATCAACTTGTTCAATCATGGCACCAAAACGGCGGTTAAAATCAACATAAGGCTGTAAACTGCCCACATTCGCCGCTTCAACACGCAAAGCTGCCATATCTTTAATATCACCACCTGCACAGAAATGCCCGCCTTTTCCACGCAGGATTACGGCACGAATCGAGCTATCTTCGGCAATATGAGCAAAGACCTGCTGAATGGCATTGACCATGTTGAGACTCATGGCATTACGGCTTTCAGGTCGGTTCAGCCATAGCGTTAAAATACTGCCTTGTCGTTCAAGCTGGATGCTGTCATCCACTTGTAAAGTATCCAGATTACTCATTTTATTCCTAATTTTTCATTCTTAATCACAGGTTAGCTATACAGGATCAACATCATACGCAACCACATGATCACAGGGGCAGCATCACCTGGATCAAAGATCCTTGCCCAACATATGACATTGTTATAACCCAGATGACCATGACCTCAGCCCCTCACACAACCCAGCCATGCCTCACAATATATCCCCACTTTACAAACCAAGCAAGTGCTTGGTTTGTAAAATAAGCATTATCATGCGTGATTAGCTTTGGCGGTACGCACCACAGCATCTATATCTACCTCATCAATTTGATGAGGTGGAATAAACTGTTGGGCATAATCCAGCCATAAACAACTTTGGACAAAATAGATAAACAGTGTACGGTCAAGATGATTTTCCTGACACATTTTTGCCATGATCATCAGCGACTCAGAAATGGTTTTGGCAGATTTGTAAGGACGATCCGCGGCAGTGAGCGCCTCAAAAACATCGGCCAATGCCAGAACACGCTCCTCAACAGACATTTGTGCCGCTTGCAAGCGTCTTGGATAACCCTGTCCATCCATACGTTCATGATGGTTAGTGGCAAGGTCGGGAATACGCTGCAAATGCTTGGGCCAAGGTAATTTGGTCAGCATAATCAGGGTCTGGACGATATGATTGTTAATCGCAAAACGATCTTCGCTGGTCAGTGTCCCTCGGCGAATACTAAGATTATAAATTTCCCCAGTATTTCTTTGGTAATGTGGAAGTTGCATGTCAAAACCATGCATGTTTAATGGATCATCCCGCTCTACATGGGGTTTATAATTTTCATCCCATGCAACCATATGCTCAGGTTTATCTGCCAATAGTCGCTCCTGTACGGGGAGTGGCGGCGCAGGATGATGATAAAGTGACTGTTCCAGTAGCGATAGCCCAAGACGGTTATCAAAATGACGTAACCATGTTCGCTGCCCGATCTGTTCTAAACGTAAAATCGTCTCATCACTTAAAAACTCCCCTCCAATATTGCATTTGGCAATAAAGGCAAAATCATCCTGTAGTTGCGCATACTGTGCATCACGCTGGGCTTCCGCACATGCCTGTTCTGTTCCTGTCAGTTGAGCCTTTAGACACGCTATCTCGGCATCCCGATATAACACTTCAAAACGGGTACGGATTTCATGGATACGGTTGTACAAGGTTTCCAGTTTGGTGGCTTTGTCAATAATATGTTCAGGCGTGGTAATCTTACCACAGTCATGTAGCCATGCTGCCAGACGGAAAGCCTCACGATCATCCGCATTGCAATGGAAATCAGCATATTGCCCTTGTGTTTCTGCTGACAAGTGATCCACAATCATCATTGCCAGTTTTGGCACACGACGACAATGGCCTCCTGTATGGGCACTCTTAGTATCAATCGCATCGGCAAGAACCAGAATGAAAGCCTCCAGAAGCGATTTCTGTGATTCAATCAATTGCCTGGTTTCAATTGGAATTGCCAACATTCCAGTTAACCGTTCACTAAAAATCAGGAAGTTTTGTGACGTATGTTCATGATCACCTTTATGCTCTAAAATCACATAACCCAAAATGTGTCCATCACGCCCGCGTATGGCAAAGGCCTGACACAGGGCATGGCGGTTAGGCTGCTGATTCTCAATGTTACCCAATTGTGCCGCAACGGCATCCACCTGATCTTGTCGTCCATAGGCGGCATTTTTTTGCCAACTGTTATCTTTTGACTGGTAAAGATACACTGCGCCACTATCACAACGAGCGGCCTCTACAAACAACCGAAGCACTTTATTCAGCATGGTATCAATCTGCGGTTCAGCTTGCAGTACCTGACTGATTTTTAACAATGCTTCCATGGTACGGCTCACATCATCCGTAACATCCGTCAATTGATAGGCTTCATACAACAAACTAAACTCAGGGCTAGGACGACTAAAATCAAAATGTGACATCTGCCGAACACGACGAATATGCTGTTCAATAATCTGGCCAATACGATGACCAAGCCATGCCCCCAAAGCAAGAAGCAGCATCCCCAAAACAATCGCAATCCCAATCATCTGGCGGCGATAAACAGGCAAATCCTTGAGTAGCTCTTGACTTGGAATGGCAACCAATAGCTGTAACCCCAGTTCACGATATTGGGCAAGTTCAATCTTTCGCCCAAACCATTCTTGATCATCAGCCTGATAGGTCATCACCTGAGTTTGTGATGGTAACTGCCACAACTGTAATAAAGCTGTGTTTTCCAAATGTTGCAGTGCAGGGGCTTGTGTGTTGGATGTGACTTGATCAATAGCTGAACCCATATTGACCCCAATCACCTCACCCTGACTATCCACCAATGCAATTTGACTATGGGGGGTAATACTCAATTGTTGCAGTGCATCCTTAATTCCATTTAAGGGTAAATCCATCGCAACAATCGCATGGGAATTACTACTGCGCATGGAAAGTGTTACACCCATCAAAGGTGTATCTGCATAAATATAGGGTTTTGAAATGGCAACATCTGTGGTGGCAAGCGCATTGTTATACCAGGGACGTTGCCGAGGATCATACACATAGTCTGGATCTATACGTTGCTCAATCAGGTTGAGCTGCTGATCATAGAATAAAAGTTGGTGTGTACGCTTTTCTGCTACCTGTCCCAACAATGTGCGAACCACGTATTTTGCCTGTTCTGGTGCGCGATAGCTCTGACGTAATGTCGCCTTGGTTAATGGACTCACCAGAAAATAATCACCATTATCATAGCCAATATACACAGCCGTTAATAATGGATTGGCATACAAATTGGTAGTAAAGGCCTCTAGGCGTTGCAACCGCTGGGGCAATGTGCTGGCTTCAACCACAGGATCAAAGGCCAGAACGCGCAGCAGTGCTTCAGCAGGATCAATAATTTGTTGTACTTTTTGTTCCGTGATTTGACTGGTCATTTCCGCCTTGCTAGTTGCGGCATCCAGAAGCAAAGTCTTTGCCTCAAACCAGTTAACTGTTGTAAAAGTGACGGATGTCAATGTGATGGCAATGATCATCATCATGGTCATCACCATGCGAATACGCCATTTATGTTGGAGCCGCTGCATTATGCTTTGCATATCTTTGTTCCATGTGTTGTATGTTGCACACGACAAAAGGCCAATATTTTTTTAAATATTCTGGGTATTTGTATAACATTCTATTTTAGTAGGTCATCACAAACATCATAAGTGAATACCCTGAACATGACAATCTAGAGGGAAAAAATTGCGATGAATTGAAAAAATTAAATAATTGATATCAAATAAATATTGATGTTTTTATAAAGATTTCACAACTATTGTTATAGGTAAAATATTTCGTTTTATTATCGGGATAATGCAAAGCCACACTTTAGCTACTTGATGTATAACAATCTTTCAGTATTTTTAATTTTACCTTTCTAAATCCTCCCTACCACGATGCTTAAGCCGCATCTCAGGGAGGATTTAGACATAGCTAAAATATAAATTAACTTTAGATCACCCTTTCTGCTTCTTCGGCAAGATATCCATCAATTTACAGATAATTCCGAGCATGATTTCATCTGCACCACCACCAATGGAACCTAAACGTCCATCACGGTACAGTTGCGAAGCAGGGTTCTCCCACATAAAGCCATTTCCACCCCAATATTGTAGGCAGCTATCCGCCACTTCTCGAGTTAAGCGCCCTGCTTTGAGCTTTGCCATCGAAGCCATCATGGTGACATTTTCACCAGCAATGTGTTGTTCACAAGCTTGATAAGTAAGTGCTTTTAGCGCTTCAACTTCAGTCATCAATTCAGCAAAACGGAAATGCACATATTGATTATTGATGAGTGGCTGACCAAATGTCGTCCGTTCTTTCGTATAATCAATGGTTTGTTGAATCACATTTTCCAAACCACCCACAGCATTTGCACATGCCCACATACGTTCTTCCTGAAACTGCATCATCTGCATCATGAAGCCCATACCCTCAGCACCCACCAGATTGCGCTGTGGTACACGAACGTTATCGAAATAAACTTGAGCCGTTGTGGTGGAGCGCATTCCTAGCTTATTCAGTGGTTCTGAGAAACTAATGCCTGCAGTCTTCGCAGGAACAATAATCATTGATTTATTGACATGTGGTTTGTCGTCAGAGGTATTGGCAAGTAAGCAGAAGAAGTCTGCTTGCAGTGAATTAGTAATCCACATTTTGCTGCCATTAATCACATAATCATCACCATCTTTTTTTGCGGTGGTTTTAACCGCTGCAACATCTGAACCTGCATGCACTTCTGAAACTGCAATCGAAGCCACATATTCACCACGAATCACAGGATTCAGAAACTCTTCTCTCAGTTCTTTACTACCAAAACGAGCAAGTGCAGGTGTTGCCATATCGGTTTGCACACCAATCGCCAAAGGCACACCACCACATGCTGCACGTCCTAATTCTTCTGCCACCACAAGGTTATACGAATAATCTAAACCCAAGCCGCCGTTTTCTTCGGGCTTACAAATACCTAGCAAGCCTAAATCTGCCATTTTCTTAAAGACGTCATGGATCGGAAAACGTCCCGCTGCTTCCCATTCGGGAATAAACGGATTAAGTTCCTTTTCTACAAAATGACGTGCGGTACGGCGTAATGCTTCATGCTCTGCGGTAAATTTCATTATTTTTTTCCTTAAAAATTGTTTTTCCCCTCTCCCTCAGGGAGAAGGCTAGGATGCGGGTATTAAAAATTAAAATCTAGACACACCAAAACGCGTTGGATTTAACTCGCGTTGCTGTGCTTCATAAATGGTCTGTAGCAAGAAGATCAATACTTTACGTGTATCTCTAGGATCGATAATGCCGTCATCATGTAACATCGCTGTATTAAATAAAGCGGTCGATTGCTGTTCCAATTTCATCGATGTACTTTGTTCTAGAAAATCCAACATTTGTGGATTCGGCTCCATACCTGAAGCTTTTTGCTTCCCTTCAGCCACGATACGCAACACTTTTCCAGCTTGAGCTGAACCCATCACCGCCACATGTGAATTTGGCCAAGCAAAAATAAAGTTTGGCGATAAACTACGTCCACACATGGCATAGTTACCTGCTCCATAAGAACCAGCAACAATGATAGAGATTTTGGGTACAGTCGCGTTGGCAACCGCTTGGATCAGCTTAGAACCATGTTTAATAATGCCGTTTTGTTCAGCATCCGTTCCGACCATAAAACCCGTGGTGTTATGCAAGAATAAAAGTGGTCGTTGGGTTTGTTCACAAAGATGAATAAACTGTGCGGCTTTCACTGCACCTTGTGGTGTGATGGGGCCATTATTGGTGATAATTCCAATATGTACCCCACCCATTTTTGCCCAACCGCAAACAGTAAGCGCATCATATTCTTGTTTAAATTCTAAAAAGTCTGAATCATCAATAATCCGCGCCACAATTTCTTTCATATCCAAAGGTTGCTTCGGATCTTGCGGAATAATGCCTAACAATTCCTCGGCTGAGTAACGAGGTTCTTTATAATCCTGATCGAGACTTTTGGTTTGTTCTTTCCAGTTCAAATGCTCAAAAATTTCACGAGCAATACGAATGCCATCAGCATCATTTTCAGCCAGATATTCCGCTACACCAGAAACCTGAGTATGCATTTCAGCACCACCGAGTTCCTCAGCCGTTGCCACTTCACCTGTTGCTGCTAACAATAATGGGGGACCAGCCAATAACATTTCGGTTTGCTTACGCACGGCAATCACATAGTCAGATAAACCTGGTTGATATGCCCCACCTGCGGTGGCATTACCATGTACAACAGATATCTGCGGAATCCCTGCCGCAGACATTCGTGCCTGATTGGCAAAAGTCATACCGCCATAAGTAAATACTTCGGCTGCATAGTTTAAATTTGCGCCGCCACTTTCGGTCAATGTCACAATCGGTAATTTTTGTTCAAGCGCAATCTTTTGCAAACGTAAGGTTTTTTGTACACCCATCGGTGACATGGTGCCGCCTTTGATTGCGCTATTACTGGCAGTGACCAAAGCACGAACGCCACTGACAAAACCAATTCCCGCAATAATACCCCCACCCGCTTCAGAGCCATCTTTATCATCATGCATGTTGTAGCCAACGAGACCGCATAACTCCACAAAAGGTGAATCAGCATCGAGAAGTAAACGTACACGTTCGTGTGGAAGAATTTTACCTTTCTTGTCAAACTTTGGTTTTGCGGCGTATGACTTATCAATGCCCTTTTGCTGTACGGCACGCACTTCTGCAATTTGGCTTAATAAAGCATCTCTATTTTGTTGATATTGTTCACTACCGACTGCAATTTCAGATTGAAGAATAGTCATAATTTAATCCTTGTTTGCATCTTGCTCTTGGGCAGATTGTTGTTCTGCTTTTTCAATCTGACCTTTGAGTACATCAGGAATAAATGCACGATGGAAGCCATTAAAAGACTGGCTATTGGTTGCATCTGCTAACGGATACATCCGTGTTCCTTGTGAAGCTGCACCATCAACTTTTAAGGTCACACCTGAAACAAATGCAGCAGCATCAGAGAGTAAATAACAAATCGCTGAAGAAATTTCCGACTCAGTACCCATTCGTTTTAAGGGCACATTACCTGCCAAACTTGGAATAATAAATTTGGCAAAGTCACCACTGTAGTTATCCATACCAGAAGAAATAATCCAACCCGGCGCGACACAATTAACCCGAACGCCTGAACGTCCCCACTCGACTGAAGCGGTTTTGGTTAGGTTATCCACACCTGAACGTGCTGCACCAGAATGTCCCATACCTGGCATACCGCCCCACATATCAGCAGCCATATTGACAATGCTACCGCCGTGTTTTGCCATCCATTGGTTATAGGCTTCACGCATCAGGTAAAAAGTTGAATGCAGGTTATTACGTACTACAGCATCAAAGCCATTGGCAGAAATACTTTCAAGTGCAGATGGAAATTGCCCACCTGCGTTATTAACAAGACCATCTAGCTTGCCAAATTTTTCAATGACTTCCGCAATCATGTTTTTGACTTGTTCTTCATCACGGTTATCACAGACGATGAAATGGACTTTGCAACCATCTTCTAAAATTTCTTGGCTGACTTTTTCTAACTTTTCAATTTTGCGCCCTGTGATCACCACCTGAGCGCCCAAAGAAGCCAATTCGTGTGCGGTACAACGGCCAATACCAGAACCTCCGCCTGTCACGACAATCACTTTGTCAGCAAATGCATCTGCTCTGAAAATTGATTGGTAAGCCATTTTGATAAGATCCATTCATGTATTATTTTTGAATGCCTATACACTACCAAGCAAGTGCTTGGTTTGTAAAGTGCATATTGTGACTTCGAGTAGAAGTCATAGTATTTTAAGTAATTGATTATTTTTGATGCTAAGATATTGTTCAATCTAAGATTTTTAAATTTAAAAAACTCACAATGAATACAAGTTATTATCAAAGTTCAATAGATTCTTTTTTAAACGAAAATAAAAATACAATTTTTGGACAACTGGCACGCCACCATCAACATGATTTAGAAGATTTGCAGAAAAATGCTTGGCTAGAACAAATTGAATTTCTACAACAAGCGCTTAAAGATGTTTGTGGACATTTATATTTCGAGTTTTCTATCCCCAGAATGGGCAAACGAGTAGATAACATTTTAATTATTAATAATTTGATCTGTGTAATTGAGTTCAAAGTAGGCGACAGAAATTATTCAAACTATGCTCAAAATCAAACAATCGACTATTGCCTCGACTTACAGAATTTTCATGAAGGGAGCCATAATAAAACGATTGTCCCCATTCTTATTGCTACAAATGCTCCAAGTAAACCCTCTAATATCAATGATTCATTGAACCTGACCACTTGCATTTTATGTAATAAAGAAAATTTCAAAGAGATATTGCTTCAAATTTTAGACCAAGCAAAAACTACAGAAAGCTTAGATATTCATAATTGGGAAAATAGCGTTTATAAACCGACACCAACGATTATTGAGGCTGCTCAAGCCTTATATAAAGGTCATAGTGTTAAAGAAATTTCAAGGAGTGATGCCGGTACAATTAACCTATCAAATACCTCTCATTTAATAAATACAATTATCGAAGACTCTAAAACCCAACATAAAAAATCAATCTGCTTTTTGACGGGTGTTCCCGGGGCCGGGAAAACTCTTGCGGGTCTAAATATCGCGAATGAGCGACTTAAAGCAGATGAATCAGAACATTCAGTATTTTTATCTGGTAATGGTCCGTTAGTAGATGTACTGAGAGAAGCTTTAACCAGAGATTCGGTAGAATCTGCTAAAAAAAGTGGCCAGAGAGTTTCACGTACAGAGGCTGAACGAAAAGCCAAGGCTTTTATTCAAAATATTCATCATTTTAGAGATGATAATTTAAGAACACCTCATGCGCCGATTGAAAAAGTTGTTGTTTTCGATGAAGCACAAAGAGCTTGGCAAAAAGAACAAGTCTCCAAGTTCATGCAACAGAAAAAAGGAATTCCAAACTTTGATATGTCTGAACCAGAATATCTAATCAGTGTAATGGATCGACATGATGACTGGTGTGCAATTATATGTTTAATCGGAGGCGGACAAGAAATCAATACAGGTGAAGCAGGTGTTTCAGAATGGATTGAGTCGCTAAAAACAAAATACTCATCTTGGGATATTTATTATTCAGATAAAATTTTGGCTGAACCTAATACCTATCTAAATGATCCAGATTTATCAAATTGGTTACAGCAACATGGACATCAAAGAACTGATCTTCATTTAGCTACCTCTGTCCGCTCATTTCGAAGTGAAAAAGTTGCGTCATTAATCCAATCTATTTTAGAAAATGAAAATGATCAAGCCGCTCAAATTTACCAAGACATCAAACATAATTATCCAATTAAAATCACGAGAGACTTAGCCAAGGCAAAAACCTGGTTAAAACATCAAGCTAGAGGTACTGAGCGAATTGGGCTGATTGCAAGTTCAGGCGCTAAAAGACTAAAAGCAGAAGGTATTTATGTTAAGAATGATATATCTCCAACTGATTGGTTTTTAAATCATCAAGATGATACCCGATCATCTTATTACTTAGAGGATATTGCAACGGAGTTCGATATCCAAGGGCTTGAAATCGACTATACCTGTGTAACTTGGGATATTAATCTTTATTATAATCAAGGTTGGCAATTTCAAAGTTTTAAAGGCTCAAAGTGGCAAAATATTAGGGCTTGTTGAGAATTAACAAAGGGTACTGATTAATTTATAATAGTACTATGGATAGATACATACTTACTGATGCCCAATGGGCAAAAATGGAACCTTTTTGCCTAGGTAAAGTGACCGATCGAG
>NZ_NHRQ01000009.1:0-95574 GCF_002165335.1 Acinetobacter sp. WCHA29
GCAGTTAAAGTTGTTTTACCATGGTCAACGTGACCAATTGTACCCACGTTTACGTGTGGTTTATTACGTTCAAACTTGGCTTTAGCCATGATGATCTTCCTTTATAAACTGCTCATGAGGGTCGCCCATGAGCACTTGGTTTTTTAACTAAATTTTAGTTGGGTAATATAGTAATCGAAAGATTACTCGTCGTCACCTTTTTTACCGCCAGCTTGGAACTTAGCGATGATGCCTTCAGCCACGTTACGTGGAGTTTCAGCATATTTAGCAAATTCCATAGAGTATGTCGCACGACCTTGAGACATAGAACGCATTTGAGTCGCGTAACCAAACATCTCAGCCAATGGAACTTCTGCTTTAATTGCTTTAGTTCCACCAGGAAGATCGTCCATACCTTGAACCATACCACGACGACGGTTTAAGTCACCCATGATATCGCCCATGTAGTCTTCTGGAGTTTCTACTTCAACTTTCATGATAGGTTCAAGAAGAATTGGATCTGCTTTCATGAAACCATCACGGAACGCATAAGAACCAGCCATTTTGAACGACAATTCATCAGAGTCGACATCGTGGTAAGAACCGTCAAAAAGAACAGCTTTAACGCCCACAACTGGGTAACCAGCCAAGACACCATTCTTCATACGTTCTTGAATACCTTTATCAACTGCACCGAAGAATTCTTTTGGTACTACACCACCAACAACTTCTTCAGCGAATTCGTATTCTTTACCAGCAGTTTCAACATCAAGTGGCTCTAAACGAACATATACATGACCGAATTTACCTTTACCACCTGTTTGACGTACGAATTTACCTTCTTGCTCAATAGTTTTCTTAATCGTTTCACGATAAGCAACCATTGGTTTACCGATATTCGCTTCAACACCGAACTCACGTTTCATACGGTCAACGATGATGTCAAGGTGAAGCTCACCCATACCAGCAATAATTGTTTGACCAGATTCTTCGTCAGTACGTACACGGAACGATGGATCTTCTTTCGCTAAACGACCTAAAGCAATTGACATTTTTTCTTGGTCAGCTTTAGTTTTTGGTTCAACAGCCAATGAAATTACTGGCTCAGGGAATTCCATACGCTCAAGTGTAATGATGTTTTTCTCATCACATAATGTATCACCCGTAGTAACGTCTTTAAGACCTACACACGCTGCGATATCACCTGCACGGATTTCATCAAGATCTTGACGCTCATTCGCATGCATTTGCACGATACGACCGATACGTTCACGCTTAGACTTAACTGGGTTATATACTGGGTCACCTTGTTTAAGGACACCAGAATAAACACGTACGAAAGTTAAGTTACCTACGAATTTGTCGTTCATGATTTTGAACGCAAGCGCAGAGAACGGAGCTTCGTCAGATGCTTCACGAGATGCTTTAGTTTCAGCTTTATCGTCAAGGATACCTTCGATCGCTTTAACTTCTGTTGGCGATGGTAAGAATTCAATCACAGCATCCAACATACGTTGAACACCTTTGTTTTTGAACGCTGAACCACAAAGCATCACTTGGATTTCAGATGCTAATGTACGAGCACGTAAACCTGCAACGATGTCTTCTTTAGAAAGATCACCCTCTTCAAGGTACTTGTCCATTAACTCTTCAGAAGCTTCAGCAGCCGCTTCAACCATGTTAGTACGCCATTCGTTAGCAGTATCAACTAGGTCAGCAGGAATCTCACCATATTCAAACTTCATACCTTGAGATGGTTCATCCCAGATAATCGCTTTCATTTCGATAAGATCTACAACACCTGCAAATGTATCTTCTGCACCGATTGGTACAACGATAGGTACAGGGTTACCGCCTAAACGAGTTTTAACTTGCTCTACAGCACGGAAGAAGTTTGCACCAGTACGGTCCATCTTGTTCACGAATGCTAAACGAGGCACTTTATATTTGTTAGCTTGACGCCATACAGTTTCAGACTGAGGTTGAACACCACCAACAGCACAGTAAACCATGCACGCACCATCAAGAACACGCATAGAACGCTCAACTTCAATTGTGAAGTCAACGTGTCCCGGTGTATCAATTACGTTGATACGGTGTTGTTCGAATTGGTTGCCCATACCAGACCAGAAACAAGTCGTAGCAGCAGAAGTAATGGTAATACCACGCTCTTGCTCTTGTTCCATCCAGTCCATTGTTGCTGCACCATCGTGTACTTCACCAATTTTGTGAGATACACCTGTGTAGAACAAGATACGTTCAGTTGTAGTTGTTTTACCTGCGTCAATGTGCGCAGAAATACCAATGTTACGGTAACGAGTAATCGGGGTTTGGCGAGCCATGATGTCTTACATTCCTAAATGTTATCTTTAAAACAGGACGCATCAATTAAATTGATGCGCACGAATATCCAAGCAGGCAACTTAAATACCCGCAAAGCTCCCACTTTGATAAAGAGCGATGTTGAATCGAGCTGCTGTACGCATGAATATTCTCCTGATTAGGGACTGTTTTATCCGTTTAGAAACGGTAGTGAGAGAAGGCTTTGTTGGCTTCAGCCATACGATGCACGTCTTCACGTTTTTTGATCGCTGCACCTTTACCTTCAGCTGCATCAAGCAACTCACCAGCAAGACGTAAAGCCATCGTTTTTTCAGAACGCTTAGCAGCAGCATCTACTAACCAACGCATTGCTAAGGCAGTACGACGGGATGGGCGTACTTCCATAGGTACTTGATAAGTAGCACCACCAACACGGCGTGCTTTTACTTCGACCATAGGACGAACTTTTTCAAGAGTAGTCTCGAAAAATTCAACTGGGTCTACTTTGTTTTTTTCTTGAACACGCTCTAAAGCACCGTAAACGATACCTTCAGCTACAGATTTTTTACCATCTTGCATTACGTGGTTCATGAATTTAGCGATTGTTTGGCTGCTAAATTTTGGATCTGGAAGGATCTCACGAGCAGCGACTACGCGACGTCTTGGCATTTTAATACACCTAATATTATGACACTTCAGGATGATCCGGCAGTTTGTACAAGTGCCATGTACGCTACGCTGGCCTTACTATACGTCGCTTGAATTACAAATCTATGAAGAATTCAAACAAGCGAAACGCTAAAGGGTTGTTTGGGCTGGTTGCCTAGAATTACTTCTTAGGACGTTTAGCACCGTATTTAGAACGTGACTGGTTACGATCTTTCACGCCAGCACAGTCTAAAGAACCACGAACGGTATGGTAACGTACACCTGGTAAGTCTTTAACACGACCACCACGGATTAGAACAACACTGTGTTCTTGTAAGTTATGACCTTCACCACCGATATAGCTTGATACTTCAAAACCAGAAGTTAAGCGAACACGGCAAACCTTACGCATTGCTGAGTTAGGTTTTTTAGGAGTAGTCGTATATACACGTGTACATACACCACGACGTTGTGGACAAGCCTTCAACGCAGGAACTTTTGATTTTTCAATCAAAGTTGTACGACCCTTACGGATCAACTGATTTGTTGTTGCCATTTGGCAATTCTCCCGTGATTAAACAACCTTAAAAAGAAAAACACCTCTTTTTAAGGGCACATAATTGTAAGCCAAGAAGTAAAAATGGTCAACAATGCAAGATAAAGCAACTGTTGACCATTTCTATAATTTTGTTGTTTTATTGATGTCTAAATCACACCAACAAATAATTAACTGTGTTTTGTTGATGCAGGCTCTATATCGATTGTTTTTGGTTCTGTAGATAGTTCCGATTCATCAGAAGTGAGTAATTCATTTGATTGCTCTTTCAAAGCAGGTTGCTGTTCAGTATGTTCGTGCTTGACCACATGCTCTGATGCAAGCTGTTGAATACCCTGCTCAACGTTTTCATTCGTCTGAATTTCTTTAGCAACATGATCTTTAGATTGCACTGAAACATTGGTAATCACATCATTTTTGCTTTCATCAACACTACTTATTGCATTTGTCGTAGTCTCTGTTGCATTTAACAATCGTGAATTTGGCTTTCTTAATAATGCTTCCGCTTTGTAATAGGCTTCTAAGGGTGAAAGATCTTCATTCGGATATTCATTCAAATAAAAACGTGCTGCCCCGAAAACAGATTGTGCCTTGTGTCCAACATCTTCGAGTAAACGCCAACTATAAAAGCCACCTAAAGCAGCACCAGCAACTGGCGTTAATTTACCAATCACAGATGCTTGAGGGATATGATTTAACCACCCCCATTTAAACTGTCCTTCCTCATCAACTAACCATTTCTTTACAAGTTCAACATCGTTGCTCGATCCAAGCAACTGCTGAAACTGTTGTAAGTCATGGGTTTCTAACATCGACTTCAACGCTTTTAATGCAATCAATACTGTTTGTTTTTCAGCAATAATACCCAAATCAATTTCTTTAAAAATAAAGGCAACCACTTCTTGATCTGCCTCATCGGCCAAATCAAAGCCATGAGAGCGACCCGTTTGATAAATTGTTCTTAGTGCTAGAACAATCGAGGCAGGAATATCAACAGCTGCACCCCAAACTCCTGTAGCACCCGTGATAACGCCTTGCGCAGCGGCTAATAATTTATTTTGTTCGATTAATGCCTGACTTAAACGTTGAGAACGCCCCGTATCTTGAGTGAGTTCGGTAATATCTTTTACACCTGCTTCTTCCAGAATCTTTTCTGTAAGTGAAGTATTCGAGCTAAATTCATTCAACCACTGAAATAAATAATCAGAAACTTTTTCGCCCATGTCAGGTGAAATGAAAGAGGCAACATTATTTACTTTTGTGTAATGACGACCTAAAAGTTGATGGGACAATTTAGGTAACTGTTGACGTAACATATGTTGTGGGCTTTCGTATTGCTCAATCTTAAATGGGCTTTTAAAATGCGCCTTCCCTTCGATCACATTCGATGAATCTGTAGATCCAGTTGCTAATGTTTTAGGCGCAGTTTGAAGTTTTTGTATTTCTGAACTGAGCTTTTTAGCCACTCCAAAGGCTTGGGTAAATAAACCTGAAGATTGCTTGTTTTTAGATTTTGTCATCAAGTACCTCTGTTCTATAATCTTTGCATCTCTAGGTAAATACTAGGTTGAATGCAAATTTATCTCAACTTTTATCTGTGTTCTTTCATTACCTTTTGTCTCAACTACATTTATATTTACGAATATTCACACAACTAGAAATAGGCATAAAATTTGCCATAAGAAATAAAAAACCTTTCTGCTATGATGGTGTCATTCACTCATAAGCCATTTAAATCGTTATTTTCTCCTGATTTGTACTTATAGCGATATGCACAAGGCTTCGTATTACCATAAAAGGGATCTGTAAATGAAACGTGTTGTAATCACTGGTATGGGCATTAACTCATGTATCGGTAACTCTTTAGAAGATGTCACTCATTCTTTAAAAAATGGAATCTCAGGAACACGTTTTAATCCAACTTATGCCGAATTAAATTTTAAAAGTCATGTCAGCGCTGCTGCTGAACAGGATTTTGATGGTATTGATCGTAAAATCAAGCGTTTTATGGGTGTATGTGCAATGTATGCTTATAACGCAGCGATTGCAGCCGTAGAACATGCGGGTCTAAAACAAGAGGATCTAGCAAATAACCCTCGTTATGGTATTGCAGGTGGTAGCGGCGGTAACTCAACTGCTTCTGTTGCAGAGATGGTTAAACTATTAGAAGAAAAAGGCGCACGTAAAATTGGTCCTTTCTTTGTTCCTCGTAATATGAGTAATACCATTACTGCCAATGTCGGCGTTGCATTAAAACTACAAGGTATTGCTCACTCAATTACCAGTGCCTGTGCAACTTCTGCTGATGCAATTGGTTATGCTTACAACTTAATTCAATTGGGTAAACAAGATTTAATGCTTGCTGGTGGTGGTGAAGAAGATCACTGGTCTCAAAGCTTACTTTTTGATGCTATGGGTGCATTGTGTTCTAAATATAACGATACACCAGAAACAGCATCTCGTCCTTATTCAGCTGACCGTGACGGTTTCGTGATCGCAGGTGGTGGTGGCTTTGTGGTTCTTGAATCACTTGAGCATGCACAAGCACGTGGTGCGAACATCTTGGCTGAAGTTGTTGCTTATGCAGCGAACAGCGATGGTGCAGATATGGTTGCCCCAAGTGGTGAGGGTGCGACTCGCTGTATCCTCATGGCACTTGATGAAGCAAAACAGCACGGTGTAGAACAAATCGATTATGTCAATACTCACGGGACTTCAACACCTGCGGGTGACGTGACTGAGCTTAAAGCAATGGAGCGTGCATTTGGGGAAGGACAAGTTCCACCACTTAGTTCAACTAAATCAATGACGGGTCACAGCTTAGGTGCTGCAGGTGTTCAAGAAGCGATTTATTCTGTATTGATGATGCAAAATGACTTTATTGCTCCAAACATCAACGTGACTGAGCTTGATGAAGGCGCACAAGGTTTCGATATTGTACTTGAAAAACGTGATGCAAAACTGAATACTGTGATGAGTAACAGTTTTGGTTTTGGCGGCGTAAACGCTTGCCTTATTTTCAAGAAGTGGGATGCATAATCCTGCGTAGGATTATCGATGGATGCACCTTCTGATGCTTTTTTGTGGGTAAAAGCATTACATATTATTGCTGTGGTTTGCTGGTTCGCTGCATTGTTCTACTTACCACGTCTTTATGTTTATCATGCCATGAGCGAAGATACCGTTAGTCATCAACGCTTTGAAGTGATGGAACGCAAGTTGTATCGTGGAATTATGTGGCCATCGATGATTGCCACATTAATTACCGCCCACTTTCTGGTTGACTGGGGGAATGCGACCCGACATTATCATGAAGCCTTATGGTTCTATTTCAAAGTCGGTCTGGTTGGATTATTGGTGATTTACCACTTTGTCTGTGGTTATTACCGCAAAAAGCTAATTGGTAATGCGCACTATAAATCGCACAAGTTCTGGCGTTTTTTTAATGAAATGCCAACCTTGATCTTATTTGCCGTGGTCATCTTAGTGGTCGTAAAACCTCAGTTCTAACTGGGGTTTTTTTATTCTAAAATATTCTGATCACCCTCACTTTTCCTATCTATAGTTCAAATGATCAAATCATTTCAAACATATATACAAAGATTAAAGGCAGGCTTCATTGCAAACCTAATCCTTTATCTTAAAATGAATGAGTTCCAATATCGTGGATTGACGTCAGGCGAAATCGCCATGGCACGCCCCGTATTTGGCGACTTGATTAACTATGCAGAAGTTAAGATTTTCAATATCCCCTATCTCCCTTGGCAGCCTGTTAATATTTTTATGGCACCAAACGGCAATCTATTTGTACATAAACAACATTTTTATCAGGATTATTCAAATTGCTCATTAGACCTTCAGGCAATTTTTATTCATGAACTCGCCCACATCTTGCAATTTCAACAAAAAACCAATGTCATCTTAAAAGGAATGTTGTTACAGACAGGCTACTATCTAAGTTTTAAAAAGTATAATCCCTATCATTATCAATTTATTCAAACCAAGACTTTCACTAGTTACAACATTGAACAACAAGGTGATATTGCACGAGATATTTTTTTAAAGAAGATTCCAAATATTATTTTGAATCAATAAAAAGCCCTGTCGTTTATTTACAGGGCTTTTCAGCTTGAAACATCATTAGCAATTCTATGCTGCTGTGTTTTTACTGCTCTCTGAGCTAAGTTCATGACTATCATCCATTTCAGTCGTAAAATCTACACGCATCGCATCTTTAACAATTGTACCGATACGTCCCACACCAATTGCCAATCCAAAAGCAATTACTGGATATAAGATTGTTGGAATCACCATAACTTATTACCTCTCATCAAAAGTTTAATTAATCAAACTTACTCTGACTCTTGTACTTGCTCTTGGAACATTAAAGTACCAATACGACCAACTACAACAGCTAAACCAAACGCAATTACTGGAAAAAATACAACTGACATTTCTATTACCTCTTTTTATATGCGAAATGCATATTTTTACTGTTACATCTAGTGTACAGATGTTCACATTAATTAGGATAATAGCAGTGGACATTTGTACACTCAAGTGTAGCAAAAGGATTCCCGACGAACGGTCAAAAAAGATTCAATTCAATAAAATTATGTTTTTGATAGATTTAAATTTTACGAAAACTCTAATTTTTTGTATTTTTTATCCCATTACCGAAATAAGCTAAAAGAGTGTTTCTATTCATGTCATTGAACTGTCATTTCGGTATGCGAAAGTGACACGAAGAAAAAGAATAAATGACAATGCTAAGTTTATTCATAGTCATGCACCATTACTACGCAACCATTTAAAAATGTTGCTCTTTAAGACAGAAAAACTTGTTATTTTTACGCAGAAAAATGTGCAATTAGTATATATTAGACACCTTGTCATTTTTCTTTAAGATATAGAATACTTGGCGCTATGATATACAACGTTCTTTAAAATTATACTTACACAAATCAAGAACTTGTATATCAGCACTTGTTAAGACTTAGGATTAGGTTTGAATGAAAAATTTTAAAATTGCCCTTGCTCAATTTTCTCCGCATATTGGCAATATTGACGCAAATACTCAAAAGATGGTTGAGCAAGCAAATTTAGCGAAACAACAACAGGCTGATCTGATCATCTTCCCTGAACTTTCTACGCTAGGTTACCCAGCTGAAGACTTATTACTTCGCCCAAATTTACAAAAACGCACTCAAAAAGCGTTCGCTCAATTAAGTGAAGTAAAAGATATCGTCATGGTATTCGGTTTCGTACATCAAACTGAAGATGGTCACCGTTACAACTCAGCCGCAGTGATTAAAGATGGGCAAGTTTTAGGAATATACAACAAACAGAACTTACCAAATTATGGCGTCTTTGACGAAAAACGTTATTTCCAAGATGGTCATCAACATCTCGTTTTTGAGTATTTAGGTCATAAGTTTGGTGTACTGATTTGTGAAGATGTTTGGTCACTGCATACCGTCAAACAACTTAGCCAACTGAATGTTGAAACTGTGCTTGTCTTAAATGCTTCTCCGTATGAAGTCGGTAAACCACAGCATCGCATCCAAACATTAAATGAACTCGCAAAACAACTGAATCTGAATATTGTTTATGTCAATCAAGTGGGTGGACAAGACGATCTTATTTTTGATGGTTCAAGTTTTGTTAGTAATAAAAATGGCGAACTTGCATTACAAGCACCAAGTTTTCAAGAATCTGTTTATGTGACTGAATATGATGCAGAGCAAAAACGATTTAAAACTGCTAATGCCATCCCAACTTTAGATACTTTTGCCGAAATCTATCAAGCATTGGTTATGGCAACACGTGACTACGTACAACGCTCGGGTTTCCCTGGTGTGATCTTGGGCTTATCGGGTGGAATCGATTCAGCCTTGACACTTGCTATTGCTGTTGATGCGATTGGTGCTGATAAAGTACAAGCCGTGATGATGCCTTATACTTACACCTCTCAAATGAGTGTAGAAGATGCAACAGAACAAGCACGTCGTATGGGTGTAACTTTCGGTATTGCAGAGATTCACCCAATCGTAAATAGCTTCATGCAGACCTTATTCCCGTTCTTTGGCAACACACCAGCGGATGCAACGGAAGAAAACTTGCAAGCGCGCACCCGTGGTACGCTGCTCATGGGTTTATCAAATAAGTTTGGCAACCTTGTACTTTCAACAGGTAACAAGTCTGAAATTTCAGTCGGTTATTGCACACTATATGGTGATATGGTCGGTGGCTTCTCTGTATTAAAAGATGTCTATAAAACCATCGTCTTCGAGTTAGCAAAATACCGTAATACTTTAAGTGAAACACCTGTGATCCCTGAGCGTGTCATTACTCGTCCACCTTCAGCAGAGCTGCGTCCTGATCAAACAGACCAAGACTCTTTACCTGCTTATGATGTACTTGATGCAATTCTATACGCTTATATCGAAGAAGATCTTAGCCAAGCAGACATAATTGCAAAAGGCTACGAAGCTGAAGTGGTTGAAAAAGTAATACGCTTAGTTGATCGTAATGAATATAAGCGTCGTCAGGGTGCAATTGGCCCACGGATTAGTTCACGTGCTTTCAGTCGCGA
Source organism: Acinetobacter sp. WCHA29 (assembly GCF_002165335.1). NCBI lineage: Bacteria > Pseudomonadati > Pseudomonadota > Gammaproteobacteria > Moraxellales > Moraxellaceae > Acinetobacter > Acinetobacter sp. WCHA29. The sequence goes on from NZ_NHRQ01000009.1 coordinate 10,101, forward strand.
ACGACGCTACCCTATCGTCAATGGATGGACCGCGAATGACTGAAAAAATTGTTTCTGAAAAGTCACAATTACTTGCTCAAGCACTTATGCTTGAGCAAGTGGCATTTTATAAAAATCAACTTACTACACAGCTTTCTGCTGAGTTCTTTCAGCAGTTTATTCAGTTGTTTCTACAACATGCACCAAATATCAAACTGAAAGAAGTAATAGAGCTTGAACAAATCCAAGCCGTTGTTAAGCGTTATGCATTTGAAATGCAGCTGGGTGCTGGACTGTTAGAGTTTATTGGTGAAATTGCTCAACGCTTGCATGTTTTTTCTTTACAGTCTTCAGCACATTTAGAAGATGTTTTTTCAGATCGCCAATTTGAAATGTGGTTATCTAAATTTCTCGAATTAGAAAATATTCGACATTATTTAAACCACTTCTTGAAAGAAAGCCCTTCAATTCAGCAATTATGCCAATATATTGCAACCACAACTTTACAAAATAAATTACCAAAATTATTTTCACAATCTGACGAAGAACAAATTTCTGAAAGCAAATATCAGTGGCAGCAGAAACTAAAGACTTTTTCACATCGTCAACAACAACGCATTGAACAGAAAATCGAAGAAAGTATTGCTCGCTTTATCCAAGAACAACTTGCCGATTTAAGCTTACTTTCAAACGATGACTTAGAAAGTTTGGCGCGTAATATTTGGGAAGATAACAAAGCTAAACCTTTGTCTGAATACACCAAACAAGTCACACCTCTGGATGTTGAAGAATTCTTTGTCATGATTTATGAATACTGGAAAGAGCTACGCCAATCTTCCTACATTCAGGATCTCATCCTATACGGCGTAAAAGTTTTCTACGATTTTTATGAAGACGAAAGCTTAGAGGATGTATTTGCTGCGATCGGAATTGAAGAGTCAGATCTTCAAAATGAAGCTGTACGTTTTTATCCTAAAGTCGTTGTAGCCTTAGATGAACATGGTGTATTAGAACCTATCATTACCATGATCATAAAACCTTTTTATGAAAGTCATCAAACTCTAGCGACAATTGAAAAGTATTTATAATTATTATTTTTCTGCTGAGATATATTGAGACCAAATCAATATATCTCTCTAATTTTCTAACTCAATCACATTGAAGCTAACCCACTGAAGCCATCAGAAAATCTGATGGCTATTCTTTTTTTATCTTGAATCTATAAATAATATTCAATTGATATCAGATCAGTTGAGTAGCCAATAAAAGCACATAAAAAAACCACGCAGGAGCGTGGTCTATAAAATGGTGGCTATGACGAGACTTGAACTTGTGACCCCCGCATTATGAGTGCGGTGCTCTAACCAACTGAGCTACATAGCCGTAAACTGTGTACGCATTATCTAGTGTTCTATACAACAGGTCAAGTGTATGACATTGAAAACATGAAATATATGAACAGTTTTTGTGCTTTTAATTTTTATTTGATTACTTTTCAATAAATCTTCTCTCAAACAGAAAAAAATTAATTCAAAAAGTTCAAATAAAAAAAGACCACGCAGGAGCGTGGTCTATAAAATGGTGGCTATGACGAGACTTGAACTTGTGACCCCCGCATTATGAGTGCGGTGCTCTAACCAACTGAGCTACATAGCCGAAAACTGTGGGCGCATTATCTTAACTTTCAATACACACGTCAAGCACAATTTCAAAAAATTTGAAAAGTGGGCCTATAAGCCGGGTTCTGTCGAGGACGATCATTCCTCTAGGCGTACAATCACTCATACGCTCAAGCGACCTACCCGAATCCAGCACGGGCCGTGCCTCAGGATTCCTATTTGGTCTTGCTTCTGGTGGGGTTTACCTTGCCGTGAACTGTTACCAGACACGCGGTGCGCTCTTACCGCACCCTTTCACCCTTACCTCACGAATGAGGCGGTCTACTCTCTGCTGCACTTGCCGTCGACTTTCGCCGCCCAGGCGTTACCTGGCACCTTGCCCTATGAAGCCCGGACTTTCCTCCCCTGTTTCAGTCACGGAGACCTCCACAGCAGCGACCGTCCAGCCCACTTCGTGGCGCATCTTATCAAAGATCGAAGTTAATTGCTCGCATTTTTTTGTGCAGTTAATTTTTTATATTTTGCCATCAACTCATCTTGTGACTCGACATGCTGAGGATCAAGCGGAATACAATCAACTGGACAAAATAACTGACACTGTGGCTGATCATGATGCCCAATGCACTCTGTACAAAGTGCAGGGTTAATTTCATAAATCAATTCACCCATATAAATGGCTTCATTGGGGCATACTGGTTCACAAACATCACAGTTAATGCATTCATCAGTAATATAAAGAGACATCTACCAACCTTGCTGATGTTTACGTTCAAATGCCTCAACAACAACAGCGGGCACAAACTTATTCACATCACCTTTCAATCGAGCAATTTCTCTTACTAATGTTGATGAAATAAATGAATATTGCTCTGATGGGGTTAAAAATACTGATTCGAAATGAGGATCAAGTTGGCGGTTCATATTTGCCAACTGAAATTCATATTCAAAATCTGAAATTGCTCTTAAACCACGCAGTACCGCTGTTGCACGTTGTTCTCGAAAGAAATTGACCAATAAACCATCAAAACCAACAAACTCTACATTAGACAAATGGCTTAATGAAGCTTTTGCTAATTCTACACGCTCTTCTAAACTAAACACTGGATTTTTATGATGACCAATTGCAATTGCAACCACCACTTCATCAAACATTTTTGATGCTCTTGCAACCAAATCAACGTGCCCGTTGGTAATTGGATCGAAAGTCCCCGGATAAATCACACGTGTTTTAGACATGCGTTGTACTCTAGTTAATGAGATAAGGTACATATTTTAACAAATTTAGCTCTAAACGCGAAATTGCTAAACGATGGAAAAAGATTGCATTTTACGGCACAATATATGTAATTGTGGAAGTTTGAATTATGGCGCAAGCAACAGTAGTAAAAAAACATAATGGTGGCACGATTGCTCAAAATAAAAGAGCACGTCACGATTACTTTATCGAAGAAAAATTTGAAGCAGGCATGTCCCTCCAAGGTTGGGAGGTTAAGTCTTTACGTGCAGGTCGTATGACTCTGTCCGAAAGTTATGTCATTTTTAAAAATGGTGAAGCCTTCTTATTCGGTTCACAAATCCAGCCGTTATTATCGGCATCAACGCATGTGGTTCCTGAATCTACACGAACACGTAAATTATTACTTTCTCGTCGCGAACTAGAAAAACTTTTGGGTGCCGTCAATCAAAAAGGTTATTCATGTGTGCCGCTTGCTTGTTATTGGAAAGGTCATCTGGTTAAGCTGGAGATTGCGCTGGTGAAAGGTAAACAGTTACATGACAAGCGTGCCACAGAAAAAGACCGTGACTGGCAGAGAGATAAAGCTAGGATGTTGCATAAGTAATTTTCTTCCCCCTATCTTACATAAAAAGAGCTTTGTTTCGACAAAGCTCTTTTTAATATATCCACTTATGCAGCATCTTCACTATCAATACGACCAAACTTTGTGATTGCAGCTTGTACAATTTGATCAAAATATGGATGTGCCTGTTTCAAAGTATCTAATGCTTCTGTGATAGGCGTTAAAGCATCTTCTAAATCGTCATTTTCATAGCTTTCAATAAAAACTGCTGGTTCAATACCATCTACAACAAGATACCAGCTACCATTTGTAGCATTATATTTAAAGCCTAACTGCTCAATTTGAGGTATTAATTGGTTTTGCTCATTGGAAAATTCTTTCCACTTTTTATTATTAACCTTTTCTTTAAAATTATCATACCATGGATAAAAGTTAAAGATAACACGTTCAATATCATTTTTTAGGAAACTACTTAACCACCATTCATTACCCTCCTGATCTGTTTCACTACTTTCAGAGCTTAAAGAATATCTTGCATAAAAATTTTGATGAAATTTATTTGAGATTTTGGCTTTCCAATTATTAGGAGCGAAAGCAATATACCCTTCTTCTAAAAATTGATAACATCCTTCCCACTCTCCAAAACTATCAATATGCTCCTTGATGACTTTATCTACTGCTTCATGTAGTTTTACACCTATTTCATCTTCAATCATCTTTTTTGACTGTTCCAACAATTGAATATTTTCAATAATTAATTTTGCTGCATTAGTATTGCTCATTATTTTCCCCTAGAATAAAGCAATTCATTTAAATTAAAATTTTTTGATATGATCAGCAAATTGTTTCAATAACCATACACTACGATTATTGACGTCACGATCTTTGGCGTAATCATAAAATATTTCAGCAAGTTTTTTCCATGACAGCCCTATCAATCGTTCCTGTTCCTTATATAGCTTATATTTCTCAGGTAACTTTCCATCTCTTGTTAAATAGACAATCAACCAATCCCGATTTTTGGCTTTGGCTTGGGCAATATCAATATAACGTTGTAATTGATCTTTCCCCTCCGTTGCATTAATTTTAATTTCGATAAAAAGTAAAAACTCATCTGCATCAATTTCAATATCGACCCGACTTTCCTGATTGCCTAAAGGACAACATTCTTCCGTCGTAAAATAACGTTTAGTTTGATATTTTTCCATCAAAGGCAGTTCTTTTAACAGGTGCAATAGAATCGCATTCCCCTGTCCATGATCGCCCCGACAATCTAAAAACCATGTCAATACTTTACTATGACGCACTTCATCAGTTTTTAAACCTGCGATTTGCCAGACATTCACCGCTAATCCTTGCTGTTGGGCTACACGAATAGGTGCTTGAACTTCGTCTGACTGATATTGATTAAAGAAACGAGCAAGTTGCCTATCATTGATAAATACCTTACGCCAGTCTTTAAAAAACCGTCCAAGATTCTCCTCAAAAGAAAGCTGTTCTTGAACAACATCCTGTTGCTGCCGTTCTAGCCTTTTCCAATCATTAAAGAAGTTTGCTAATTGATTAGAAAATTCTGGTATAGCCAACTCCATATTTTTACCTCCCCATCACTTTTTATTAAGACATTTCTACTTTAGTCATTCAAAAACATAATACTTTTAATTGTTTAAACTTATATCATTCTCCTTATCTAATCTGCAACGGTATATAAAATAAAAACTTCTTCTGGAAAAATACCCCCACAGTCTTTTACTTCATACAAGATATCACCCCAATGTTCATCAACTAACTTTTCCCCAACAATACTCATTACCTCATTCATTTTCTCAAACTGTAAAGACTTTAAATTCATGTGAATAATAAATGAAGTATTATATTGAAAACGATCAAATTCTATTTCATCCAGAACTTCCATTTTTATAGAACTATATTCAATATTTAAATATTCCCCTTGCTTAAAAGATAAAGCTTTTTTTAGTTCCAAAAAATCTAAACTATAATCTCGATCAAATATAAAAGAAACCGAACTTACCAGTATTTCCTCTATTGCAACCTGATAGGATTCATTTTGTTTATACCGATAAATAATTGCATTATACAAATTAGTATTTAAAGGCATTACAACACTTTCTGGCACAATAAGGATCAAAAAGTTAAAATGATCCGCATTAATTTCTGCTAAAATATCCTGATTTTCCGTCACAATCATTGTGACTGTATCTTTAGACTGAGTTGGTAATACATCAATCAATGAAGCGGTAATACGCAAATTTCTATAATACAATTTGGTATGTTCTAAACAGATCATTTTGTCAGCATCAGCATAGATAGAAATATCTTCACTCATGATCTAGCTCAACTGAATCCTGATCTATATCCTCAATTTCAGCATCCGATTCATCATCAGAAAATGAATCAAGATCACTTTCTTCTTTTTCATCATCTCGATATTCTGCTAAATCATCATAGTCCACGTCATAATAATTGCGTGCAGCCAAGACATGTACTTTAACTTTTTCAAATAACTCTTGTGGTTCAATCACTTGTATGGAATGTGATTTTTCAACTAACCAATTTAAAACACTGGTCGTAATAATAATTTTTGCCTCAAGGATAAAATAATCTTCATCCTGATCAATAATATCCTGATATTCATCAATTGGATAAGATTCTAATTCATCTCTCAGATAATTTTCACAACGCAGCTTGATTGAAAGTTCTTCCCTCTCAAAATGAGCATTTTCATATTCTTTTTCTTCAACCAAATCATCTAAATCAAATGAATCAACATCCACACTAATACGCTGTTTAGCAAATTTGACATTATCAAAACGCTGCATATTAAATGTACGCAACTCACTATATTGATCAACAATCTTACTTGCCATAAGATATTGCTTATTTCCATATTGGATAATACCATGTGGTTTAAGCGTATATTCTGTTTGCTCAAATGAACCTTCTTTTCGATATAAACATTTGACCCATTGTTCATTATTTAATAAGGCAGTATAAATATTTTTAACTTTTTCCATATGAAAATTATCAACATCCGTATTATGGTAACCTGTAGGTACAAAACGAATCCTTTCTTGCCAATCTTGTAATTGAGTATTTTTTTCTAATTGTTTGGTAGCAGATTCAAAATGACCTTTAACATTATTATAAATCGTTTCAGGCAAGTATTGATGTAAATAACTATTTGCCATAACAAGCACTAGAGCCAATTCAGCATCCATTTCTTCGATTGCAGCATCTTCACTTAGATAATATTCACTCGGTTGATTGCCCTTTTTAGGAATACAATTTACTGTCCCTGTCACTAAAATACTTTTAAGCTTATCCAAGTCCCGTTTAATGGCTTTACGCATGGATTGATCATCAATTTCATCGTTATACCAAGACCGTACTTTTAGCTGTAATTGATCCATTGGACAAGGTTGTTTAGGTAGACGTGGTAACTGATAATATAAATTCAATACTCTATTCAATTTATTGATTTCAATGTTTTGATGATACTGACGACGATTTAAATTTCTTGGAAAACCTTTTGGTTTTGTCATTTTCATGGCTTATTCCGACTTTAACTCTTGCTGTTAAAGTCATCATAGCAGCCTTGCCAGACATATAATGTCCGATAGAAAAATTTTTATTATTTATTTTAAGGTATTGATTTTAATTATTTTTAATCTTTATTTCAGCCAAATATTTGCCAAACTTGCGTGCAGTTTCTAAATCCCCTTCGGGCGGTGTAATTTCAACGCTAGCGTTATCGGACTGCGTCATTAAACCCAGAAAACTCGACATTCGGTTAATATCCAATGGACTTCTTCCTGTTGGCATAAATGGCAAACCAGCCCATAACATGCCATGTTGCATCGCAAATAAATTAATTTGCTGTAATACCGCCAATTTGTCTCCGCTGAGACCACCACCGTTAGTAAAACCAGCAGCCAATTTCCCCTGCCATGTACGTGCCAACCAGCGTTTAGAAGAATCCTCCATAAACTGTTTCAAAGCAGAAGTTAAGCTTCCCATATAGGTTGGACAACCCATCACGATCACATCCGCCTGATCCAATAAATCCCATTGCGGTGCAGCCACAGAAAGTAGATGCACTTCGGCTCCCGCTTGTTCAGCGCCTTGTGCGATATATTGTGCAACCTTAGCTGTGTGCCCATAAGGACTATGGTAAATCACACAAACTTTGATTTGGGGAGTAATTTGCTCAATAACAGACATGGAGAATTTAAAAACCAATGAATTGAATCAAGTTTAACATTTTTAACGAATACAAGGCGAATCAATAGTGCAAAGGATAGATTTATTGCATAAATACAAATGTTGCCATTCGTCCAGTTTTTGCATCACGACGATAGGAGAAATAATCCTCTGCTTGCTGATAAGAACACTGATCACCACCCAATACTGTTTCCACACCTAAACTGTTTAAAATAAATCGGGCAATTGCATACAAATCAGCCTGATATTTACCTTCAGTTTGACCTGAAATAAAAGCAACAGCTAATTCAGGATATTGCTCACAGAAAATGGCTTTTACTTCAGCACCGACTTCAAAGCAAGGTTGGCTGATCGCAGCGCCTAACCACGCCCAAGTTGGCTGAGATTTCATTTCCGTCACGGTATTTTCGACAATTCGATTAGCCAAACCACGCCAACCTGCGTGTAGATTGGCTACTTCTGTACCTTCGTTATTACCCAAGACAACAGGAAGACAATCCGCTGTCATCATCATCAAGGCATGCCCTGCCCGTTGCGTGACCAAACCATCGCCTTCAAGTGCAACAAATGGAATCTGTTCATTGATGGTATAGCAAATGGTGCTGTGGGTTTGCGTCATCCATGTGATTCTATCAACACCATATACAGATAATTCATTTAGCAAGATCATACGGTGCTGCTGAACCCGTTGAGCATCATCATTGACATGCAAAGCCAGATTAAATCCTGATAGATTTTCATTTTGAGTTGCAATGGTTTGAGGATGTTCAATACGCGTTTGCCCTAGATACACACCTTTAGGCAAACCTTGTACAAATTCCATAAAATCCGTCCTCTTACCAGAATATATGTCTTAGCTTTTGAACGGGAGAAGCTAAACACATCCCCCTTTATTTAAAGAGAATTTTTTTAATACGCTTCATTCTCTTGGCGAAGTACTTCCACCAGTTGAGTGAAATCCTCTGGCCATGGTGCTTCAAACATCATTTCTTCGCCAGTACGTGGATGCACTAAACCTAATTTTGCTGCATGTAACGCTTGACGTTTAAAACTGCGTAGCATGTCAATTAAGACTTCTGATGCGCCAGCAGGGAAACGTACACGATTGACATAAACAGGATCACCTACCAAACCATGTCCAAGATAACTAAAATGCACACGAATTTGATGGGTACGTCCTGTTTCAAGTTGCGCCTGAATACGCGTGAAGTCGCGGAAACGCTCTTTCACATTGTAATGTGTTACTGCATCACGCCCACCCGGTAAGATCGCCATTTTGACACGATCGACTGGGTGACGTTTAATTGGCTCATCAATCGTCCCACCCGCAATAATATTTCCATATGCAACTAAATCATAAACACGATAAACGGTTTTTTTCGCAAGTTGTTTACTGAGAGAAAACTGGGCTTCCAATGTTTTTGCAACAACCAATAGACCGCTGGTATCTTTATCAATACGATGTACTAAACCTGCACGTGAAAGCTCAGCCAGTTTCGGTGCATGATAAAGCAAGGCATTAACCAAAGTACCTGTAGGATTGCCAGCACCAGGATGAACCACCATGCCAACTTCTTTATTAATCACAATAATATCGTCGTCTTCATAGACAATATTGAGGGGAATATTTTCAGGTTGACTCGAGGTTTGGGCTTCTAACTCAACATTCAGCGTAAGCAATTCGTTGCCTTCGCAACGATATTTAGGTTTTACAATGTTACCATTTACCAACAGATGCCCATCTTTCATCCATTGCTTGAGCTTTTCACGAGAAAACTCGCTCCAAACCGATGCAGCAACCTGATCAATACGCTGACCTAGATACTCTTCATCGAGTTGAATTTGCAACGATAAACGTGTTGCAGTTGTATCAGAATTATGATTATCTGCATCGACAGAATCTTCAAGTAAGAAATCTGTCTCAGAAAGGTTTGAATTGGAAGATTGTGTTGAAGTCATTTTGATGATCGATACAAAAATGGTTTAATAGCACCATTGTAGCTTATTGTCCCAAAAGCAGAGGAATTTTTATGTCGCTACCCCATTATAAAATTACCATATTGGCTTTATCTTTAGGCGTAGCGTCTGTATTTGTTGGTTGTAGCAGTAATCCAAGCAAAAAAGAAGTAGTTGATAAAGGCCCACAGTCAAGTGAACAAGTCTATTTTGAAAAAGCACAAAAATCACTTGAACGTAATCAATATACGGATGCTGTTAAATCACTTGAAGCGATAGATACGTATTATCCAACTGGACAATACACTCAACAAGCACAACTTGAACTCATCTACGCCAAATTTAAACAAAAAGATTATGAAGGTACGATTGCACTGGCAGATCGTTTCATTCGTTTAAATCCACAACATCCAAATGTTGATTACGCCTACTATGTTCGAGGTGTAGCCAACATGGAAATGAATTATGACAGTTTGATTCGTTATACCTCATTACAACAATCACATCGTGATGTGAGCTACATTAAAGTCGCTTATCAAAACTTTGTAGATTTGATTCGTCGTTTCCCAAGTAGCCAATACTCAGTAGATGCTGCACAACGTATGAAATTTATCGGTCAAGAATTGGCTGAAAGTGAAATGAATGCGGCACGTTTCAATGTTCAACGTAAAGCATGGTTGGCTGCTGCTGAACGCGCACAATGGGTCATTGAACATTACCCTCAAACACCACAAACACCTGAAGCACTTGCAATATTAGCGTATAGCTACCAAAAATTAGGCGATCAAGCCACGTCTAAGCAATATATTGATCTCTTAAAACTAAACTATCCAAATTTAGTTAAGGCAAATGGTGAAGTAAATCTTCGTGCTGCTCGTAAAGAAGGTAGTTGGGTCAATCGTGCCACATTAGGCTTGCTTGGTCGTGAATCTAAAACGGTACAAGTAAAAGAACAAACCAATGGTGAAACTGAGCAACGCAGCTTAACAAATCGTTTGAGCCTTGGTTTATTAGATAAACCGACAACCGAAGAAATCAATTCTGCTCCTATTGAAGAACCAACCGATAAACCAAGTTGGATGAACCGTTTAAGCTTCGGGCTATTAGATAAGCCTGAGACCAAAGAAACTTCGGGGGCTGATGCTGCAAATTAATTTGCACTCATCAAAACCACAAAACAGGCAAGTCTACCCTTGCCTGTTTTTCATTTTATGCAACAATAAATTCTGACACACTGACTTCAATGAAGATGTTATCTCTCAGTCCAAAATGGTTAAATGTACATGGCAATTCCACAACATACGATTGATCAAATCTTAGATCGAACTGATATCGTCGATTTAATCGGTCAACGTGTGAAGTTAAAAAAGACTGGGCGTACTTACTCAGGCTGTTGTCCATTCCATCAGGAAAAATCTCCATCATTCCATGTATATAGAGATAAGCAGTATTATCATTGCTTTGGGTGTCAAGCGAATGGAAATGCGATTCGCTTCCTCATGGACATTGATAGTCGGAACTTTGTCGATGTGATGAAAGATTTGTCTAATCAGACAGGCATCGAATTACCGAAAGATAATCACGACAATAAAAAACTTTCTTATAAACGTAGTCCTCAACAAATTGCAGCGGCTCAACCAACAAATACGTCAGTCGCTGAAAATCTAGCACCTATTTCTGTAGCAGACGAATTTATCGATGGGCATTTTGTCGATATAGATCGCATTATGGATGATCCTTTTGCTCAATTTGATCCATCCTTTTATATGGATGAACAAGTTCAAGAAGGTAACCTCTATGACTTATTGGAAAACGTTGCTCAGTTTTATGAACGTCAACTCCCAATGAGTCAAAAAGCACAAAATTATTTCAAACAGCGTGGCTTATCGGCACAAACGATTCAATTTTGGCGTTTGGGTTATGCACCAGAGGATTGGCAGCATTTAGAAAAAGCCTTTCCACAAGATATTGAAGGTTTGAAACAGCTGGGTCTGATTCGCTCTAGTGATAGTGGTCGAGATTTTGATTTATTACGTGAGCGGGTGATTTTTCCGATCCGCGATCATAAAGGCCGCGTGGTTGGTTTTGGTGGTCGTGCGCTCAATGATGAAATTAAACCTAAATATATTAACTCACCAGATTCAGAGGTCTTCCACAAGAATCAATTGCTTTATGGTTTATATGAGGGTCGTAAACTCAAAGCCAATGATTGGTTAATGGTCGAAGGCTATATGGACGTGATTGCCTTACAGCAATATGGGATCAATGGTGCTGTCGCAACACTAGGAACAGCCAGTAATGCAGATCATTTAACCACCCTATTTAAACAAAATTCTCGTATCACCATTGCCTTTGATGGGGATGCTGCTGGACAGAAAGCGGCACGACGCACCTTAGAAATTGCGCTCCCCTTACTCAATGATGGTCGTGAATTAAAATTCTTTGTGCTTCCGAATGAACATGATCCAGACTCATTGATTCGTCGTGAAGGCTTAGAAAACTTCCAAAAATTATTACAACAGGCACCGCTTTTATCAGACTTTGTGTTTGCTCATTTAACAGGACAGCATGACGTTAGCACGCCTGAAGGTAAAAGTTTAGTCATGGGAGAACTACGTGAATTAACAGAGTTATTACCTAAACATGGCTCATTCCGTTATCTGTTGAGTCAGTCTTTCCGTGAGAAACTCGGTCTAGGCAAACGTTTTACCCCTCAAATCAGCCACGATGCCTCTTTATCTTTTAATATTCAAACCAAAGATGAAGATTTTGCAATCGCAATTTTAATGCATCACCCATTCCTCTATATTCATTTTGAAGAATTACTTGCAGTGATTGACCAAACTGAGCTGCTGGCTAAAGTTTTAGCAGTGCTCAACATTATCTTTGATGATTTACCGGACGATCAGGAATTGGCGACCTATTACGTACTCGGTGCATGTAGTCGTTATAGTCATGAGATTGCCGATGTTATGCAGAGAACCAATATTGAGTCATTAACTCAAGCACCTGAGATTGCTGATAAATTGGCTAAGGACTTTTCATTAAATCTACAAGAAAAATATTTAAAATTAAAACTGAGATCACCTATCTCACTCATCGAATCACGCAATTTACGTCAACAATTAAATGAGTTAACAAAACAGATTAGCTTGAAGTTATTGTCCTAAGCTAAGTTACTGCCTCGGTTTACGCTCATGCTCAAACACATCCTGTAGATGTTGCTGTAACCATTCAAAATAATCTGGATTTTCAGCTTTAGCAGCTTCTCTTAATAAAATGGAAGTTGGATGCATAAGTTTCTGTGATAGGCGATGAGCAAACTCCCGCATCACCTGTTCTGCGGCATGACCATGTTGCAATAACTCTAATGCATGTGCCAACTCTTTTTGGCTGACTTCTTCACTGTGCTGACGATAAGCTTGAATGGTGCTACTCGCCTCTTTCACTTTTTGTTGGGTCATCAATTGAGTAGCCAATTGATTCACCATAATTTCAGCCTCAACAGCCGCCTGACGACGTTGCGCTAAATTTTCATCAATCACACTTTGTAAATCATCCACACCATATAAATATACGTTATCTAATGATTCAACTTTCGGATCAATATCACGTGGAACAGCCAAATCGACCATCAACATTTGCTGATAGCGACGTTTTTTAAGTGCGGCTTTAACATCTGAATATTGAATAACTTGATGTAAACTTCCTGTACAGCTCGAGACAACATCTGCTCTATATAAATTCTGGGCAAGTTCAGCAAAAGGAATAATTTCAACCTCAACTTGATGAGCAATTTCTTGTGCCAGTAAATCAGCACGCTCACGGCTACGGTTACAAATTAGAATTTTTGCCACACCCATTTCCGCTAAATGCTTAGCAACCAAACTATTCATTTCACCTGCGGCAACTACCATAACCGTTAACTTTTCAGGGCGACTAAAAACTTGCAATGCTAACTGAGCAACTGCATAGCCCATTGAAACAGCATGGCTACCTACAGAGGTTTCTGAACGAACACGTTTCGCTGCATAAAAAGCATATTCAAAAACACTATTTAGTTCAGGCGACACAGTTTGTGCGTCTTTAGATAAAGCCAAAGCACTTTTGACTTGCCCTAAAATTTGTGGCTCACCCAACATCAAAGAGTCTAAACCACTTGCAACACGCATCAAATGTGTAACAGCTTGGGCATTTTCGTAACGATAAACATGATGAATTAACTGTTTTACATCAATATTATTCACTTGGGCTAACCAAGTCAGAACACTATCAGCATCTTCTGTCATGGCATAAACTTCAGTGCGATTACAAGTTGATACAACAACTAAATCATTCAAAGGTGAATGCTTATTTTGTTCAAGCAATAGCGCAGCTAATCGCTCTGCATTGAAAGCGATTTGTTCACGAAGTTCAACAGAAGCTGTTTGATGGTTGACACCCAATGCAAAGAAAGACATATCAGATCATCATTTCGCTAAATTTATGTTATTGTGCAACATCGGTGTCATAAAAAGCATTACTTTGGATCAATAAAAATTGCGTCAGCTATATCGCCGTACCCTTTTTAGCGGCAAGACGATTCGACGGTATTCTACCACAATCTTGTTGTTAGGTAGCATGAGCTCGTATGTCTCTGCACAAGCAATACACGACATGTATGCAGATAAAAGCTTTGACAACGCATTACAACAAAGTATGGTTGCTGAATTTTCTCTTGCTTATGATGATATTGCAACTGCATTACACAATTATACAGTGCTGGCAATTCGAAGTAATTCAACCACTATCAAACAGCGTGCTTTAGATGTCGCCTTAGAATATAACGATTTTCAATCTGCATTAGATATTGCAACACATTGGGTAGAACAAGAACCTAAAGATGTTCCTGCTTTATTTTACTTATCACATATTGCCCTGAAAACTCATGAATATGAATTGGCAGCTAAAACATTAGATAAGATCTTAAATATTGACCCAACTGCTGATCTCGAACAAATTTTGGCAGGGATTGCCCCCGAACAAGCACAAGATCGTGAAATTTTATTAAATGCCTTACGTACCAGTAAAGAACGTGAAAACCCATCTATCTTGGCTTTAATCTCTGGATTAGAAGCGCAAGATGGCTTATATGAGCAAGCATTAAATAATATCAATAAAGCCTTACGTAAACGTTCAAAATCGACCAGTTTCATTCTGATGAAAGCCAATCTATTAATGGCTTTACGCGACGATGCTGAAACACAAAAGTGGTTTGCACAAGCCAGTCGAAAAAATAAAACCAATATTGATATACGATTAGCTGAAGCTCGCTATTACATTCAAATCAATCAACAACAGCAAGCATTAGATAAGCTTGAAAGTATTATCAAAGATTATCCAAAAACTGAAGAAGCTTTATTTATTGCCGGCTTAACCAGTATTGATTTAAAACAATACGAAAAAGCTGAACAATATTTAGTTGAATTGCGTTCTTCAGCAAAATATCAGAATGAAGCTTATTACTATCTTGCAATCAATGCACAGCGCAAACAACATTATGAAACCGCAAAAGCATACTATCGACTCGTGGATGGCAGCTTATATATTGTGTCTCGACGCAATATGATCGCGATTTTTGAGAAGCAGGGTCAACTGAATGATGCTTTACGCTTTCTTACACAAGAACGGGTGAATTATCCACAACATGCAAGTTTCCTCTATCAAGCTCAAGCTGATATTTTAAAAAAGATGGATAATAAAAAAGCAGCTTTAGTATTGCTAGATGAAGCGATTAAAAGCTTACCCGATGATCCTGAACTGATTTATGCAGAAGTATTATTGCTGGATCCTTATACCGATCGGGATAAATTAGATAAAACTTTGAAGCAGCTTTTAATTATTGAACCCAATAGCCCGACCTATTTAAACGCTTATGCCTATACCTTAGCATTGCAAAATCGTCGCCTAAAAGAAGCGCGCAAATATGCAGAACTAGCGCTCAACTTTGCACCTGAACAAGCCTCTATTCTTGATACATTGGGCTATATCGCTTTTCTACAAAATGATTTTGATACCGCAACCAAAGTCTTGGGACAAGCCTATTCAATTAGCCAAAATATCAATATTGGAGTTCGCTATGCTAAAGCGCTGTATATGCAAGGCGCACTCACACAATTTAGTGAGGTATTACAGCAATTGAAACAAAAACATGCAAATGCCCCACAATTACAACAACTTGATGGCTTAATCTTACCTGTCTCAGTAAAAAAGAGTTAAATTCATGCGCTCATTGTCAAAACTATGTATTGCGATTTGTAGTTCAAGTATTTTATTACTTAGTGGTTGTCAAAGCTTAACTCAACCCCAAAAACCAATCGTGACACCGCAAGTTCAAGATGAAAATAATTTTAACTTACAAGGCAAAATTGGGGTTCGCACACCGCAGCAATCTGGCAGTGCATTCTTTACATGGGCACAGCAACAAGATGAATTTGATATTGAATTAACTGGAATTCTAGGTGTTGGGAAAACCCAAATTGAAGGCAAACCAGGTCAAGTCACTTTAAATAGCGCCAAAACAGGTCTGATTACGGCAGCTACACCTGAAGAATTATTAGAAAAAGCAACAGGTTGGCAGGCACCGATTATGCACCTTGCCTACTGGGTACAAGCGAAGCCTGCGACGCAAAATGCTCAAGCGAGCAAAGACGAACAAAATCGCTTGAAACAGCTCATTGAAGATGGCTGGACTGTTGATTTCAGCTATAACGATAAGCAAATCCTTCCAAATAAACTTTTGTTGAAGCAAGCACTTGCTGACGATAAAGAAAACCGTATTACAATGGTGATTCAAAACCGATAGATTAGATTCTTTTATGATTAGAGTACCTTCCCCTGCTAAATTGAATTTATTTCTGCACATCACTGGTCGTAGAGACAATGGTTATCATGAATTACAAACTATTTTTCAACTGATTGATTTATATGATTGGATGACTTTTGAGCGAATTTCGGATGGAATGATTCATATTGAAGGCTTAAACGAGGTTGCTCTTGAACAAAACTTAATCTATCGTGCAGCACAATTACTCAAACCCCATGCAAAAGAACCATGTGGGTTAAATATTCAAATCGAGAAAAATATTCCGATGGGTGCTGGTCTTGGCGGCGGTTCATCTAATGCAGCCACTACACTTATTGTACTCAATCAACTGTGGGAATGCGGTTTAAATGAACAGCAATTAGCTGATTATGGTGTGCAACTGGGTGCAGATGTGCCTATCTTTATTTTTGGTCGAAATGCATGGGCAGAAGGCATAGGTGAACATTTATCATTCATAGACTTAGCTCAAAAACAATTCATAATTTTAAAACCTGATTGTTTTATCAGCACTCAAGCACTTTTTTCACAAAAAACATTGACAAGAGATTCCAAGATCACTACATTTTGCGCCTATCAGTTAGAACCTTCTAGCTTTGGAAATAACTTCGAACCTCTGGCTCGACAGTTATACCCTGAAGTAGAAGAAGCGATGCAATATTTAGATCAATTTGGTCTAGCAAAGCTTACAGGTACAGGTGCTTGTGTTTTTACTGAAGTAACCAGTGAAATGGATACGAAGAAGATTTTGCAAAACGCACCTTGTAAAGCTTACTTGGTCAACAGTTTAGCAGAATCACCTTTAAGATATTTCAAAGTTACACGTTAGGGGCGTCGCCAAGTGGTAAGGCAGCGGGTTTTGATCTCGCCATCCGTTGGTTCGAATCCAGCCGCCCCTGCCATATCTTTAGACAGACTTGTTTTATATCGATACTTGCTCAATCATATTGACATTATCATGCAAAACGATTAAAGTTCTGCCGCGTTAGGGGCGTCGCCAAGTGGTAAGGCAGCGGGTTTTGATCTCGCCATCCGTTGGTTCGAATCCAGCCGCCCCTGCCATATCTTTAGACAGACTTGTTTTATATCGATACTTGCTCAATCATATTGACATTATCATGCAAAACGATTAAAGTTCTGCCGCATTAGGGGCGTCGCCAAGTGGTAAGGCAGCGGGTTTTGATCTCGCCATCCGTTGGTTCGAATCCAGCCGCCCCTGCCATCCAAATTCATTATAAGCCAACCGCCAAGGGTGCTTCATGCCCAATCTTGTCGTTTTTAGTGGAAGTGCTCATCCACATTTCGCCCAAAAAGTCGTAAGCCATTTACATATCCCTCTCGGTGCTGCTTCTGTAAGTAAGTTTTCTGATGGTGAAATTTCAGTTGAAATTACTGAAAATGTTCGTGGTAAAGACGTTTTTATCGTTCAATCTACTTGTGCGCCTACCAACGATAACCTGATGGAAATCTTGGTCATGGCTGATGCTTTGCGTCGTGCAAGTGCTGGTCGTATCACTGCAGTCATTCCGTATTTCGGTTATGCACGTCAAGATCGTCGTCCACGTTCTGCTCGTGTTCCAATTACTGCAAAAGTTGTTGCAGACATGCTGACAACTGTAGGTATTGACCGTGTGGTAATGATCGACTTACACGCAGACCAAATTCAAGGTTTCTTCGATATCCCTGTTGATAACATCTATGGTACGCCAGCGTTGTTAGCTGATTTACGTCAACAACAACATGACAACTTAATGGTTGTATCTCCTGACGTAGGTGGTGTTGTTCGTGCACGTGCTGTTGCAAAACAGTTAGGTGATATCGATTTAGCTATCATTGATAAACGTCGCCAAAAAGCAAATGAGTCACAAGTGATGCATTTGATTGGTGATGTAAAAGATCGTGACTGTGTCATTGTTGATGACATGGTCGATACAGCAGGTACGCTTTGCAAAGCTGCGGATGCACTGAAACAATTTGGTGCTCGTCGAGTGATTGCTTATGCGACTCACCCTGTTTTATCAGGTAAAGCGATTGATAACCTTCGTAACTCTGTTATTGATGAACTCGTTGTTACTGACACGATTCCTCTTTCAGATGAAGCAGCAAACTTAGGTAAAATTCGCCAAGTTTCTGTTGCAAGCATGGTTGCTGAAACAATTCGTCGTATCAATAACGAAGAATCTATTAGCGCTATGTTCGATAGTTATCTATAATAGCCCAGCTTTTTTTCTTAAACCCTAGCTCGCTAGGGTTTTTCTATCACTAAACTGGTCGCAAGTTTAGTTACTCAAACTCAATGAGGATATGCCCATGGCAAACTTCGTATTAAACGCTCAAGCACGTGAAGTAGCACAACAAGGGAAAGGTTCGAGCCGCCGCCTTCGCCACGCTGCTCAAATCCCAGCAATCATCTATGGTGGTAGCGCTGAGCCTGTAGCTGTTACTTTAGAGCTTCGTGAAATTGTTAAAGCTTTAGAAAACAATGCTTTCTTCGAAGAAGTTATCGAAATCAAAATCGGTGATAAAGTTGAAAACGTTAAAATCCAAGCGTTACAACGTCACCCAGCTAAAAACACACCTATGCACGCTGATTTCAAACGCGCATAAGTGTTAAAGGCGTAAATTAGTGTCAAGTATTTCGCTAATTGTTGGTTTGGGTAATCCTGGTAAGGAATATGCCCAAACCCGCCATAATGCAGGTTTCTGGTTCGTAGAACAGCTTGCAGATCGTTATGGTATTTCTTTAAAGGCTGATCCAAAATTTCATGGATACAGCGGTCGTGGTCAAATTGATGGTCATGATGTACGTTTACTCTTACCTACCACTTTCATGAACCGTTCTGGTCAAAGTGTCGTACCATTTGCCAAATTTTATCAAGTTGCACCTGAAGCAATTCTTGTTGCTCATGATGAACTCGATATGGATCCTGGTATTATTCGTTTAAAATCAGGTGGTGGACATGGCGGACATAATGGTCTTCGCGACATCGTTCCACATATTGGTGCTAATTTCCATCGCTTACGTATAGGAATTGGACATCCTGGTTCTAAAGAACGTGTTTCTGGTCATGTGCTTGGCAAAGCTCCTAGCAGTGAACAAGCTTTAATGGATGCTGCGATTGATCATGCTTTATCAAAAGTGAAAATGCTTGTCGATGGACAAGTTTCACAGGCAATGAATCAAATTAATGCATACAAACCCGCTTAAATTTAAACTGAATTGTTGATCAATCACGCTTGCCATATTGCATTTTTAAGCGCAAAATGCGCATCAAACCGCCTATCGCCAGCGGGAAACGTGACAAGTCAACCAATAAGATATTCATCTTAGGTCTTACTCAGGAGACGCTAGCCATGCTATCTCGTTTATTAAAATGTAAAATTCACCGTGCAGTTGTCACTCATGCAGAACTTCATTATGAAGGTTCTTGTGCAATTGATGGTGTATTAATGGACTTAGCAGGGATTCGTGAATACGAAGAAATCCACGTATGGAACGTAACCAACGGCAAACGCTTCACAACTTATGCAATTCGTGGTGAAGATGACTCAGGTATTATTTCAGTGAATGGTGGCGCAGCACACCAAGCTGATGTCGGTGATTTAGTCATTATTGCAACTTTTGGTGATTTCACTGAAGTAGAAGCAAACCTTCACAAACCACGTTTGGTTTATGCAAATCCGGACAATACAGTCAATCACACGGCAAACTGTATTCCTGTACAAATTGCATAAATATTTAAAAAATTTCTAAAAAGCCAGTCAATGTGAACTGGCTTTTTTTATGGCTAGGTCGATACTAAGTGCTGAATAGAACTCATCAAAACAATTCAAAAACAATGACTTCTCCACGACAAAACCGAAACTTCATTTGCTTAAATTCATATTTCAATAGAACGATCCATTTCATAAATAGTTCCCTTTCCTCTCAAAAAACTAGCTATAATCAAAGCACATCGCTTCAGGGCGGGGTGTAATTCCCCACCGGTGGTAAGTTGGGCCTTGCAATCAAGTGACCTAATCAGCCCACGAGCCTGTATATATTTATATACTCGCAGATTTGGTGAGAGACCAAAGCCGACGGTATAGTCCGGATGAAAGAAGACGAAACCACTGAAATACGCTTTTCGCGTTGTTTTGGTGTACGCTTATTTTTTACATCAGTCCTGAAATGTTCAACCGTATCCTATTTACGAGAGCGTTTCATTATGTCGAGTTTAATTCAACCCGAACTTTTCTTTTCAGCCCTTTCCCCTGCTGAACAACGTATTCAACAAGCTTTAGAAGATATCCGCCAAGGCAAACCAGTATTGGTAATGGATGATTTCGATCGTGAAAATGAAGCTGATCTTATTATTGCTGCTGAAACACTCACTGTCGAAACCATGGCACGAATGATTCGTGATGGTTCTGGTATTGTGTGCTTATGCCTGACAGAAGAGTTGGCCGATCATCTAGAACTCCCACCAATGGTGGTCGACAATTCTAGCCAATTTAAAACAGCATTCACGGTAACGATCGAAGCTGCACAAGGTGTGACCACCGGTGTTTCTGCTAAAGATCGCGTAACAACAATTTTAGCTGCCACTAAAGATGGCGCTATTGCAAGTGACCTCAGTCGACCAGGTCATGTGTTCCCATTACGTGCACGTAATGGTGGCGTATTAACTCGCAGAGGACATACTGAAGGAACAATAGATTTAGCCCGTTTGGCTGGTTTAAAACCTTCTGGCGTATTATGTGAATTGACTAATCCTGATGGCTCTATGACATCAGGTATTCAAGTTCTAGCTTATGCTCAGACACATGGCCTTACCGTGATTAGTATCGAAGAATTGGTTCAATATCGCTTAAAACATAATATTTAATGAAACAAAAAAGCCTCGATCATTCGAGGCTTTTTATTGCGTTCCTGATTATGATACTTTTCGTTCTAAATTCAGTTGATTCACCGTATTAAGCAATTGGCTAAATTGTGAAATTTGAGCAATCGGTTGTACTTGAGCAAGTTCTTCTGCTGTGCCATAACCATAATTTACAGCAATGGTTTCAATACCATGGGCACGTGCACCAATCACATCATATTGTCGGTCTCCCACCATAATGCATTGCTGCGCATCCAATTGCTCTTTTTCAAGAATATAAGCTATTAGATCTACTTTATTGGTACGTTCACCTGTTAATTCACTGCCATACATTTCAGTAAAAAATTGATCCAAACCAAAATGGGCAAGGATACGTTTCGCATAAACTGTTGGCTTCGCCGTCGCTAAAAATAATCGATAACCTTGTAGTTGTAACTGTTGCAACGTTTGTACCACTGTTGCATAAACTTCATTTTCAAATAAACCAGTCACTGAAAAACGCTCACGATAAGCAAGTAACGCTTGTTCAGCAAAATCATCATCCTGAGTATTTAATAACTTTGCCAAAGAAGCTTTCAACGGAGGTCCAATCGTCCAATCTAAATCAACTCCATCCGCTAAAGGGTGGCCCAGTTTTTCTAAAGCATAACGAATTGAGCGATGAATACCCGCTTTAGGGTCAGTTAAAGTCCCATCTAAATCAATCAGAATATTTTTGATCGTCATTCGTTCAATCTCTTAAAGCCTTACATAACATAGTCGAGAGTTTCTCGAAACTCCCATATACTAGCTTAAATGAGAGAATAAAAGGAAATGGCTGTGCGTCCTACCGTACTATGTTTTTCAGGTTTAGATCCATCAGGTGGTGCTGGCTTACAAGCAGATATTGAGGCAATTGGGCAAAGTGGCGCACATGCAGCCATTGCCTGCACAGCATTGACCATTCAAAACTCGCAACAAGTGTTTGGTTTTGAAGCCACGTCAAAAGAGTTACTACTTGCTCAAGCAAATGCAGTAGTGGGTGATTTACCGATTAAATGTGTAAAATCAGGCATGCTGGGTACAACTGATAATATTGCTGCATTGGCTGAGTTTTTACGTCAACACCTAGATTATTTATACGTACTTGACCCTGTACTGGTTGCCAATAGCGGTGGTTCTCTTGGCGATCAGGCGACACTGGTCAAAGCATTTGTTGAGTTAATCCCTTTAGCTACAGTCATTACCCCAAATACAGTTGAATTAAGAGCATTAACAGGTATTGATGATATTGAGCAAGCCACTCAAAAATTATTTGAGATGGGCGCAAAAGCTGTACTAGTGAAAGGTGGACATGAAGATACACCTGATCATATTCGCAATATACTTTATGCTGACGGCAAAATGATTGCTGAAAGCCATTGCCCTCGTTTAGACGGACAATATCATGGTTCTGGCTGTTCTTTGGCAAGTTTCATTGCAGGGCGTTTAGCTTTGGGAGATTCCCTTAAAATTGCAGTGCAACATGCTGAAACATGGTTGTTTGGTGTTTTGAAAAATGCGGAATCGCCTGTGGTGAATGGGCAGAAGATTCCGAAACGGTTTTAAGTTGTTTTCAAATTGATAAATCTTCCAGAATTTATTAACAAAAAAGGCGCAATACGCGCCCCTTCTGTCACATTACAATTTATTCAGGGATACGTAACACTTGTCCAGGAAAAATATCATCCGCATTTTTAAGTAATGGTCTATTCGCTTCAAAAATTTTATTGTATTGGTTTGCATCACCATAAACTTCTTTTGCAATCTTAGACAAGTTATCCCCTGATTTTACTGTATAGAACTTACTTTCAGGTTCTGGGACTTCAACAGTCATTTGATCATCCACCTGAGCGACATGATCAATATTACCGACGATCAATATAATTTTTTCTTTATCAGCCTGACTCTTTACCTGCCCTTTAATGATTGCCGTATCCGTATTGCCGTTATACGTTACAGCCAATCCTTCAACACCTAGACCTAAACTCTTAATTAAACCTAATAATTTATTGGCAACTTCTTGTGCAGAAGGTTCAGCTGGAGTTGCTGGTGCTGGTTGTGGCTCTGCTGGAGCATTATTTTTCTTACCGATTCCTTTAACAAAATCAAAAATACCCATTTTTTATTTCCTCTGTAATTATTGATTAAGCATAGTCAAAACAGACTTACAATTAGTTATACCGAAAAAATAAAGCATGCGAGTTTCAATTTAACGAAGTCTTGTAAATATATGTATATGCAGTAAAACTGATTTTAAGCTTTCACATTTATATATTTTTCAAATATAAAAAGCCACCTTACGGCGGCTTTCAATTCGTTCAAAACTTGAAGCAATTTAAGCATTTTCTCCCACAATATTGGTCATATAATCAATTGCAGATTGAACGGTAATAATTTTCTCAGCCTCTTCATAAGGAATTTGAGTACCAAATTCCCCCTCAAAAGCCATAATGAGCTCAACCACAGCCAATGAATCAGCGCCTAAATCATCTGTAAAGGATACATTTGGTAAAACATCTTCTTCATTTACACGAAGTTGCTCAATAATGATCTCTTTAATACGGTTTGCTATATTCATAAAATTCCCTTTTGTTGTTATGGTTTAATAAATTATTTTAAATAGCATAAACTTTATACACTCAAATAAATTATTTTCATATTTATAGTTTATTTTTTTTGTAAGATATTTTTACATCTATTCATATGAAAAGTTGAACATATAAAAAAGCCACCGAAAAAGGTGGCTTTTAATCATGCGATATGATTAACCAAGTTTCTTAGTTACATAATCAATTGCAGATTGAACAGTCGTGATTTCATTAGAATCTTCGTCTGGAATCGTGATATCAAAATCATTTTCGAAAGACATTACAAGTTCAACCAGATCCAAAGAGTCAGCACCTAAATCATCCATGAAAGATGCTTCATTCTTGATCTCTTCAGCACGCATACCTAATTGTTCAGCTACCGCTTGTTTGATGCGTTGTTCGATATCGCTCACAGGAATTCTCCTCATTGCTTGTGGCGTTTTGATTTGCCACTAGTTTAATTGAATATAAAAACTTTTAAAAGTTTATACACCGCCAGTTAGGCCATGTATAGACCACCATTTACGTGTAAAACTGTACCAGTAATGTAACTAGCCTTATCGCTAGCCAGGAAACTCACTGCATCAGCAATATCTTGAGGTTCACCTAGACGACTTAAAGCTACTTGATCAGTCATTTTTTTACGAATATCTTCGCTTAACTGATCAGTCATTTCAGTGGCAATGAAACCAGGTGCAACACTGTTCACTGTAATCTGACGACTCCCCATCTCTTTGGCTAAGCTACGACTGAATGCTTCAATCCCTGCTTTTGCTGCTGAGTAGTTCGCCTGTCCAGGGTTCGCAAAATGTGCAACCACTGAACTAATGTTAATAATGCGGCCAAAACGTGCTTTGGTCATACCTTTCAATACGCGTTTAGACAAGCGATATACGGCTTTCAGATGAATATTGAGAATGTCGTCCCAATCATCTTCCGACATACGAAGCAACAAGTTATCTTTGGTAATGCCTGCGTTGTTCACCAAGATCAGTACTGAACCATATTTTTGTTCAATATCTGATACAAGTGCATCAATCGCTGCACCATCACGAACATCGAGTACAGCACCTGCCCCATGTTCAGCAAAGCTTTCTGTCAGTTTTTGTGCGCCTGATTCAGAAGTTGCTGTGCCTACCACAAAATAACCGTCTTGAATGAGTTGCTGTGCAATTGCTGCGCCAATACCACGGCTTGCTCCTGTCACTAACGCAACTTTTCGTTGTTGTGTCATGCAATTTTTCCTTCTGCCACTAACACTGCGTTTAGGGCATCTTCCATACGTGCTTTGCTATCAATCGCAAATGCTTTTTCTATGTTGGGTAATCGCTTGGCAAGATTGCTGAGTACTGTACCTGGTCCACATTCAACCACATACTGCACACCTTCATCTTGAAGATATTGCATGGTACGTGTCCATTGAACTGACTGATATAACTGAGCCGTCAATGCCTGACGTAACTGGGCAACATCCGTTGCGATTTCCGCGTTGACATTTTGTATTACAGGAATGCTAGGTAGCTCAATGGCAGTTTGTTCCAAAGCTTCGGCAAACTTTTCTGCTGCTGGTTTCATCAAGGTACAATGTGACGGAACAGAAACAGGCAATGCAATCGCTTTACCAGATTGCTCTTTTGCTTCAGCCATGACTTGCTGAACCAAAGCTGTACTGCCTGCAATCACCACCTGACCTTGCGCATTATAATTCGCCGCTTCAACCGAACCTTGGCCTGCCGCAGATGCATTCACTTTTTGGCAAAGCTCGATCACTTTCTCATCAGCTAAACCAAGAATTGCAGCCATTGCGCCTGTACCTTGAGGAACAGCACTCTGCATCAATTTTCCGCGTAAATGGACTAATTTAACCGCGTCAGCTAGACTCATTGCCTCTGCTGCAACAAGCGCACTATATTCTCCCAAAGAATGTCCAGCCAAGTATTTCGGTGCTATACCCCCTAACTCTAACCATACACGCCATAAGGCAATACTTGCTGTTAGCAAAACTGGTTGAGTATTTTCAGTTTGATCTAAACCCTCACCACTTTGGGCAATCTGCCAAAGATCAAAACCAAGTGCTGCTGATGCTTCTGCAAAGGTATCTCGAACGACACTAAACTGCTCTGCAAGCTCAGCCAGCATCCCTACTTTTTGTGAACCCTGACCAGGAAAAACAAATGCTGTTTTTGTTGCTTGAGCAGCCTGCTCAAGTCGCTTAGTCGACATATAAAAATCCTTAAAATGGTCTATCGCCAGTTTTATCAACACTCATGATTCTACATGAGAATGACAACAGACTCTTTTCCGATGCGGCAATTTACCATTGATTAAATCGTTTTTTAATTGCGAAAAACAACAAAAAAGGGAGCTTTCGCTCCCATTTTTTTATACTTTAAGCTAACGCTTAATGCATATAACTCAATTATTCAGCATCAGCTGCTTTAGCGAATAATTGACGACCACGGTAAATACCGTCTTTAGTCACGTGGTGACGACGATGAGTTTCACCAGTAGTTTGGTCTACAGATAATGCATTCTCGGTTA
Source organism: Acinetobacter sp. WCHA29 (assembly GCF_002165335.1). NCBI lineage: Bacteria > Pseudomonadati > Pseudomonadota > Gammaproteobacteria > Moraxellales > Moraxellaceae > Acinetobacter > Acinetobacter sp. WCHA29. Next base: position 36,573 of record NZ_NHRQ01000009.1, read on the forward strand.
AAGCGTCATGTGAACGGCGCATGTCACGGCGAGAGCGACTTTTACGGTTTTGCTGAACGGCCATGATGGCTCCTTACAAAGATCGAAAAATGGATCAGAACAAATTCAGTTGTCTTAACTCAACATGATAACACAAATTGTGTTATGAGTTAAGTTTGCCTTTCAAACTTGCCAAAACATCAAACGGGTTATCCCGTTTTTCTTCGACAACATCCTGAACGACAGGTTGATGTTTATGCTCACAAACATCATGTTTGGGAGACAAAGGCATCAACAATAACAATTCATCTTCTAGTAATGCGAGTAAATCAATCGAAGCAGGTGTATCAATACTCCCTTTTTTCGACGATTCACTTTCACCTAAAACGATGAAATCAGCATCCTCATCCAATCGCTCTATCAGTGACTCATCATCAATTAAAGCTAAATGAAATTCTGAGACTAATTCAATTTCAACAGATCCCAAACAACGTTGGCATTCCATTGGAACTTTAGTATCAATATGTCCATCTAACCATACAATGCGATGATAGGCATCCATTGATAGCTTACAGTCTATGTTGATCAATTGATCATCAATTGAACCAACAGCTTCTCGAGCAATACGAGCAAAGCGAGACAATGGCAGTGTTCCTGACCATGTATAGCCCTGTTCAGCCCATTTAAATGGCTCGATTTGGCTTGGAAAAGTATTTGCTGACATAATTAAGGCGGCAATTCTACAAATTCATCGGTACTCTGTCAAAGATTAAGATACAATTTTGCACTTCTTTAGACAGAACTCGTGGTAACACAGCAATGCATCTGTTGCAGCCGCAACTTGAAGTAACAACTTCATCACTTGTTAGCCCCCATTCAATCACTGCTCCTATGTTAACACCAGATCAAGTGCAACGCTCATCTTGGAAAACGTTAACAACAGAACCAGAACAGGTTGATTGGCTTATTTTACACTTTAATGATTGGTTTTCCCACCATAATGTCACGCTTGTTAAAGGTGATTTTGAACCAGAATATTTCCCAGCCATAAATCAACAGCCTGCAAAAATCCAATTTGCACATGGTTTCTTTAACAGTGCCTTGCATGAAATTAGTCATTGGAGTATTTCAGGTGAAAAACGTCGCCTTTTACCTGATTTAGGTTATTGGTATGCACCCGATGGTCGTACTGCAGAACAGCAAGCTTTATTTGAACAAGTTGAAATTAAGCCTCAAGCCATTGAATGGTTATTTGCAACAGCCTTTGGTCGAAAGTTTCGTGTCTCTTTAGATAATCTAACGGGTGATAGCGGTAATGGGACACAATTTAAAGATAATGTTTTTGCTCAAGTACAACGTTATTTTTCAGGTGAAGCCACTTTGCCACGAGATGCTGCACTTTTTATTCACTATATCTGTGTTTGTACCCGTAATGGCTTACCATTACAACTAAATGAATTTAAACGTGAATTACTTGATTGAATGACAAAATTAACACATCTAGGACTTGCATCTTTACTAGAACAAGTTTCATACTTAATTCAGCCATAAAGATCAGGGAGTTACAATAATAATGTTACATTTACATATTCATCCTGAAAATCCACAGGCTCGCTTAATCACACAAGCCGTTGAACGTATTCGTGCGGGTGATGTGGTGGTTTATCCAACTGATGCAGCCTATGCGATTGGTTGTCAGATTGGGAATAAAAGTGCGATGGAGCGAATAGCTCAGATTCGTGGCTTAGGTCCTAAACATCAATATGCAATTATGTGTTGTGATTTATCTGATATTGCAACTTATGCAAAAGTCGATAATGCGATGTACAGACTGTTAAAAGCCAATACCCCTGCTATTACCACATTTATTTTACCTGCTACCAGTGAAGTGCCAAAACGCTTAATGCACCCAAAGAAAAAAACCATTGGTCTGCGTATTCCAAGTAATCCTGTTGCACAAGCTTTATTACAAGAACTTGGCGAACCGTTACTCACCAGTACATTGATCTTGCCTGATCAAAAAGATCCGCTTGATGATCCTTATGATATTGAAAATCAGCTCGGTAAACGCATTGATGTGTTTATTGACAGCGGCTTCGGTACCTTGTCCACTACCAGTATCGTGGATTTATCTGGAGAAAATCCTGTGATTGTTCGCCGTGGCGTTGGCGATGTCAGTGCTTTTGAATAAGCACTGATCCTTATTCAATCAAAAAAATCAGACAACTTCTGTTTCTGAATACCCTGCCAATCAAAATTGTCTGGATTTAACCATTGCTGATAAGCATTTTTTAATTCCGACCACTCATCATCAACAATCGAAAACCATGCAGTATTTCGATTTCGTCCTTTTATGATCCGATCTTGGCGAAATACGCCTTCATACTGAAAACCGAAGCGTAAAGCGGCAGCTTTAGACGGCGCATTACAATCATCACATTTCCATTCAATACGTCTAAAACCATGTGCAAAACATTGTTCTAGCAGTAAGAAAATTGTTTCAGTTGACACCTTTGATTTTTTCATTTTATGTGAAAAATAAACATTACCAATCTCAATCACGCCATGCCCAAGCCTCGGATTTAACAATGCAACCCAACCTTGTATCTCTTCGGCAACTTGAATTAGAAAATGAGTGGAATCTTTAAAGCCGAATAAGTTGTCTAATGAATCTTTTAAACTATGTTGGCTCTGTGGAGCTGAATAAGGCAGATAAGTCCAGCATCGTTCATCGGGTTCTGTGGATACCGCTTCCCATAACTGCCCTGCCGCCTGATCTGTTATGCCATCAGCTACATCAACCAACTGAACGTATTGTCCAAATATATTTCCCTGCACGGGTGAAACTGTCACATTTTCTTCAAGCGAAAAACCTATCGTTTGTCCGAACTGATTCTGTTGTGTTTTTAAATAATTTTTCATGGTGACTTATAGTTTAGAAATGCGAAGGTTAATGGCCGATTTAAGCATAAGATTTTTATACCATCCATATTCGCTTGTATAAGTATAGAAAATACCCTGAGAACTTTAAGGTTTTTGTAAGTGAGTAATTTATTAAATGAAGGATTTCGATTAGAATAGGCTTGCTTGTAGCATGTGTCACTTTCTTGAACACAAAAAAATCATCCTTTCATGCTTTTGAAAATTCGCGTGGCTTATAAACGGTAATGAATCAAATTCTTCCTTCGACCTTGGAATTAATTCCTTCCATTCGTGTGCTTGACGAGTGGCAAGAAGTCATACCTGAAGATTTGTACATTCCACCTGCCGCATTTGAAATTTTACTGGAGCAGTTTGAAGGGCCATTAGACTTTCTGATTTATTTGATTCAGAAAAATGGCTTTGATCTTTTACAGTTAGATATTTCACCAATTGCAACCCAGTATTTATCCTATATGGATAGTATGAAGTCTTTGAATATCGAATTAACTGCTGATTATATGGTGATGGCAGCATTACTCGCTGATTTGAAATCACGATTATTGCTTCCAAAACCAACTCTAGTTGATCAATTTGAAAAAGATCCTAAACAAGAATTGATTGATCGTTTAGAAACATACCTCCGTATTAAGCAAGCAGCTGAACGATTGGGGCAAATGCCAATCTTTGAAAGAGATACTTTTAGTGCCAATGTAAGTCTTGGACATATTGCTCCAATTTATGAAGGTTATGATGTCGATGCCTTACGTGATGCACTATTTTGTGTGTTTAATCGTCCAGAACCGATCACACATATTGTTGCGCAGGAACCAGTGCTGCTCGAAGAACGTATAGCATTTATTGAAGGTCAACTTGCATCAGGTCAAGCATTAAGTTTTATGGAATTATTAAATCCTATGCAAGGTCGTATGGGCATGGTGGTGACTTTTATGGCAGTGCTTGAACTCACGCGCCAGCAAAAAATTCAAATCATCCATACAGGTATTGAAGCTCCTTTAACAGTTCAAGGCATTGCAGCATGAGTTTAGATCCATTTGACACCAATGAAGGAATGTCACTTGAAGATATTCATCACGATGTCTTATTACAGATTGAAGCAATTTTGTTCGCTAGTGACTCACCAGTTTCACTTGCACGACTAAAAGAAGCATTTCAAAACCAATATAATAAACAACAATTACGTCATTTTTTACAGCAACTTGCGATGTTGCAACATGGCCGTTCAATTGAGTTAATTGAGACGGCTCAAGGGTTCCGCTTTCAGGTACGAGCAAAGTATCGCAATATTATTGCGCAGGTTTGGCCTGAACGCCCGACCAAGTTGTCACCCTCGTTGCTCGAAACAGTCGCCGTGATTGCCTACCATCAGCCTGTTACACGTGCTGATATTGAACAGATTCGTGGTGTATCGAATAATAGTCAGATCTTGAGAAACTTATTTGACTGGAACTGGATCAAAGAATCTGGTTTTAGAGATTTACCTGGAAGACCTGCGTTGTTAGTCACAACGCCCCAATTTTTAAATGCATTTGGTTTAGCTTCGCTAGGTCAATTGCCTCCCCTGCAGAACGCCAAGGAAGCATTCATGACACTCGATGCACATGCACCGAAGTCTTGAGAGGTGAACTGTTGATCATTATGTCTAAGGTTGTGCTGTCATGAGTGAAAAATTACAAAAGGTTTTAGCGAGAGTCGGGTTAGGCTCACGTCGCTATATGGAGGAAGTCATTGCTGCTGGTCGCGTCAGTATCAATGGAAAAATTGCTCAAGTGGGTGAGCGTATTGAACCTACAGATGAACTCCGTATCGATGGTCGTAAAGTTCAGTTTCAGGTAGAAGATGAAATTCGCCGCCGTGTTCTCATTTACTATAAACCAGAGGGTGAAATTTGCTCACGCAATGATCCTGAGAAACGTCCAACTGTATTTGATCATTTGCCACAAATCGCAAATGACCGTTGGGTAATGGTAGGGCGTCTAGATATTAACAGTACTGGTTTATTGTTATTCACGAATGATGGTGAACTTGCGAATCGTTTGATGCATCCTTCAAATGAAGTTGAGCGTGAATATGCGGTACGTGTGATGGGTGAAGTCACGCCACAAATTCGTAATAACATGCTGAAAGGTGTTGAACTTGAAGATGGTCCAGCCAAGTTTGAATCATTCTCTGAAATTGGCGGTGAAGGTATCAACCGTTGGTATCAAGTTGTGGTGAAAGAAGGCCGTAATCGCGAAGTACGTCGTATCTTTGAATCACAAAGCTTAAAAGTAAGTCGCTTGTTACGTACTCGTTATGGCACTGTCATTTTGCCACGTGAATTACGTACAGGTCGTTGGATGGAATTAGATAAAACTGATATCGACAACTTAGCGAAATCAGTTGAATTAAAACCACGTCAAGGTACTGGCTTGTTTGGTATGGCGAAACGTCGTACTGAAAAAATGGCAGAAAAACCATTGGCTGCACGTCGTGGTGGTTATTTACGTCAACAACGTCGTGATGATGAGCAACAAGAGCAGCGTTCAGGCAATGGCAATAATAACAATGGCCGCAAAACCATTGGTTTTAACAAAGGCTTTAAGAAATTCTAATTCTTGGCTTTAAAATAAAAAACGCTCTGATTAGAGCGTTTTTTTTATGCTTGAATTTTAATGATGATGGCTTACCCCCTGCGGAATGGCATTCAGCAGTTTCTTGGTATATTCATGTTGTGGATGTAAATACAACTCATCCGAATTGGCAATTTCAACCAACTCACCATGATTCATCACCATTACTTGGTCTGAAATATATTTCACTACGGATAAATCATGCGAAATAAAGATATAACTCAGACCAAATTCATCCTGTAGATCCTGCAATAAATTCAATACTTGCGCCTGCACCGAAACATCTAAGGCAGAAACAGATTCATCGCAGATTAAAATCTCAGGTTTTAAAGTCAGACAGCGTGCGATGGCAATCCGTTGCCGCTGCCCACCTGAAAACTCATGCGGATAACGATCATAGGCTTGCGCAGGCAAACTGACTCGTTCTAACAGTTCCAATGCCATCTTTTTACGTTCGGCATCATTCTGACCTATGCCATGAATCCGCATCGGTTCTAATAAAATCTGCCCGATGGTAAAGCGTGGATTGAGTGAAGCATAAGGGTTCTGGAAAATAATTTGAATCTTACGTTGATACAGTGAAAATTCTTTCTCAGTCATGGCAAGAATATCTTTGCCACCAATCAAAACCTGCCCACCTGTCGCCTCATGCAAACGCATTAACAATAGACCAATGGTGGTTTTCCCAGAACCAGACTCTCCAACCAAACCCAAAGTCTTACCTTTCGCCAATTGAAAAGATACACCTTTGACCGCCTGAAATTCCTCTCGCCCCCATAAACCTTTACGGCTATAAAACGACTTTTTCAGATCTTTAACATCAAGCACAATCGGCTCATCACCAGACAAACCACGGACACGCTGTTTCAGATTTAATTCGGACAAATTGGTTGCTTCAATCAATTGTCCATTTTCGTCCTGCTTCATAAAATCACTGGTCACAGGTAAACGGTATGGTCGGGTTGAAAGTTGTGGTCGGCAGTGCAACAAAGCACGGGTGTATACATCTTTCGGTTGTTCTACCACTTGCTCAACAGCGCCAGATTCACGGATTTCACCGTGGCGCATTACGATCACTTCATCAGCAATTTCGCCAACCAGTGCTAAATCATGCGTGATGAAAAGCATCGACATTTGATGGCGTTGTCGTAATGATTCCAACAAATCAATGATTTGCTTTTGAATAGTGACATCTAAAGCCGTGGTTGGTTCATCCGCAATCAATAATTTTGGTTCACAGGCGATTGCCATCGCAATCATAACCCGTTGCTGCTGACCACCAGAAAGCTGACTTGGATAAGCATCTATTTTTGTTTCAGGTGCAGGGATACCGACTTCACGAAGTAACTCAAGCACTCGTACTCTGGCCTGCTTGCGTCCCATGCCTAAATGAATACGAAGCACTTCGGCAATCTGATCTCCGACCGTGAATACAGGATTGAGTGAGGACATCGGCTCTTGGAAAATCATGGCAATTTCCTTACCACAGATTTTCCGAATTTCTTTTGCAGATAAATTCAGTAAATCCTTACCCTCAAAAGTAATACGACTTTGCGCTGCAATTTGACTTTGTCCTTTCGGTAATAAACCCATCACCGCTAGGGAAGTAACCGATTTACCACTACCCGACTCACCGACCAAAGCCACGGTTTTATTTTTAGGAATTGAAAATGAAATTCCTTTAACCGTTTCGATCCATTGTTTATTTTCACCTTTAAAGCTGATCTGAAGATCGTCTACCTGTAATAGCGGTGTTTCATTTTGAGGTTGCATATTTTTTCTCCGCTATTTCAACTTAGGATCTAAAGCATCACGCAATGCATCGGTAAACATGGAGAATGCAGTAACCAACACCGCCATTGCGATAGATGCCGCTGCCAATTGCCACCATTTACCCAAGATCAATTCACTTTGTGCTTCATTCAACATACTGCCCCATGACACCACCCCCACAGGCACACCAAAACCAAGGAAGCTCAGAATCACTTCAGATTTAATGAATGACACCACCAGAATCGAAATTTGAACCAACGCGATATGACTGACATTCGGGAAAATATGCACAAACATACGGCGTAAATGACTCACTCCAATGGCTTTGGCGGCAAGTACATATTCACGCGATTTGTGTTTCATATATTCAGCACGAACCAAACGAAATACCCCAGTCCAACCCGTTAGACCTAAAATCAAAACAATTGACAAAATTCCTTTTTGTTGGAGTACCGCAGCGATCGCGAGCACTAATAGCAGATAAGGAATCGAAGTGAAAATGTTATAGAACCAGTTCAGTACATCATCAATCCAACCGCCAAAATAACCTGCAATCGCGCCAAGAAAAGTACCAATCACCACAGCCAATAAAGCAGATAACAAACCGACCAGAATTGAGGTTTCAGCACCTTTAATAGTTTTGAGCAGCACATCTTGCCCCCACTTATCTGCCCCAAAAGGCAACGTGGTTTTTAACTCTTGTTTTTGATCAAGTAGATGCCCACCAAGCTGTTGATCAATTTGCTGCATATCCTCTGCTAAAGGATCAACCACACCATAATTATCAATGACTGAGCTACCTTGTTGTTCAGCCTGAATTTCGGCATTGAGTTGTTGAATCACGTCTTTTAGTGGATCAACTGGATTTTCAGGTAATGCCTCTGTCTTCTGGCTACTGTCTTTCATTTGATCTGACTCAGTATCCGCCCCTAAAAATGTCGGTGGCGCGTAGCTGACGGCGACTTCTTTATTCCAATTGGAAGCAATCACGCCTGTCATTGATAACGCGAGCAAGATGAAATAAAACAGCACCACCAAGAAAGAAACCACGGCGATTCGATCTGATTTCAATCGATTCAATGCCAACTGCCAGAGCCCTGTTGAAGCAGGAGACTCACTTGAGGAGGATTTGCCTTTAAAAATTGTACTGAGCATTGTCATCCTCCTATTTCAACTGTACGCGAGGATCGAGGAGCTTATAAATCAGATCGGCAATCAAATTAAAAATCATGGTGACGGCTGCCACATAGACTGTAATCGCCTTAATCACAGGAAAATCACTGCGTTCCACCGCAATAATAATTTCCCGTCCAATCCCTGGAATCCCAAAGAAACGCTCAATCAAAAATGCACCAATTAATAAAGCTGGCAAGCTTGCCATCACTTCTGTGACAATCGGAATCGAGGCATTACGCAACACATGAACACCCAAAACCCGTGTTTCAGGCACACCTTTAGCACGGGCAGTACGCACATAGTCCTGATGAATTTCATCCAGCACAAAACTACGATACAGACGTAAGGTCGGTGCAATGCTCACCACCAACATAATCAGGATCGGCAACAAGGAATAATAAAATAGATTTTCGCTAAAGCTATCGCTCCAGCCCTGCACAGGAAACCAGCCCAACTGATAGGCCAAGACATACTGGAAGATAATGATATAGACCAGAATACTGATCGACATGCCGACAGTGCATAGCATCATCACCATACGGTCTGTCAGTGAACCACGTACCGATGCCACCGCCAAGGCCAGTACAATCGAGATCACAGTTTGTAAAATCACCAATGGAACCAGCAAGGTCAGCGATGGCCCCAAACGGGTCAGGATAATCTGCGATACTGATTCGCCTGTACTCCAGCTTGCGCCATAATCAAAAGTCAGAATCTGCTTGATAAAAATCCACAGTTGCACATAGTACGGCTGATCCACGCCCAACTGTTTACGGATATTTTCAATCTGTTCTGGATTGGACATTTTGCCTGCCAGAATATAGGCAGGATCTCCCCCCACCCAGTTAAACAAGAAGAAAATCAGCAAAATGACCCCCAACATGGTCGGGATCATTTGCCATAGTCTACGCACGAGATAAGCAAGCATAATGGCAAATCCTTATTTGACCCGTTGTCCTGTAATTTCACTAAAGAAAGCTTTGTTATCTGGTTCTCTGCCTAAGAAATCTTTGACCAGTTGAGCTGCATTCTTTTGGCTGCCTTGAGATAAAATCGTTTGGCGGTAACGCTGACCCACTTCTGGATTATTCAAGTTATCACCGAAAGCAGACAACATATCCAGAGCCAATACTTCAGACCACATATAACCATAATAGCCTGCCTGATAGCCCATTAAATGCCCGAATTGCCCTGGGAATTGGGTATTTTCTACATAGCCCAATGCGGTTGCGGATTCCATTTTTTTCCAGACATCCATCGGCTGTACTTTGAGTGCATCAGCGCCATGCAATGCCATATCATATTGTGCATAAAGCGTTTGACGTGCATACCCTAATCCACGTCCATAATTATGCACAGCTTTTAATCGTGCAATCAGTGCATCATCCACTCTCGGACAAGCAGGATCACAATAGTCAGCGACTTTAGATAAAGTTTCTTTACGGCGCGCCCATTCTTCATACATTTGCGATGGTGCTTCAACAAAGTCACGCTCGACTGACGTACCCGACTGCCCCACATAACGGGTATCGGACAAAATGCCATGCAAGGCATGTCCAAACTCATGCACAAAAGTTTCAAGCTCATTGCTGTTTAAACCTTTACGATTAAAATTAGTCACTAATACTGAAATTGGTTTACGTTTACTCAGCGTACTGCCCCCATATACGCCCCATACTGCTGCATGACCATATTTACCTTCACGTGGGAACTTATCCATATATAAGCTACCCAATATCTCACCTGTTTTTTGGTCTATAACATCGTAATATTCGACTTCTTGTTGCCATGTATCCACTTTAGCGGCTTTAAACTGAATACCATACAAATTCTCGGAAATTGCAAATAACCATTTCTGTGCGGCGAGTGTTGGGAAATAATCACGCAGTTTTTCTTGGTCAATCTGGTATTTGTCCTTGCGTAGTTTTTCGCTCCAATACCCAACATTCCAACGGTTAATTTCAGCTTTTTCCAAAGAAATATTTAGGGTTTTAGCTTTAAATACACGTAACTCCTGCACCTCTTTTTGCTCTAAAGGTGCCACGACTTTATGAACATCTGCTAAGAAGTTATTCACTGTTTTTGGTGTTTTCGCCATGCGTTTCTTTAATGCCCAGTCTGCATAACTTGGCTGACCAAATAGCTGTGCTAATTCATAACGTAAGTCGACAATCTGTTTAAGCAGGACTAAATTCTTTTCTGTACCACGACGTGTAAATGCCGTTTGATAACGTTTTCTTGCATCATCACTGTCTGAAAGTTCCATAAAAGGTTGATATTCAGGATATTCAAAACCCAATAAATAATTGCCTTTATCATTTTTCTTTAAGCCTGAAATATAACTTTCAGGTAGTCCCTTTAATTCGGCTGGTGTGAATTCTAATTTTTCAGGATTGTCGCGGACATTACGAGAGAACTCTTGCGAAAGTTTGGTGAGTTCATCCAATATATGTTTTAAACGTGCTCGTTTTTCCGGTGCAAGCTGCACCCCTGTATCTTCAAATTGATCAAGAATATCTTGACGATATTTACGATCAATTGGATCTGTTGTTTTGGTATTTTTAATTCGTTGATACAATTTTGGGTTCTGATAAATTTCAGTCTGCAACTGATTGATTTTTACGTCACAATCATCAGCAGCCTTACGAAATTTCGCATCGGGATACACATTGCTATATAAGCTAATTGGCCCAGAAAAATCCTCAAAGCTTGCCATCAATTGATCCCATTCAGCTAGAACAGATGCAGCTGTCGATTGCGGTTGAATGGATTGTTGTTCTAATTGAGAAATACGCTGTTGTAACTTGTGTAAATTCGCATCGCACCATTCTGCACTGTCATTCAGTTTAAAAATAGGTAAAACAGCAGATGTGCTTTCTGCCCACACGCCTTGACTCATCCCTGTCATCACCATAGATAACAGACATAGTGTCGATCGTTTCAACATGTTCTTCGCCATTATTCTCTCCAATTTAATTCATCAATCATTTGGGTTTCTTGCGAACCCTTTTATAGGACTAAGGTTGCTTATCTTGCATATCAATGTACATCCATTCTGCGGGCAGAATCGGATGCTTTTTATAGCCAATCACTCGAGGTTGAGCCACGACAGTACGGTAACGGGTCGACATGAATTGTACAGGCGCATAAAACTCTAACAACCGTGACATTTTGCGATATAACAAATTCCGTTCAGGACCATCAGCAAGTTTCAATGACTGTTCATATAAACGATCATATTCTGGCAATTTAAAACAAGTATGGTTGGTGGCATGAATATTATTGCCATAAAACAACTGCACAAAGTTGTCTGCATCAGGATAGTCTGCAATCCAAGCGGAAGCTTTAAACATGGTTTTACATTGTTTTTCAGCCTTTAAACCTTCTGCAAAAGGCACAGGTTTAGAGACCATATTGACTTTGATATTGGCTAATTCTTTCTTTAACAGTTCTGCCATCTGCATACTGCGTGCACTGCTACTCGATGGCATAAACTCAATCACCAGTGGCTTGCCATTCGGCAACATCCGCCAACCATCTTTGCCCACTTTGTAGTTATAACGATCTAGTAATAAATTTGCTGCTTTGACGGAATACGGAATGCTGCTTCTATAATTGGGATCATGCCCCGCGATACCATAAGGAATCGGCGATTCTAAATTTTTGGCGTTCCCTTTGGCTAAAATGTTGATAAATTTCTCTTTAGAGGTTGCCATCGCCATTGCACGGCGTAAAGCAATTTTCTCTTTACTCACGCCACCGACCACAGGGTTTTGTATATTCCAATACAAATAATCAATCGAAGGGTCAGCAATACGTGAAAGTTGAATCCCTTTTTTTGCCAACTCTGGCTTTAACTGACCATCTTTTAAAGCTTGTGCAGGTAATTCACCATCTAAAGTAAATATATCTAGCCCATCTTTTTGGAACGATAACCATCCTGACTGTGATTCTTCAATCACTTGAATATCGACCACACCAATCTGCGGCATTTTTTTGCCTTGCATTTGCTTTACGATTTTCTGATCTTCAGGATGGGTCGCTTTAAAATTCCATGTATAACCGCGATAATCAGGATTTGCTTTCAAAATAATACGCGAGCCTGGTGTCCATTGTGCGAGAACATAAGGCCCTGTCCCTACAGGATGTCCCATCGCATAGCCTGCTTTATCACGATAATGTTCAATCACTTCACGCGCGACTGCACCCGTTGGTTGATGTGCAAGTAGCATTGGAAAATTATAATTTGGCTCTTTTAATCGAATCACCAAAGTATAACGATCTGGTGTTTGTAGCCCCGCAATCGGCTGATCGTAATTAAATTTTCCATTTTTCGCTGCTTGCTGGATAGCACTATCTATTCCTGAGATACGTCCATCAAACAACCAACTGTTGGGTGAATGTAGATTTGGATCGAGCAAACGTTTAAAAGAATAGGCATAGTCTGCTGCAGTTAATTCTCTCGCTTTGCCTTTAAATACAGGATCAGGGGTGAAATAAATTCCTTTTTTTATTCGAATGGTATAGGTCAAACCATCGGTACTCACTTCTGGCAAAGCCACCGCCGTATTTGGAACGAGTTTTGCGGGTGAAGCTAAATAATCATAGGTATATAATGTTTCAAACACTGAATACAAAATATGTGCTGAATATAAATCTTGTACAGCAACAGGATCAAATCCAGTCTCAGCCACGGGAAAAGCATAACGTAACACTTTTTTTGGATCGGCAGGGCTTTTCGCTTCTGTAATCGTTACCCCTAGACTTAATGTTGTCCCCAATAACAGCACCAGACTAGTCCGTTGCATCGAAAGTTTAAAATTTTGCTTCATCATAAACACATCACTTATTTTTGATTGGGTGAAACAATATCTAAGTATTGCCAGTTGGTATTCATAATTGGATGAGCTTTAAATCCCTGCACATCAGGTTGAATCAACCAGTTCCGAATCCGTGTATCTTGTAAAATCCACGTTCCATCTGCTTCAATTTGGCGACTCATTTTTTCATAGAATGGCATACGTTTTTCAGGGGCTTGCTGCATCGCCTGTTTATATAAATTGTCATAAGCAGCTGACTGATAACAGGATTGATTACCACGACCAACATTCGGACCATAAAGCAATTGCGTGAAATTTTCACCCTCTGGATAATCCGCATGCCATGCTCCACTCCACATCATGTATTGACACTGGGTTGCGGCTTTTAAGTTATCGGCAAAATTACTGACTTTAAAGTCTGCCCGAATCCCGATTGCATCTAGATTTTTCTTCCACAATTCAGAATACATCACGGAAGCTGTACCACTCTCGGTATTTATTTTTAAGGTTAAAGGCTTCCCATTGGGCAAATTACGATAGCCATCTGGACCTTTTTTATAGCCAAAATGATCAAGTAATTTATTGGCTAAAACAGGGTTATAACCAATACTACTGCGATAATTCGGGTTATGACCATTAATGCCTGCAGGTACCAACATTTCAGCCTTAACCGCCTGCCCTTTTCTTAAGATACGAATATATTCATTGACATTAAAAGACATGGCGATGGCACGTCTTAACGCAATTTTATCTAGGCTATTCCCACCAACAACAGGATCACGCATATTCAACATTGAATAGGTGATCTCTGCCTCTTTATTGGCATACAAACGTATACCCTGCTTTTGCATTTCTGCTTTTAACTGATTATTTTGATCAAGCACTTTAGGAATTGCACTTGAAGTGACCTTATCAAAATCCAGTTGTTTGGACTGAAAAGCCAGCCAACGTGATTGTTCTTCTTCGATAATGCTGATATTGACTTTGCCAATTTGTGGCATACGCTTGCCACTCATTTGCTTGACGAGTTGATTATCCCACGCTGTTCCAGTGGACTTAAAATTCCAAACAAAGCCGCGATAATCTGGGTTAGCTACTAGTTCTATTTTACTACGGGGCACATACTTACTCAGCATGTAAGGTCCTGTACCTATGGGATGCATTCCCAATCGATCTTTATAATAATCAACTACTTCACGAGCAGTAGCACCAAACGTACTATAAGCTAGAATATAGGGAAAGTTATAATCAGGTTGAGTCAAGGTAAATTGAAGTGTGTATCGATCTAAGGCTTTTACCCCCTCAATCTTGGCATCATAATTGAAGCGACCTGTTTGTTTCGCTTGCTCAACTAAAGCATTTGCACCCACAATTTTCTGGTCGATAAATGCATATGAAGAAGAATGATTTTTAGGATCTAAAATACGTTTGACCGAATACACATAGTCTTCTGAAATTAACTCTCTACGCTGACCTCTAAATGCTGGATCAGCAGTAAAATAAATACCTGGTTTTATTTTAAATATATAAACCTGACCATTTTTTTCAATCACAGGTAGGCTTTCTGCTGTAGATGGAACCAATTTTACTGGGTTAGCGAGATAATCGTATTGAAGCAATCTTTCAAAAATTACATCGGCGACATTTCCGCTGTAAAAATTAAAAGTTTTAACCATATCAAAACCATCATCTGGGGCTTCAAAAGCAACACGGAGTACTTTATCTGCCTGAGCAGGTGTTTTTGCATACCCCATCGGCATAAATGCAATAACGGTTGATAATACAGTGACCGTAAAAAAAGTTGACTTCAAATCAGTGCTCACATCATCGTTTTTTAATAAATACTAGACTTTTAGATTGTATTCAACTTTATAACCAAACTTACTTTAACTATTTAATAATTCAGTATTTTTATCAAATCATTATTTCTTCTAAAAAATTTAACAAGCAATCAAAACATACTGTTGTTTATCTATTTTATTTCATTGATGACAACTGGAATAAGCTTACTACTCACTTTATAGCCTTGTGGTTTGTTATTACATGCATCTCCGGTTACTGTCGTTCGAATCACATAAGGTGAATAAGGCATGACATTTAAATAACCCGAATTGTCTCGGCCAGTACGGCAATCTTCTGCGCCCAGTTTTTCATCGTAGCGACCGTCATAAGAAGATTCCTCCACTTCTATAATCAGTTTGCTTGTCCACTGAGTGAAATAAACTAAACTTTTAGTAGTTTCAACAGTACCTTGTCCCGACCCAGCACTTTCGATTTCAACCAGTTCAATCGGTTTTCCTTTATACATCGTTGAATGCACTTTAAAGCTATTTGATTGGCCACCAAACTCTTTTAAGATTCGAGCCTGTTTTAATTTTGGACGGGTTAATACATAACCTGCCCAAAAGTTACGCCCTGCATTTTCAAAACTCACACTCGATAAATAGGCTTCTTCACCTGAGATCAGTTTTACGGCTTCGGTTGAATCGATATGAATGGCTTGAGGTGGATTGGCATTTGAATCTTGTAAATTAGTGATCCAACTAATGATGGTATTATCTGTGGGTACAGTAGCGTGAGTTGTCGAGATTAGACCTGACAGGTAGAGGGTTATATAAATAAAATTCTTTTTATTCATTATGATTTCTCTTTAGTGATTAAATCTGAAAGCGGTCTTGACGGAGTCTCCCCCAGCTCTCATCCGATCATAGGGAAACCTTCTTACTTTTCAAAGATGAAAAGTAACAAAAATCTTTTGTTAGACTGACGGTACGTCCTGAGCAATTTCAAAGCAAGGCTTTGAAAGCAGCGCAAGGCACTCTAACTTGGCGGCATCCTTGCCGCCCATCACGATTACAGATATTTACTAGACAATAAATATCTAAAGCTATTTAAATTTTTCCAACTCAATCCATTCTGCTTCTGGAAAATGCTTTGTCAAATAAGCTTTTAAATAATCAGCCGTATCTTTCGAAATAAGTGGATCTTTCGACTCATCCTTTAAGTTATACACCAAAGCATGCAAATTCAAATCACGCTGCTTTAATGCCTCTAAACTCAATAAGGTATGATTAATACTACCTAAACGCCCAGAAGTCACTAAAATAACAGGAAATTGATGTTGAGCAATATAATCAATGGTCAACAACTCTGTGGTTAAAGGCACCATTAAACCGCCCGCACCTTCTAATAGCACCACATCAAAACGCTGAGCAAGCTCTTTAGTTGCAGCTTCGATCTTGGCAAAATCTAGATCACGCCCATCCAAACGCGTGGCTAAATGTGGCGAAGCTGGATAAGTAAAAATTTCAGGCATAGTCAATTTTTCATGATCTTCCTGAAACCAACCACTTCCCATAATTTCACGATGTTTTTCAATGTCTTCAGACACATCGACATTGCCAGTTTGCACCAACTTCTGGGTGATAACACGCTGCCCTTGTTCGGTCCACAGTTTGGCGAGATAACCAGTGGCATAAGTTTTCCCAATTTCTGTATCAATACCGCTGACAAAATAAATTGCTGCACTCATGCTTTTCTCCGTGCAATCACATAAATCGGATGATAAGTTAGACGAAAACCCTGCTCATCATAAAACTGTTGATAATCTGCATAAAACTTCTGCAAGGATTGCTTGGTCCAGCGATGTGATTTCGCTGTTGCGGTCACGCCTGTCGCTTTTAAATGCTGCAATACCGATTTTGGATGATCAAAATAAATCTGCTTCACTTCTTGCTCAATGAACAGCACTTCAAAGTTTTGCTGTTCAAGCTGTCGTTTTAAAAACTCTAGGCTAATATAATTTAAGCCTTGCCCTGTCAACTGCTTAATTTCAGTGAGATTATCTGACCCAAAAGTGGAAAAACCGAAATATGCATTGGGTTTTAAAGCATCATGAATTCGGTGCAATAACGTAGGTAGATCAGTCATCCACTGTAATGCTGAACTAGAAATCACTGCATCTAAGGACTGCGGTAAATGCAGTTGCTCAATATCTCCGATCAACCAAGCTATATTTTCAATCGTTGAAAAATGCTGATCTACATCCTCATAAAGATCATTTAAAAATAGTTGATCAACTTGAAAATAAGAATGAAATAAGTGAGTTAAATTACCCGAACCGCAGCCAATCTCAAGCACACAGGCTAGGTTCTGCGGACAATACACTTTAAGGTATTTAAATAATTGTGCACTAATCTGTTTTTGTACCACAGCATGCTCGACATAGCTTTGCCCTGCTTTGGCAAAACGTTGGGCAACCAGTGCTTTATTAATACTCACAAACACTCCACCAATTGTTGCAATTCATTTTTTTGCACCAAAGAGGTTAATGAAATTCGCAGGCGTGAACTATTTTGTGGCACTGTTGGTGGGCGTACTGGCATAGCATAAAAACCTTGTTGTTGTACATAGCGTGCTTTTTCAATGGCCGCTTGGCTTTCACCTACGATAACTGGAATGATATGACTGCTCGATGGGCTTGAAAAACCTTTTGCAATCACCGCTTGCTGTAAATACTGACTGATCTCGGCCAAGTGCTGACGCTGTTGCTGCATACTCAATACTTTATTAAAAATAAAATCTGACCATGCCATTAAGATCGGTGGCAATGCGGTACTAAAAATCAATGGACGCATTTTATTGATCAGATAATCACGGATAATCGAATCACAAATGATATAACCGCCCACTGAGGCAATTGCTTTGCCAAAGGTTCCCACCAAGAAATCAATCTGATCCAATACGTCATATTGTTCAGCACAACCTAGACCTTGCTCTCCCCTAACCCCAATCGCATGTGCTTCATCGACATATAGCATGGTTTTGGCAAAGCGCTGCTTTAACTGCGCCAATGCAGCTAAATCCGTTTCGTCGCCATCCATACTAAAAATACTTTCAGTCACCACAATAATGCGTTCAACTTGTTCATCGTGATGATACTTTTGCAATAACTGTTCCAGATGCTGCAAATCATTATGGCGATAACGCACATATTGAGCATTCGATAATCGAATGCCATCAATCATACTGGCATGCACTAATTTATCGGCCAGAATCACGGTTTTGCTATCACATAAGGCTGGCAAAATACCGATATTCATGTGGTAGCCACTATTAAAGAGTAAGGCAGCTCGACCAAAGGCTATGCTTAGGCTATTTTCAAATTGTTCATATTCTGCAAAATTACCCGTCAGTAAGCGTGAAGAAGATGAGCTAAACAGTGCACGGTCGATTTGCAAAGTATCAAGAAATTCTTCTCTTAAACTTAAATCAGCGGCTAAACCTAAATAATCATTGGATGCCAAATTCAACATGGTTCGATCTTGAATAGTAATCCATCGTCCTTGCTGTTGATTTGAAGTAAATTGGCGAAAATTACCTTGCTGTTTGAGCTGGTCAAGCTGCTCGGCATAATGATCAAGCAAGGACATTGGCATTTGCTCCTTGCATATTTTTTACCACTTCACTCATCTGTGCTAATAAATAATGGAGTTCGTCATTTGTGATCACATACGGTGGCATTACATAGACCAATTTTCCAAATGGTCGTACCCAAATACCCCGTTCAACAAACTGTTGCTGCAAGGTTTTCATATCGACATTGCTGGTTAATTCAACCACACCAATCGCACCTAGAACCCGTACATCCGCAACATGATCAAGCTGTGATAAATCATTTAACTGTTCAACCAGAATCTTTTCAATCCGTTGAATATTGGCTTGCCAATCCTGTTCCACCAATAATTGGGTGCTTCTTAATGCTACTGCACAAGCCAGCGGATTCGCCATAAAGGTTGGGCCGTGCATAAACACACCCGCTTCACCACGACTAATGCTTTCAGCCACTTGCTTGGTGGTCAAGGTTGCAGACAGCGTCATATAACCACCCGTTAAACCTTTGCCAATACACATAATATCGGGTTCAACTTGGGCATGTTCCCAAGCAAACATTTTGCCTGTGCGCCCAAAACCCGTGGCAATCTCATCGACAATTAACAATAAATTGTATTGTTCACATAACGCCTTGGCTTGGCGTAAATACTCAGGATGATAAAAACGCATGCCACCTGCACCTTGTACAATCGGCTCAATAATCAGAGCAGCAATAGTGTGATGATGCTGTTCGATCTGTTGTTTGAGTTGCTGAATATCATGTGGATTCCATTCACCATCAAAACGACTTTGTGGCGCGGGTACAAAAATTCGATTCGGTAAACTTGTACCAAAAATTTGATGCATCCCCGTGACTGGATCACACACCGACATCGCATTCCATGTATCGCCATGATAGCCAGAACGGGTGGTAATAAAATTGGTTTTCGCGGGTTGATTCAACGCAGCCCAATATTGCACGGCCATTTTTAAGGCCACTTCTACAGCAACTGAACCTGAATCTGCATAGAAAATTTTATCTAAACTCGGCGGCGTAATTTTTAATAGTAATTTACCTAATTCAATTGCAGGGTCATGGGTCAGACCACCAAACATGATATGCGCCATGTTTTGCAATTGGTCAGCAACTGCCTTGTTTAGTTCTGGATGGTTATAGCCATGAATCGCACACCACCATGACGACATGCCATCAACCAAAGTTCGCCCATCTTCTAATTCAATGGTTGCGCCATAGGCACGTTTCACTTTAAAAGTTGGCAATGGATTTAACATCGAAGTATAGGGATGCCATATATGTTCTAAATCAAATAAATCGGTCATCCTCTACCTCATTTGCTGCTATTTCAAAATTTTCCATCAGCCTAATCACACTTTTCGATACTCGGAAATGTCATCTGCAACCTGCGTGATATAAACAAGATACAAGGCTTAGTACACTAGATCAAAAGAAAAAGTGAAAGAAGTGAACAGGTTTTGCAGATGACAAATGGTTTTGCCTACTTTTCCCGAAAGAAAAGTAGGTCGCCGAAGGCATATCCTGAAAATGGATGAGTACTCGGCACGATTCCGTTAGATCTATAAAATAGGTTTTATCTTAAACTTGTCAAAAGCTAAAATATATTGCGAGAACTCTCAATTCAAGCAAGATTAAACCGTCTATTGAATAAAATCTTCAATTATTTGCACAGTCTGCTCCACCATAAAGCATGGAAAACCATGTGAAGCTCCTTCAACAGAAACGATAGATGAATTATTTGCAGCTAAATCTTTAGTTTTTTGCATAACTTGGTAAGGAACTAAAGCATCATACTCGGCAAAGACATGCAACTGCTTACCCTGATACTTTTTATACATTTCAACCAGATTTAATTGCTCCAGCAACTGCAACCCATCCCGAAGCAAAGCAATTGGTTGTGGACGAATCAATTTCTGCATAGCCACGAAGTCTTTTTTTGCCGAACTTGTACCTTGACAGACCAATAAGCCAAACCGTTTTAGCGTGGTAATGGCATCCTGTTCAAATGATTGTTTAAATTGCATAAAACTTTCAACAGGCATAGCAGTCATCCAATCTGCTTGAGCAACAAAACATGGATTCGATGCTAAAGTGATTAAAACTTTCTGTTCAGCATATTGTTGTTGTATTTGATTGACCAAGATTGTTGCCAGTTGTCCGCCAAGCGACCATCCAATAATTACATCATATTCAACCGCAAGTTCGACATGCTGTTGTAAAACATCACCATTCAAGACATTAAAAATATTAATCCGCTCAACACTATGTCCCTTTTGTTCTAAAGCCTCATGTAATGGCTTTAATAATTCTGCTCCACCTCCCCATCCTGTGATGAGTAGAATCCTATAAGTCACGCGCTTGCTCAATTGCAAAAAGTTGAATGCAGTATACTCTCCGATTTATACGAGTCATTATTTTCCTAATCAATTCCTTTCATAATGCTTTGCTCAAAAGACACCATAAAACGGATCAAAATTCTTTAAAGAATTTTCTAACCCATATGATTTCGAAATTTGCTAAAGTAGAGTCTATTACACTTTGAGATCAACATGATGAATACGACAAAGTCCAAAGTTATTATTTTATGCAGTTTGTTTTTTTTACTTGGTATCCCTAGCCTTAGTACAGCGCAAACTTCTATTTTTTCTAAGCAAAATACAGCTCAAAAAGAATGGGTTGGACAGTCTGCACCAGATTTTAAACTGCAAGATCAAAGTGGTAAATGGCACACTTTAAACCAATATAAAGGCAAGTGGATTGTACTTTATTTCTACCCTAAAGATGACACTGCGGGATGTACTCAAGAAGCGAATCAATTTAAATCACTTTATCCTCAATTCTTAAAGTCGAATGCAGTCGTGCTGGGTGTTAGCTTAGACGATGTTGCATCACATCAAAAGTTTTCACAAAAGCTCGGTTTACCTTTCCCAATTTTGGCAGATGAAAAAGGCGAACTTGCTGGAAAATTTGGTATTGTCAGAAACCTCGGGATTACAAAAATTGCCAAACGTGAGAGTTTCTTGATTAATCCTCAAAGTGCAATTATGTATCACTACACAAGTGTGAATACACAAACGCATGCTGATCAAGTATTAAAAGATTTAAAAGAATCCCAAACTAAAAGATAATTCATAAATAAAAAACTCAGCAGGTGCTGAGTTTTTTATTTATTCGAAAATCTTAAATTTGCGATTGAATATAATTTTGCAAACCAATTAATTCAATTAAACGCAATTGTTTTTCTAACCAATACGTATGATCTTCTTCTGTGTCCGAAAGCTGCTGACGCAACATATCACGACTAATGTAATCACCTTTATCTTCACAAAGCTTAATGCCTGTCGCTAGTTTTTCACGCACATGATATTCAAGTGCTAAATCAGCTTTTAAACAACTTACGACATCTGTACCCACATTGATGTCTTCACGATTCATATTCGGTTGAGCACCCAAAAATAAAACACGGCGAATGATTGAATCAGCATGTGAAGCTTCTTCTTGCATTTCATGATCAATACGCTCGTAAATTTTACTTAAGCCCCAATCTTCGTACATTCTTGAATGAATTAAATATTGATCACGAGCAGCCAATTCACCACCAATGAGCATATTTAAATAGTCGATGACTTCTGGATTGCCACGCATAATATTTACTCCTATCGAATAATAATATTATGGTGAACTTAAATCATATTTGCAAAATTAAATTATGTAAGTTTATGATTTTTATAAAATTAAAATGAGAAACATACGCATTTACAGTTTTAATTCGCCTAATTTATCTAATTAAAATAAGCCTTTGCACATTGGACAGACCTTTACAGCTCAATGAATTTAATCAAAATCCTTTGTTTAATTTTTTGTAACAATTCGCAATGCTTCTTATTCCACTGCAATTTTGATCAAAAAAGATTAAAAAATGACTGCTCGGCTGTTGTTTGTCTATACAAAATTCGGTAAATAACATCAATCACAAAAACACAATGCGGAAATAAAATGGATAAAAGTAAGCCAATTCTGGTCACGGGTGCAACGGGTTATATTGCGAGCTGGATTATCGAACGCCTGTTGAATCAGGGTTATAGCGTTCATGCTACGGTTCGAGATCTATCTAAGAAAAATAAAATTCAGCACCTGTATGATCTAGCAGATAAATCATCAGGACAAATCCAGTTTTACCAAGCAGATTTACTCGAACCAAATTCCTTTGATGAAGCTATGCAAGGTTGTGAAGTCGTCATCCATACTGCCTCCCCTTTTGTTGTGACCAACTATAAAGATGCGGTCAAAGACATTATTGAGCCCGCGGTAAAAGGAACAGAAAATGTACTGGACAGTGTCAATCGTACAGAATCAGTCAAACGTGTGGTTCTCACTTCAAGTATTGCCTCAACCTATGGCGATGCGATTGAGATTCAAAATACCGCGAATAATGAGTTTGATGAAAGTCACTGGAACAATACGAGTAGTGAAACGCACCAACCCTATCCATATTCAAAAGTCGCGGCTGAACGTAAAGCTTGGGAAATGGCCGAGCAACAAAATCGCTGGAGTCTAGTCTGCATTAACCCTGCGTTAGTGATGGGGCCATCACTCACTGATGCAAGTCAATCAGGCAGTATCGAAGTATTACAACAATTCGGCAATGGTACCACCCTGTTTGGTGTACCACCGATGTGGAATGGTATAGTAGACGTCCGTGACGTTGCCGATGCACATGTGGCTGCGGCATTAAATCCTCAAGCTCAAGGTCGTTATATCATTTGTGGTGGCACTTTAAGCTTACTCGAAATGGGTAAGGCATTAACGCAAAAATTTGGCTACAGATACCCTTTCCCACATTTTACCGTGCCTAAAGCAGCTTTTTCCTTGATCGCACCAGTATTTGGACATTCCCGTCAATTTGTAAAACTGAATATGGGTTATCCTATCTACTTTAATTCACAACGTAGTGTGACAGATTTAGGGATTCAATATCGCAATATTCGTGAAAGTGTTTGTGAACATTTCCAGCAATTGCTTGATGATGGGATTGTTAAAAAATATATTTAACACATTAAAAGGCGGCATCAACATGCCGCCTTTTTCTTCTCAAGGATCAACTTTAAATTAACTCGAGAAGAAAGAAATTAATTTTCATACTGCGCTAAAAATGCCAAAAATTCTTGTTCATTCATCACGCGAATCTCAAGCTTTTGCGCTTTATCCAATTTGCTTCCCGCTTTTTCCCCTGCCACCACACATTTGGTTTTACTAGAAACACTGCCACTGACACGTGCACCCAAAGCTTGTAACTTTTGTGTCGCCTCATCACGCCCCATAGTTTCCAGTGTACCCGTCACCACCCAACTCTCACCATTCAATGGCTGACGAGTCGGTGCAGTTGGTGCATCCCAGTGAATGCCTGCTGCCGATAAACGATCGAGTACTTCAATGTTATGTGGTGCTTGGAAAAAGTCAGCAATCCACTCTGCTGTAATATCACCGACATCTGGCGTTTTCTTAAGTGCTTCAACATCGGCTACTTTCAAAGCATCCAAAGTTTGGAAAGTATTGGCTAACATGCGTGCTGTAGTTTCACCGACACCACGAATACCTAAGCCATAAATAAAACGTGCCAAGGTGGTTTTCTTACTTGCTTCGATTGCATCAATCAGATTTTGAACGGATTTTTCACCCATTTTCTCGATGGTCAATAAGGTGTCACGATGTTCATGCAAATGATAAATATCAGCGACATCTTTGAGTAAGTCGAGATGTAATAGTGATTCCACCCAACGATCGCCCAAACCTTCAATATCCAAGGCTTTACGGGATACAAAGTGACGAATCGCTTCAATCCGTTGTGCTGCACAGTATAAACCACCCGAACAACGTGCCAACGCTTCCCCCTCTGGCATCACAACAGGTGAATCACAGACTGGACAATTGGTCGGAAGATGAACCATCTCTGCATCGGCAGGTCGAAACTCAGCCCAAACTTTTTCAACTTTTGGAATCACATCACCAGTACGGTAGACGCTCACAGTATCGCCTACACGCACATCTAAACGATGAATTTCACCAATATTATGTAGAGTCACATTGGATACGGTAACGCCTCCCACAAACACAGGGGCTAAACGCGCAACTGGGGTAAGTGTCCCAGTACGTCCCACTTGCCAGTCAATATTTTCGACTTTAGTGAGCGCAGCCTGTGCTGGGAATTTATAAGCTGTTGCCCAACGCGGTTCACGACTTAAAAAACCCAATTGTTGTTGCTGTTTAAGGCTGTCCACCTTAATCACCATACCATCAATTTCGACTTTAAGATCTGGGCGCTCTTGTTGGATTTGTTCATAACGCTGTTGAACTTCTTCAATCGAAGCACACAAGAATTGACGTTCAGCAATTTCAAAACCAAATTTGGTCAGCCAATGCAAACTATCGTGCATCGTAGCCAAACCATGATTTGGGACACACTGCGCGATACCATACGCATAGAACGCCAATGGACGTGAGGCTGCGATATTTGGATCGAGCTGCCTTAGACTTCCTGCTGCGGCATTCCGTGGATTCGCAAAAGTCTTCTCGCCTTTCGCTTCTTGATCGGCATTGAGTTTTTCAAAGCCTTGCTTTGGCATCAGCACTTCACCACGCACCTCAAGAAACTCTGGAATGGCTTGATGCTGACTTGATAATACTTTGGGCAAGTTACGAATAGTTTTGACATTTTGGGTAATGTCTTCACCTGTCTCGCCATCACCACGAGTGACACCACGAACCAATACACCATTTTCATACCAAAGTGAAATCGCCAAACCGTCAAGCTTGAGTTCAACTTCATATTGAACTTTTTGATTAGGTAAACGCTCATCAATACGGCGTGCAAAGGCAAACAGGTCTTCCTGATTAAAAACATTACCTAAAGACAGCATCGGCACTGCATGAGTCACGCTTTCAAATTTTGACAACGCTTGACCACCGACTTTATTGGTTGGGGTATCTGCCTGAATACATTCTGGATATTGTTGTTCTAAGGCTTTCAGTTGATGAAATAAATGGTCATATTCACTATCAGAAATGGAAGGTTGATCCATCACATAATAAGCATGATTATGTTTTGCAATCAGTTGAATTAACTGACGCATTTGCTCAATAACCGAGTTGTGTTCCATTTAAATTTCACCATATAAAAGGGCGGAAAAACCGCCCTATAATTTTTTACTAAATTTATTATAAAAGATTCATTAGACGGTTGCTTGATTTGGACGATAATCAATCACATGATG
This sequence comes from Acinetobacter sp. WCHA29, assembly GCF_002165335.1. Taxonomy (NCBI): domain Bacteria; kingdom Pseudomonadati; phylum Pseudomonadota; class Gammaproteobacteria; order Moraxellales; family Moraxellaceae; genus Acinetobacter; species Acinetobacter sp. WCHA29. Next base: position 62,554 of record NZ_NHRQ01000009.1, read on the forward strand.
ACGCCAATGTTCTTTCAACTGCGGTGTAAATTCTAAATTATTTTCATCATAGACCTTACCATCAATCTCACGCGCAATTAAGCCTGCGATACTGGTCATCATGTCATAACCTGTCACCGCCTTGCTGTTTGGCAATGCAAGGAAAAATGCCAAACCTTGTACTTGTTCTCCCGACAAACTTTCCAAATCAAAACCAGCAGGTCCATTATCTGTGACACGTAATACAGAGAACATTAATGGGCTTGGCTCATCGGTATTTTCATAACGATGGAAGCAAGACATCTCTCCAAAACGCAGACCGTATTTCAACAATACTTTGAGAGCTTTATCACCAGACAAAGCACGGCGTGGGTTTGGATAAACATTAAGGGCAATGATCTGTTCAGCAGTCGCCAATGCACTTTCATCATCACAGCGTTGCTGCTCATGCAGATGCACATCCAGAATATTGCTTTCACCATCAAATTCTTCAATTTCAACAGTTGCAATATTTGGGTTTAAGCTAAGCTCTGTTTCAGCTTTCTCATCCTCAGCTTTTTCTGGCGTTGCTAAAAGTGCTTCAACTTCATCTTGAGACTGCGATTCAGGAATTGTCTCTTGTTTATTTGCACTCCTAGTGAACTCAACGACTGGCTCAGGTTCAATCACAACATCAGTTTCACTCGCTTTTACAATATTTTTTGCAGCAGTTGTTTCAACTGGCGCTTTTGCTTCAATCGGTGCCGTGTTAAAACTTGGTTCAACGCGTTCAACTGTAGCGGCGACATTGCTTTGTAGGAGTTGATCTCGCACATGACGAGGAATCACAGGTTGCTGACTTTCAGGGTTAACATGAAGATCTGCTTCTAATGAAGGCTCAACTGGTTTTGGTTTTCTTAAAATCATGATCAAACCAACGAGCATAATCACAACAGCGATAACAATGCCTATTATTGTATTCATTTCCATATTAGGACTCCGCAACTAACCCGTATTCTTTTGCCTGTTCTAAATCGACAGTCACTAATTTTGATGTGCCCGGCTCTGGCATGGTCACTCCCAGTAAATCAGTTGCCATTGTCATCGCCAATTTATTATGTGTAATGTAAATGAATTGCACTTGTTCAGAAAGCTCTTTTACCAAATTACAATACCGCTGTACGTTGGCATCATCAAGTGGTGCATCAACTTCATCTAATACACAGAAAGGTGCTGGATTTAACCTAAAGATCGCAAATACTAAAGCCAGAGCAGTTAAGGTCTTTTCACCACCTGACAATAATGCCAGAGAACTGTTACGTTTACCTGGCGGACGCGCCATTAATTTCACACCCGACTGCCAATCATCTTCAAGGCTTAAAGTCGCTTCACCACCACCAAATACCTTTGGAAATAGCAGTTGTAACTCTTGATTGACCTGATCAAAAGTGGTCATAAACAACTTACGCGTTTCTTGATCAATACTTTTCATCGCGTCTTTAAGCTGATCAACCGTATTTTGCAGATCTTGCATCTGGTGACTCAGCTCATCAAAACGCTGTGAAACTTCTTCGTATTCTTGTGAAGCCGCTAAATTCACAGCACCGATTTTCTCGAATTGCTGCTGCGCTTTTTCCAGTTTTTGCTGATGATCTTTCATTTCTATCGACAGATCAGATAAAGCTTCCGCATTTAATTCTTTCAGCTGTTCCAGATAATGTTCACGATCTGATTTTGCTGCCTGCCATGCTAAACGCTTTTGTTCCAACTGCTCACGCACCTGCTCGTCTTTCTGTTGAGCTTGATGACGTTGTTCTGTGAGTTGTTGCTGTTTCTCTTGTACTTGATTGAGTTCAAGCTGCCATTCATTCCATGTTTTCTGTAGCTTTTCTGTTTGCTGGAATTGCTCGTGAAATTCAGACTCCAAGTTCGGCAGCTCAAGCTGAATCGGATCAACAAACTTCTTGGCCTGCTCAATTTGTTCAATGATTTGACGATATTGTGTTTTCAGGAACGAGATATCTTTTTCCAACAACTCAATTTGCTGATTGGCTTGCGAGGTCTGGCGGCGTAAAGCTTCACGTTGCTGTTGTTGTTGAGTCAACTGCTGTTGTTGCTCATCCAACTGCTCATTCAAGTTTTCCACCTGAAACTGCAAGGTTTTATAATTTGGCAACACCGCTTCTAATTTCAATGCAAGCGCATGTAAATCAATTTCCAGATCATCACGCTGCATGGCATCTTCTTCAAGCTGCACATCCAGTTGTTTCAGTTGCTCTGCCAGTTGCTGCTGTTGCAGCACAAAAGCCTGTGCGGTACTTTGTAGCTTGGCAATCTGCACATCCAGTTGCTGCAACTCTTTTTGCTTTTGTTTCAGGTTTTGTTGTTGTTGCTGCAAGCGCTGTTGCTGCTGTTGCATCACCTGCTGCTGTTGCGAAAACTGATGTTCCAGATCAAGCAGTTGCGGTTGCTTCTGTACCAGTTGCTGTTCAATTTTCTCTAAACGGACTTGATGACTGAGCATACCCTGTGCCGTTTGACTGTCTTCATCGTAATGCAAAGCAATCACCCAATCGGCACCGACATGATAACCATCTAGCGTTAAAATCGATTGTACTTGCTGGAGATCCACTTGATATCGCAAAGCTGCGGCTAAATCTTCTGCAACGGCGACATTAGCCCAAAGCGAAGATTGTGGCTCTTCGATCCAATCACTTAAACAAGCGAGTCCTGCAACTTGAACAGGCGGCCGTTGTGATGATTTTAACTGTCGTGCGATACCCTCTTGGAATGCTTGCTCATTCCCAATCAACTGCGCTTGCAGCCACTTAGCCAAGAACTTCTCAATAATGCTTGCATGCGCTTTAGCTTGAGCGCTTAAACGTAGGCTTTGCATCAGTCGAACTGCATGTTGATCCTGCTTCGGGCTTTGCTTTGCGACAAGCTGATTCAGGTTTTTTTGTTCAGCCAATAAAACCTGAATTTCAGTTTTCAGGCTTTGCAGATCCATTTTGTTCGACTGTTGTTGATCTTGCTTAGTCTGAACATTCTGCTGTAATTGTTCAATCGCAGTTTCTAACGCAATAATTTCCTGTTGCAGTTGCGGCTGCAATTGTTCTAACTGCGCCTGTTCATCATCCTGAACCTGAGCACGAATCTGAGTGGTTTGTGTTTGCAGGGTCTGCTTTTGCTGCTCAATCCGTAGCACATTCTTACCCAACTGCTCAATTTGCGCTGCCATCTGCAACTTTTTTTGCTGTTGCTGATCGACTTGGATTTTCAGTTGTTCAAATTGCTGTTGTGCTTGCTTATGTTGTGCTTGAACATCAGTAAAATTTTGCTCAGCCGTTTGTGTCTGCTGTTCTAAAGCAAGTAAGCTTTCGTTTTGCTCATCAAATTGAGTTGTTAAAGTTTCGACCTGTAACTCTGATAATTGTAAACGCTCTTTGGTTTGTAATTTTTGCTGTTCAAGTTGAACCAAACTACTGCTGTTTTGCTGGAATAAACTCTGTTTTTGTTCCAAGGTCATTTTTAATTCAGACAGCTTTTTCTCAGCCTGTTGCCATTCATGCTGTAAAGGCGAAGACTGCTGAATTAAACGCTGGAATAAAGCACTGGTGGCTTCAAGATCATGTTCAATGGTTTGAGATTCAGAACGAACCAGTTTAAAATTTTCGCCCAGTGCCGTCATTTCAACAGTATATTCTTGCTGTAATTTCTGACTTTGATTCGCTTGGAACGAAAGGATTTCAATTTTTAAAGTTCGAATCTGCCCTTCTAAGGTCTTATATTGAATTGCGGCTTCAGACTGGCGCTTTAAACTTCTAAGTTGGGATTTTAGTTCAGCGGCAATATCGTCTAAACGCGCCAAATTCTGTTCAGTATGTTCTAAGTGCTGTAAGGTTTCACGGCGGCGTGCCTGATAGCGCGAAACCCCTGCAGCTTCTTCAATAAACACGCGCATTTCTTCGGGCTTGGCATCGACCAAACGGTTAATCATGCCCTGTTCGATCACCGCATAAGAACGTGGCCCTAGGCCTGTCCCCAAGAAAATATCGGTGATATCACGACGACGACAACGCGTGCCATTTAAGAAATATTCAGACTTACCTTCACGTGTGACTTGGCGACGGACGGCCAGCTCGCTATAAGCATTATAAGCACCACCTAATTTGCCATAAGTATTATCAAAACGAAGTTCGACACTGGCAACCCCGACAGGTTTACGTTTGGCTGTTCCGGTAAAAATGACATCCTGCATACTACCGCCGCGCAACTGACGTGCATTGGATTCACCCATCACCCAACGAATAGCATCGATGACATTTGATTTACCGCAACCGTTCGGTCCAACCACCGCAGTACGGTTTGCTTTGAAATGTAATGTAGTACTATCGGCAAAAGATTTAAAGCCTGAAAGTTTTAAACTGCTTAAACGCATACTGCCCTAACTAGCGGCGTGAGCGTCTAGCCCAAGCCAATTCAATCTGTTTCATACGTGTCAGAGATTCCAACACAAGGTTACGTAAGTGTCGACAAAAATCTTCCATAAATAAAGCGGCTTGTTGTGATTTTCGGATCAAAATAGCATCAATCACTAACTTAAACAGGGTAAAAGATTCCTGTAATTCACGACGTGAAGTATTTAAGGTTAAAAAGTAGCTACGACGTAACGAAGGCAACAGTTCTTTATAAAATTGCATTAAATAGGGATTGGCCACCATATCATGCTGATCTGCTAAATATTTAAAAATCGAATCGTAGAATTTTTCAATGTCCCCAGCACGTACAAATTCAACCAGTTGATCTAATAAGGTCTGTAGCTGTTCAGCCTCGTTAACTCTCCAAGTCTCACTAATTCGTTGCACAATATGCCCAAGTACCATGACATTGGTATCAAACAAAGCTTTAACTTGTTGAGCTGACATTTCAGAAACAATTGCACCACGTCTTGGGAAAATTTCAATTAAATAAGTACGTTCTAGTAGTAGCAAAGCTTCACGAACAGAACCTCGACTCACATCTAATTCTTTCGCAATACGTAGCTCTTGAATACGCTCTCCCTCAACCAGCTCACCACTAATAATTTGTTCACTAATATATTTTGCAATCTGTTCAGAAAGACTATCAGCCTCTTCGAGATTCATGATCCCCTCGCTATCGTTGTTATACGCATATTCCAATGCTATTTGCGCTTTTTTGTTTTAACTGATCTCACTGCATAAATTCTATATCATTGTCTAACAATTTTATTGCTTTTTAAGTCAATCGAAAGATGAAAACAATATTTTAAGGAAATATTTGGTTAAAAATTTAAATTCCTTATGTTTAAGATCAATGAGTTAAGCTTACGAAATTGCGCTAACCGAATATCTGAAAATCAATTTATTTACCAAAAATTTATTGATATTAATCACATAAAATAATATATTCCACAAATTCAAGCACGTTTTTATTAATTTTACTGAATTGCTCAGCAATTATGAGTAGCATTATGAGTCTTCATCAAGCTGTTAATATCGCAATTTTTGGGCTCAGTCTCAGAACATTGAATGAATTAAAAGAACATATACAAACTGCTATTCCTAGTCATATCCAAGTCAATTGGAGCAATATTGCTGAACCACATCTCGATATTTTGATGATCAATCATATCTTTTTTGATTCACCGAATATCAAAAGCTTAATCCAAAATAACCATATTAATGTTCTACAAATTGCCAATAATGCTGATAAAAATAGTTCAATCGAAGATGACACTCTATATCTACCATTGAATCATCTTCACTCACTACATCAATGGCTAAATGAGCGCTTAGCTAAAAATGCTGCGATAGAGAAAGTATCCCCACCTCAAGCAACCAATACTACAATTCATCGGAAACAAATCGGGGAAGTTCTACAAGAAATCCTCAATCCTAAAAATGGCAAAATTCAGTTATTTGATCACAATGGTTTAATTGCAATTGCAGACCCTCGTAACGAATGGGTTTGGCAAAATCCGATGCTACAAACATTACATACAGATCCAAGCTTAAATTACACCTACGCCACACAAAATGACCAACTTTGGATCACAGAGACTCCACAACAAGATTTAAAACAATGGTTATGGAATTTACTTTGGGCATCAAAAGATTTTAATGAACTTTGCCCCCCCTCTGCATCAAGTTTCTATTTAGAGATTTGGCCACAACCAATAAATAAAATTGAGCGCCAAGATATTTTACGTATGGCTGCTTGTTTTGCTAAAGGGGCTGAAATTTCAGTTGTAGCCAGCCAATTAAAATTACCTGAACAGCGTGTCAAACAATTTGTTGCAGCAAGCTTAGGTGCAAATTACGGCAAAATTATCAAAGATCATCAAGCCAACTATCATCCGCAAAATAATCAAAATATGACTGAACAAAATTTTATGAAAAAATTGTTTGGTCGATTACGTAACCGTTTAGGCTTCTAACCTAGGATAACTCTATGATTATACAACAATATAAAATTGTCTTTGGTGGAACTATGGGGTCAGGTAAATCCAGTGCGATAAAGGCACTCTCGGAAATTGAGGTACTCAGCACCGAGGCTTTAAATACTGATCTTGAATCGCATGAAAAAATGCTCACCACTGTCGGTATCGATTATGGTGAGATTACTTTAGATGATGGCGTCAAAGTCGGGTTATACGGGACGCCTGGACAAGAACGTTTTGAGTTTATTTGGGCTGTAATTTGCAAAGGTGCAATTGGTACGATTGTCATGATTGACCACGCCACAGAAAATCCACTACTCGATCTAGCTCAGTATGTAGAAGCGTTCAAACCATTTGGCGATAATATTGTGATTGCGATTACTCATATTGATCAAAAACCAGAAAGAACGCTTTCGATGTACCGAGATTGGCTTGCAAGACAAGGCGTTAATTACCCTCTGTTTTTCATCGATGCACGGCAACAGGATGATGTTTTGCTATTGGTAGAGACGCTGATCGCAAATATTGAAGTACATTATGGGCTGATAACTTAAATTAAACCTTTATAAATAAAGTAGCAGCCAACAACAACTAATAAGCCTGCAAAAGATTTTTTTAACATCGCAGATGATAAGCGATGTGCTACTTTTGCTCCCAGTTTAGCGGTAATAAAGCTCATTGCGCTAATACCAAGAAAAGCATAAATATGAACATAACCAATCGTATTTGGCACATTAATTTGTTCTTTTGCACCAAACCACATAAATCCGATTGCACCAGCAATCGCAATCGGCAATCCACACGCCGCTGAAGTTGCCACCGCCTTTTGCATCACCACACCATGACGGTTCAAATAAGGTACCGTTAGGCTACCACCACCGATCCCAAATATCGCAGATGCCACCCCAATTCCACCACCAGCAATAAACTGTAATGGTGCAGATGGTAAGTGGCGATTTGGATCAATAACAGCATGCGCTCCGCTAAACATTTTATAAGACATCCACACTGCAAATACACCAATAATTAACTGTAAATGCTGCCCAGAGAGTAAATCCGCCACACCTGCACCGAAGAAAGACCCCAAAACCAAACCTGGTGCTAAATTACGAAATACATTCCATAAGACAGCACCTTTTTTATGGTGAGCAGTCACAGAACTAATTGATGTTACAATAATTGTAGCTAGAGATGTCCCCACAGCTATATGCATGATCACATTCGGGTCATAATGCATTTGAGTAAAGACAATATATAAAATTGGTACAATAATTAATCCACCGCCAACACCAAACAAACCTGCAGTAAATCCAGCAATTGCGCCAATCAGCAAATATATGATTAACTCCATCAACACATGACCACTCTACTTATAAAACAATGGAAGATTTAGCAACTCGCCAGCTTCAGCAATTACTTAATGCAAAAAATCAATTTCCTGAAATCGTGTTGCTCAAAACGACGACAACATCGACAAATGATGATATGCGTGAAATTGCACAAAAAGGCATTAGCTCAGGATTAGTTTGCAGTGCACAGCAAACACAAGGTCGAGGTCAGCACCAACGGCAATGGTCTTCTCCTGAAGGTAATATTTATTTAAGCACACTGATTCAAACCAAAACAGCTTTAGGTGGTCGTCTTGCACTGGAAGTTGCTTTAAATATCCTACAAATGCCAAGCTTAAAAGGTCTAAGTTTACAAATTAAATGGCCAAATGATTTATATAGTGCTCAAGGCAAATGGGGTGGAATTTTGGTTGAACCACTCTCCCCTCATCAAGCGATTGTTGGCGTAGGCATTAACTTAAACACGCCCCCTGTAGAAAATGCGGATCAGCCAATTACCTCTCTGACGATGCTCAGTTTAGCTCATACTGATCGTTTAACACTGATTGCTGAGCTTTACACTGCGATTCAACAGGCTTCTCAATGGTTTGAACATGGCAGTTATAATTTAGCTGAACGCTTTAACCATCATGCAATATGGCTCAATCAACAAGTTGAGTTTGAACATGCGCAAGGTAAGCTTCAAGGGCGTTTTCAAGGCATCTCCAATGATGGTGCTGTACTCATTAAAACCGATCATGTTCAAGCCTTCTATCAAGGCCGTTTACGCCTCGCACCCATTTAAGGAGTGATCATTTTATGAAAAGTCTATGGTTGGATATTGGTAATACCCGTTTAAAGTATTGGATTACCGAAAATGATCAAGTGCTTGAACATGCTGCCGAATTACACTTACAGTCACCTGCCGATTTACTGTTAGGTTTAATTCAACATTTTAGACATCAAAATTTAAGTCAGGTTGGAATTTCATCTGTTTTAGATACAGAAAATAATCAACGTATTCAAATGATCCTCGATATTTTGGAAATTCCAATTATCTTCGCTCAGGTACATGCTAATTATGCAGGACTTCGTTGTGGTTATGATGTTCCAAGTCAACTCGGGATTGATCGTTGGTTACAGGTCTTAGCAATTTCAAAACCTGATCAAAACTTTTGTGTGATTGGCTGTGGTACAGCGCTGACCATTGATTTAGTAGAAGGGTTACAACATTTAGGCGGTTATATTCTGCCAAATTTATATTTGCAACGAGATTCACTCATTCAAAATACCAAAGGTATTAAAATTCCTGACTCTGCATTCGATAATCTGAAACCAGGACACAACACCGTTGATGCTGTGCATCACGGTATCTTGCTAGGTCTAATTAGTACCATTGATCAAATTATGCAACAATCACCTAAACACCTGATTTTAACAGGTGGAGATGCGGAGATATTTGCCAAATTTCTGCAACATCATCAGCCTTTGATTGAATCTGATCTCTTACTTAAAGGACTAAAAAATTACGTTCAACTTAAGTCAGCATTAACCAATATTTGAAGTATCTGGAACAACTGAGGAAACATCGTATATCCATCTTCAGTGCGAAAATGCCCTGCATGAACAGCTTAAATCAGTTGGGCATTCAGTAAAAAGGCGCAATTTGCGCCTTTTCTAGAGAGCTTTAGGTTATTTTTTTGGTTCATTACTACCAAATAAAGGTCCCATGTTACCGCCACCAAATTGTTTTTGCATATTACCTAATGACTTCAACATTTTGCTCATTCCTGACGGATTCGCAAATTTCTTCATCATTTTCGCCATTTGAGCTTGTTGCTTAATTAATTTATTCACTTCAGCAACGTCCATACCACAACCCGCAGCAATACGTTTTTTACGGCTTGGATTCATCAAATCTGGGTTACGGCGCTCTTTAATGGTCATCGATTGAATAATCGCTTCCATTTTTTTCACTTGCTTTTCAGGATTTGCTTGTGCAATCGCATCTTGAATACCAGAGTTACTCATGCCAGGCAACTTATCCAAGAAGCCCATCATCCCGCCCATCTTGCTCATTTGCTCAAATTGCATCAGCATATCTTCAAAGTTGAATGTTCCGCCTTTCTGCAATTTCTTCGCCATTTTTTCGGCTTTTTCTTTGTCGATTTTGCGTTCAACTTCTTCGACCAAAGAAAGTACGTCACCCATACCTAAGATACGTTGTGCAACACGATCTGGATGGAATGGCTCAAGTGCATCTAGTTTTTCACCGATACCCAAGAACTTGATCGGTTTACCTGTAATCGCACGAACAGAAAGCGCAGCACCACCACGTGCATCACCATCAGTTTTAGTCAGAATAACACCAGTCAAAGCCAAAGCATCGTTAAATGCTTTTGCTGTATTAGCAGCATCCTGACCTGTCATCGCATCGACAACAAACAGAGTCTCTGTTGGCTTAACTGCAGCGTGTAATTCTTTAATCTCATCCATCATGTCTTCATCGACATGTAGACGTCCTGCGGTATCAACAATTAAAACATCCGCAAATTGAATTTTTGCTTGCTCAATCGCACGATTGACAATATCAATTGGTTTTTCTGAAGCTTGCGATGGGATAAAACCAACACCAACTTCACTGGATACGGTTTCTAACTGCTTAATCGCTGCTGGACGATAGACGTCAGCAGAAACAGTCATTACTTTTTTCTTTTGGCGCTCTTTGAGGAAACGCGCTAATTTTGCGGCAGTTGTTGTTTTACCCGCACCTTGCAAACCTGCAAGTAAAACCACGACAGGTGGCTTTGCACTTAAATCTAGAGTCTCATTTGCCTCACCCATCATTTTGGTGAGTTCATCATAGACAATTTTTACAAATGCCTGACCTGGAGAAAGCTGAGTCATGACTTCTTGACCGAGAGCTTCTTCCTTAACCTTCGCGATGAATTCACGAGTTACAGGTAATGCCACATCGGCTTCAAGAAGTGCCATACGTACTTCACGTAAGGTATCTTTAATATTGTCTTCGGTCAGCTGCCCTGAGCCAGTAACATTTCTTAAACTCTGTGTGAGTCGTTCTGTTAAGGTATCAAACATTGCGAAATCCGCTTAAAATGGCTAGTTGCAAAAAAATCTTTCTTAAAATAGAAAATTTATGCGTAAGATGCTATAGGATACTGTAGTTCGAAGCGAATTTACATCTTATATAGTGAATATTATTCAACCCCCTGAAAAAGGTTTGACATGATCAGTCTCCCCTTGGTTTACACAATTTTGGCACTTGTAGCCTATACCAGTTCTTTTTGGTATTTGTTTATACGTTTGATGTCAAAACGTACTCCAAATCTTTGGTGTTATTCGATTATGATTGGTCTAGGGCTACTACTGCATAGTACGGTGCTCTATCAAGACATGATGACACCAATTGGCGTGAATTATGATGTATTTAACCTAATGTCATTTACTTCGGGGCTGATGTTAGCACTCAGTTTAATTTTAAGTTTAATTCGACCAATCTTGCCATTAAATTTAATCGGCACTCCTGTTGCCGTAATTGGTTTAATTTTAGGATATGCTTTTAGTCAACCAAACCAAGTCATTGAACAACATAGCTTAGGTTTAGATCTTCATATCATCCTCTCTTTGTCAGCTTATGCTGTTTTACTAATGGCAACTATTCATTCCGTATTGCTTTGGTTTCAAGATAGAGAACTTAAGAAGAAACAAAAAAGACGAATTTGGGTTAACTTACTTCCACCATTCCAAGTGATGGAATCGGTACTCTTTGATTTAATTATTACAGGTTTTGGCTTACTCACTGCTGCACTTCTCTTTGGCTTTTTTACAATTGATAATTTCTTTGCTCAGCATCTTGCTCATAAAACCGCTTTTAGTATTATTTCATGGTTTTTATATGGCGCGCTTTTGATTGGCCATTACAAATTCGGTTGGCGTGGGCGCAAAGCAATTCGCTTTACCATTACAGGTTTTATCTTACTTGCAATTGGTTTTATCGGTAGTAAGTTTGTTTTAGAAATGATTTTGGGACGTTGAACAACACTACTTAGCCATTTGAGGAATAACTTTGTATTCATATTACAAATATATAGATACAGATGGGGAGATAACTTTATATGAATTTGATCAGGAATATTATTGTTTAAAGTCGATATTTGTTAACTCATCAGAATGTATAAATACAAATTTAAGCATAGAGCAAACTAATTTCTTCTTACCCGAAGGTAATTTCTCAGAAAGCTTAGATATGTTGACTCCAATAAAAAAAGAAGAATTTTTAAATTTCTGGGATCAGTCGATATCTAAATATTTAAAGCGGTGGAACGAATTAAAAAACAAATTCAAAATCGGGGAAATGATCGAAACCGAAATTGTTTGTTTTTATCCTCAAGGAGTAATCGTTCAATATAATGAAGAATTTTTTGGTTTCGTTGACTACAACGATTGTAAATCTGTTCTAGGTGCATCAAATATGTACCCTCAACAAAAAATTAAACTTTTTGTTGAAAATTTTGATGATGACAACTTATGGGTTAATTTTTCAATTAAATCTGTTTAAACACTTTTCCAACATTAGTAGACAGCCTATCTGAAAATGCGTATAACGCAGTATTCGCTTCATTAGGTAATAATCATCGTGAAACTTGTGCTCGCTCCAATGGAAGGCTTAACTGATCCAATTATGCGTGATGTGCTCACCCATGTTGGCAGTTTTGATTGGTGTGTCACTGAGTTTATCCGTATTACTGACAGCATTCTTCCCGACCACATTTACTACAGTTTTTGTCCTGAATTAAAAAATGAGGGAAAGACAGCGGCCGGCACACCTGTGCATGTACAGTTTCTTGGGAATAATCCAGAGATGTTGGCCGCCAATGCCGCGAAAGTTGTTGAACTCGGTGCTCCAGCAATTGATCTTAATTTTGGTTGCCCCGCTAAAACTGTTAATCGTCATCGTGGCGGTTCTGTTCTATTGGATGAACCTGAAACCGTACACCTCTTAGTTAAAGCAGTTCGTGATGCTGTACCTGCACATATACCCGTTTCAGCTAAAATGCGTCTGGGCTATCTAGATGAAAACCACACTTTAGATAATGCACATGCGATAGAAGACGCTGGTGCAAATTGGCTTACCGTACATGCTCGTACAAAAGCCGATGGCTATACGCCTCCTGCTTATTGGGAAAAAATCCAGCCGATTACTGAAGCATTAAAAATTAATGTCATTGCCAACGGTGAAATCTGGAATAATACAGATGCCAAAGCCTGTTTAGAACAGTCTAATTGCCAAGACCTGATGATTGGACGTGGTGCTGTGACTACACCAGATCTAACCTTATGTATTCGAGAGAATAGTGATCAAGCTATCCTTTCTTGGTCAAAGTTAGTGCAACTCCAGCAACGTTTTTTAAGTGGCCAGTACAAAACTGAAATTGGAATGATCGGTCGTTATAAACAATGGTTAGGTATGATGACCAAAGCCTATCCAGAGGCCCAAGAGCTTTGGACAAAAGTAAAGAAAGAGAAACAACTAGATGAGATTATTAATTACTTGAAGCAGAGCTGACCTTTTTTAATAAGAGTATATTAGACCTCTTGCAAAAATCATTTTTTAACCAACTCCATGTTGTAAATTGCAGCAATTAAATTCAGACGTAAACCCATGCGTTTACGCCTATTTCGGTAACGTGTAGCCAGAATTCTAAAGGTCTTTAATTTTCCATTGACGTGTTCAATTCGAATACGACATTTACTAATTTCCCGATTTATTTGCTTCTGTAATAAAGTTAACGGCTTCTTTTTACTTGCCTTGAATGGCATCAGGCATTTTATCCCCAAACGATTTAAACCTAAATAACCTTTATCAATCAGCATAAAGGCTTGATATCTCTGCTTTTTACGTTGAGCCTTAAACAACTGGAAATCATGTGTACTCCCATGTGTAAGACCTAATGAAATAATCTGCATCGTTTCATAATGAATGATGAGTTGAGCTTTGATCGTATGTCGTTTTTTCTTACCGCTATAGAATCTTTTCTGTTTTTTTTTGGACGCTCAATTGTCATTTCAGTTGCATCGACAATAACAACATTCCAATCTATCCCTGCACCATGCGGTAGTTTCTTAGGTAAATGAAATTTATCAGATTTTATTAAAATAGTTTCTATTTTATGAATAATTCTGGACGCAGTTGATTCGTGGATTCCATAACTCATAGCAACATGAAAGAGCGTGCGATATTCACGCCAATAACTTAGCGTCATTAACAGTTGGTCTTCAAGTGAAAGACTCGAAGGTCTACCTCGTTGAGTATTGACTTGGCTTGACTCTAATACTTCAAGCATTTCTAAAAAGGTTTAGGGTTGTATTCCAATCAGTCGTTTAAACTGACTATTTGATAGCATCTTTACTTTTTCATATTTCATGTACTCATGATAGTAGAACATGACTTTTTAATGTGGATAAAAAACAAACAAAACGTTGATCGTTTTTTGATTTTTGCAAGAAGTCTATTGATAAAAAAAGCGACTGAGGTCGCTTTAATAAAATGACTAACTTATTACATCCCACTAACTTTCATCTTTAAGTTAGTAACTGATGCACCTACAGCACCTATACTGCCAATTGAAGCATTTGGCAATCCATTAAAAGTACTTGATGGATATGTCGTAGACGGACTTCCAGACTGCCCTAAAATTACGTTATTTAAACTCAAGTTAAATTTGTCTGAAACTCCCGAATTCCCAAAAACTAACCCACCAGAATCTGTGCCATTTTTACCCTCAATACCAGCATAAAAACCAGTCAGCCCAAAAGGTGAATTATTATAACCCGTAAATTGAAAATCAAAACCGATACCATATGGATTATTGCTTCCATCATAGTCAGAAACAGCAACTATATTACAACCACTACCTGAACCACAAATTGAATTTATTGCACCTCCAAACATAATCATATGTCCTTGTGGTGCTGCACCTAATTGAATATTTACTGTTGGTTTATTAGCGGCAAAAACGATATCTATCCCACTTGCACCACCAACTCTTACTATTTCTTTCACTAAACCTGCTTTAGGTTTTAATGTAGAACTATCATAGATAGTACTTTTACTGTATGAATTACTAATGATATCAGAGAGAGTACCTTCACTAGCAGCATATACAGAAAAAGGAGAAATACGAATTCCTGTGATATTACTTTTAAAAGATAAAGCAATATTTGTGAAAGCGCCTTTATTTAAAACAGTTCCAACATCTGAATCAATTACAGCGTTGAATCCAAGAATAGTTTCACTAGAACCATTTAGCCCTACAACTCGAACAGGGCTAGAAGACGTTTGCCCTCCAATCACTAAACCAGCCCTTTTAGTATAATCAGGCGATGTATACAATGAAGAACCACTACCGTATGACAAACCATCATTATCTATCATAGATAACTGCTTAAACTCAACATTTGCTTGTGCTTGAATAGTCAGACCATCTTGCCCTGTCATTGTAGCAAGACTCTGGTCATCCATAGGTTGCATCGCTATAGAGTATGGACTTAATAGCAGTAACGATAGACATCCTAGCTTTTTATTTTTTTTCATTGCCCTGATCCGTAGACAAATGTTTAAAATACATCCGATAGATTAACATAGCTTATCATCTATTCAATCTATTTCAGACCAAATAGATGATGCACTTTAATTACGTGGCATAATACCAAATTGGCTAGTTAATCTACCGCCAGTGATTGCCAATTCACCTAAACGAGCGCCAGAACCAGTATTCGGTGGATATAGGTTTATATCTCTCGCACGAAAAACACCATCAGTAGTACGATCTGGGTTCAATGTAAAAGACGAATTAAAACTAACCATCCCTTCAGCACCATTCTGGTTCGCTTTTGGGGCAATTACAATTGCATTATTAAATGCCATTTTACCCGTTAAATTATCTAAACCGAGTGTAGAGCCATCAAGAGGATCACTAATTTGAATTGTATTACCTTGTTTTGGGTCTAAAGTAAAATCACCAACAATATTTAAACTACTCCCAGTTCCATCAGACTTATACTCACTATTTGGTATAAGTGAAAAATCCATGCTACCGCCAGCGCGTAACTTAATACCAAATAGCACATCATTTGATGTAGCAAAATTATTTAATGCTACTTTATTATTAGCTGGAACAGAGCTATTACATCCTGCATTTGATGTAGACAATACACAAGTTTGGTAAGTTGTCCCTGGTAGATATCCAGCAGCAACTTGCGCTGCAGCCACAATAAGTAAATCTTTTAAACTAACGTTTAAACTACCCTTTTCTACACCAATATTACCAGTGCCTTTGAGTAATAAATCAATATTACGCAACCCCATATAATAATCAACAGGTTGATTATTAGCACCTATTTTTTTACCATCAATTACTAAAATTGATGTTGTTTTACTTCCATCAGAACTTACACCCTCAGTACTCATGGCCAGTGAAAAACCTAGACGCGGCGTTAAACCTGTACCAACAACAACTTTATTTGTAGACGATTTATTATAGCCTTTATAATCAGACGTATAAGCATAAGCAGTAGATGCATCAACATTGGTACCAAAAATCGCCATGTTGGCATTTAAATTATAAAAAGGTAATGCTAGTCCCCATTGATTAGTACCATTATGCTCTGCAATATTTGGAACTGCTGCACCAGTTGCATCATTTGTTCGAGCACTATTTGTAAAACGACCTAGACGAGATATTGCTTGGAATTCAGCACCTCGAACCGCTACTAGTAAACTATAAGGATTTTGATTTGCAGCGATACCATTTGGAGTGTCTGTATAGATATATTGAATATAATCATTATTACTAGTTAAAAAATTACCATTACCAAATCGACTGGTTTGGAAAAGTTTATTTGCAGGTAATAAAACTGTTCGAGTATCAGCTAGATTTACATATACATTACCACTATCAAATGAACCACGATCAGTCGCTACTAATCCAGTTAAATTTCCAAATTCAAAACCATAAGTATTTAGACCTGCATTACCAATTTCTAGCGTAGTTGCCTTACCATCACTCCCCAACATTGGATCATTATCTTTAGTAAATTCAGCAGCCATACGGAAAGCAATACCTGTACTCCCCATAATATTATTTCCAGTTGTTGTAGTAATAGGATTATTTGCTGCTAATGATAAATCAGTGCTTAAGTTGTTAGTTTTACCAACAATATTACTTTGATCAGATTTACCATAATTTACTCCAGTATAATCTGGATTATTCTTATTTGTTGTATTCAAGCCTCTCAACTGTAAATAACCATTTACCATTCGACCACTTGCGCCAACACGTATTAATCCCTTGGCATTACTTGGACTATTGGTCCCATCAAGAACATAAGGTGACGTTTTGCTTACATCTTTATTCAGTAAAAATTCTAAATTTAAACCTGAGTTTGTTGTATCACCACCAGCACCGACTACACCATTACCATAACTGCCAGTATTTCTTAAATTACTAGATGCAGAATCTGTAGTTCTTCTAAAATCAACATATCCATGTGTTGCATCTGGTTGAGTACTAGATGCTAAATTTATTGTGCCATTAGAATTATATGCAATTGTTGCTTTACCAACACCGTCGGAATTAGTTTGTAATCTAAAGCCACCAATGGCATCTACAAACATAACGCCTTTACCTAAAAAGTTAAAATTAAAGTTCTTAAGTATGAGTTGATTAAGCTCATTACTAACATCTTTTTGTCCTAAATAGATATTCGCATTTTTCAATCCTAAATCTAAAGTTGCTTGCTTATCTTTACTAAAAAGTCCATCACGAGTCTTAAAATTAAGATCAATAACTGAACTTGTTTGAATTGCCATATTCCCAATTGGGGCGCTGCAACGCTGAGTAGACTCAGTGTCACATATTTTAAATTGATCAATTGTAATTAAAGAAGGATTTGCCGAAATGGCTAAATCTAGTCCAGTTCTACCAGCATCACTACCGCTACCACTCCCTATATTTATTTTATAATCTGTCCCTGGAGTCCGATTTGAAATAGGTAAGTTTGAAACATTAGCATTGGTTGACTGAATCTTAAAATTTTCAGCTGTCGCTTGTAAATTACTATTTATTCTACTCGAAGTTCCTATTCCAGCATTATCTTGCCAATAAAGCTTATCAACATTAATTTCATCATAAGAGGTTGAAATATGAACTCCATCTTGACCATTAACATTACGCAATGCACTATCATCTAAGCTTTGTAATGCATGCGCAGAATTTATGAGTAGCATACTTGTTGCTAAAGTATTCAATGCAAACCATGCTGTATTGTGATTTTGGTTATTTTTTTTCATCACTTCAATCCTTGATAATCTCTAGCTCTAGCAACGTGGATGACTGCTATCACAACCAAACATCATGATCTTACCTTGTATAGCAAGATTACCATTCATTCTCATACCAACAAACCCAGTTTCCTTACCCTGATCATATAACGATGTTGCAGCATTCGTTGCGTTATAAGTCGTTGCTTTTAAATATCCATACCCACTAGTTGGTGGGGTACTAGCAGAACCTTCAACCACTTTGCCATTTGAATCGATATAACTTGTAAAATCATCTTGTTCAATCGCAAGTGCATTAAAACCAAAATTTCTAATTAAAATAGGCATACTAGCATCAAAGCTAAGTTGCATAGAAGGTTTAATCTGATCAATTCCACCATCATTCTGATATACTAAATCAACACCATCTAAACCTAGTTTTTGAATATCAACAGTTCCTTGGATTCCCTTGAACACTAGCCATAATTTTCTTGCTGGATTTGCTAAAGTTGGATCACTTTCTGGTACATCCCACAAAGTGTTAGCTCCTTGCACACGACTACTAACAAATCGTTTATTTACCGAAAGTCCTAAATGACAATAACCTAAACCAGTATTATTATTCGCTGTCTTATCGCAAACACCACCAACACCATCATCAAATTGATAAGTACTGGTATGATTTAATGAAAATTTCAATGACAAATCTGCTCCAGCTTGCCCCTCAACCTCTCTCAAAGCTTGGCTATCCAAAGTTTTTAATTCAGCATGTACTATACTTGTGCTGAATAGGAGCAAAATCATCATTTTCTTCATTATAATATCCTTTACTTATAGCATCAAAACCAGCTATTGATTACTAAACCACCACTTTCTTCCCGAAAATAGCTATTAACAAAACTTCAAACCACCCCAACAGTTAGGTGCAAAATTTTGATTTGTTAATTTAAGGTTACTAATATTTAAGTTTAACGCACTATTTCTTAAATCGATATTTCCGATATTCACTGTTAAATCGCCACTTCCTAACAAGCCCCCAAGATCATTTGTATTTGCTTCATTACCACCACCACGGCGTAAATAGTAGGAAACAGCACTTGCAATCTGAGGGAAAAGTGGAGAAATATCAATAGGATCTTGCGGAACTACATATCCAATATTTACTGGATCGGCAAATGACATCCACCAACCTTTTTGTGCAACATCATCCGATTTCGCTCCTGGCCACTGCAATGCTTGTTGCTGTAAAGATAAAGAAAATGGCGAGTTAATCGGTAAATTATGAATTAAACCTAAAGACTGATTTAGATTTAAATTTGCAGTAATGTTTGAAATCTGCCCATTCATATAAACATTTTTGAATACGTCTCCTTCTTGCGCGACAGCGCAAGAAATTCCATAGCATCTTGTTACTGTTGCTTCAACACGACCGCCTTGTGAATAAATAGCTGAAGGCTCTGGGTATGCTGGATCATGTGGACCACTTGAGTTATATTGCACGGACCCATTCACAGGGTAGTTTGCATCACCAGGTCCACCTATATAGATATTAGGGACATTTACAGGAGCTGATAAAATTTTAGACTTTGCTCTAGTTTCATTAACTAAAATTGCTGGAATTTCAAAATAGTTATTATTAATCTGAGGAATATTAAAACCACCAGCAGAAGTCTTAAAATCGGCTCCATTTAAACCTAATGCTGTTAGGGCACCTGTAATCACTAAATCATTTGGATTTAAATAGGTACCATAAAGATTGTCTCTCGTTGCTGCTGTCGTTGCATACCCTTTTATGATACCTGAACTGTCAGACTGTACTTTCATATAGCCTGAAATAGTATTAATACCATTTGCAACTCCAGTATTTTCCGTTCCAGCTGATAATAATCCTAGCGCTTTTTCTGCACTTAAACGAAATCCAACAACTTGACGCATAGAAGCAGACTCAGGATTTTTAACTGCAAATTCAATAAATGGATTGGTTATTTTTGCCGAAGAAGCAGCCCTTTCCTCATTAGTCATTGCAAGAGGTTTACCATTACTATCAACCTTTAAACCACTTAAACTTAAATTATCAATATCAATATCACAGTCACCAATACCATTTACACCACCACAGCCTAACTGTAGTTTTTTAATATTTGCGTTTAATTCAATTTCTGCTTCCATTCCTAATTTATAGAAACCAATATCTTTAGTACTTCCTGTGCGAGTTGATTCTAAATTTTTTGTATCAACAGGAGAGATATAAGAGAGGCTCATTAAAGCCTGTCCTTGTACTTTTGATAATTCATCATCAGTTAAGTCAACCATTGAAGATGCATATAGTCCTTGACTAAATAAAACAGTAGCAATACTAAAGCCCAAAACATTAAAATTAAACATGATGACTCCCGCCTTATAATCCCTTCGTTGTTATTTTCATATGCTGAATTAACAGCCCATCAATCACAGCTGAACCAAAGTTATTTAATGCTGATGGATTCACACCACCTGTCACAGCAGTTGGTACAATATCAGAAGTGATTGCAGTAGAAGATCCTAAACCTGAGCCATATGCAACAGCTGCCTGTCCACCTGCAACTCTAAACCAAGGTGCATTTGCACGTGTTCCATACGTCCAATTGGTATTATTCACATGCGTTGGAGTAGGCGTATTAGAACTTCCACCATTATTAACTGCACTTAAACGTGATAATCCATACAATCCATCTGTTGTTGTACTACCAGAACTACCATTACACGCACCACCTGACTCGCCAGGCCAACAATCATCCGCACCACGCTGACCACTACCAGGATTCGCCATGCTACCGCCAATGATTTGATTTACATTGGTTACAGTTGCAGGATAACCATTTCCATTCCCACCTACACCCAATCCAGCTCCGTTATACCAAGTTAAACAGTCTGTTGTGGTATTCGTACAATAGCGAGCATAAGTACCATCATCATTACCGAAAATTTTATTGCCACTTGCATCAACATTTGTAAGATAAACCCAATCAACATGATTACCAGAAGTGTTATACCAACGATCGACTGAAGTAGCACAACCATTCCCACCGAATGGTCCACCAGTATATACACATGAAAGCTGAGCCTGACCGTACGGATCATCTTTCGTTGCTGTAGTCGCACCACCCGGTGTTATACGCCAGTATCCATCATGTTGCAAAGTCAAACGATAACGATCAGTCACAATATAATCAGTATCTACACGTTGCTGACGTTGTTGATATTGAGCTTCTTTAAAAATCTGGGTTCCTGAAATATTCGTTCTATTTTGTGGTGTGCCAAAAAATATCCCTAATGCTTCAACACTACTATCCGCAACTAAAGTTTGCCCACCATCATTACTTTTCACAGTACCAAAACTGATACTACTGTGCGTTGCAAGTTTTTTACCTGCTAATGCTGTAGATGAATAATCATTTAAGGCAGATCCACCTTGGTAGCCAGCAACAGTTGAACTACCGCATTGGTAAACATTACAAGTAGAACCATAATAGGTCACACCTGTATCACTTGTATCACCTGCATAACGAGTATAAATTTTTGTATAAACATCTTGTTTATTTGGAATACGTGCTATTTCCAAACTAAAGTTCGTACCATCGGAACCAAAAACAACTGGTTGATAGAGTGAGCCTAATACTAAATTAATGTTAGGGTTATAAATAAATATTCCATCATCTGCTGCAAATGTAGGTGCATTCCCACCCCCCAAAGCAGGTGTCGAGACTAAACTGGTATTTGAAGTTTCTCTTGTACTCAATCGTAAAACATTACTTCCATTTGGATCTGGCGCAGTCCAAGATGCTCCAGAAACAGTATCTTTTACAGCACGATCTCTATAACGAAATTGACAAGCAACAGAACTAAATTGGACACCACCAGCATTACATCCTCCGGCAGAGCCATTATCCCCACCTAAAATACTGGTATTAGCATAGGTATTCCAAACCTCTGTATTTGACCATCCTGTTGATGCTGCGGTAGCATTTCTGTCTGTATTATAAGTTCTTGCTGATACGCCAGCATTGTAAGTTGCTTTAACATTTGCAGCATCTCCACTGTTAAAACGCAAAATACCAGAAGCTCCAAGAGTATTATTATAAAATTTACTCATACCATTATTGATGCCAGTATCACCAGAAAGACCAACTCCCCCTAAAGTTTGGAACAATTGTAAATTACTTCCATTTACACTGAAATTATTCCAGATCGCCTGCAATCGTAATCGATTTTCACGTGGTATTTGCGCCGTGTTTACAGCACTTGTATTACGAGTACAACCATTTAAGCAAAATTGATTTGCGTCACCTTCTATTTTACTTGGGTCTCTCACGAAAGCATCAGCCCATAAACCCAATTTAAGTTTATAAGCATCTAGCCCTGTATCTGATGTAAGTCCAGCAAGACTTTGATTATAAAGTGGAGCTTCCATAGAAAGGTAAGTAACTGAACTTTTAGATGTACCACCATTTGTACCATTGACATAAAAATCAGGTACATTGTAAGCAGTACTTGCCTTTAATAACCAAGGATTACTTGCTGTTCCCCAGCTCTTAATACTTGCATCAGCAGCAGTACTTGCTATACGGGTATTGGTATTGTTATCAGATTTAGAAACTGCTAAACCATATAAAAACAAATCTGCTTTACCAGCACCAGCTGCACTAGCTTCTGATGTTAAAGGGCCAACAGGAATGTAACGGATATAACCAGTATCATTTAATCGATCATCCGTATTACCAGCAATCCCATCCGCTCCAGCCAATGGAGTAGCCTCATTAGGACCTGCGCCACGGAAAATCATATAAGTATCTTGGGGTAGTAAAGCGATGCCTTCACCAGTGGTTTCACTTAAACCATCGTCTGATAATTCTTGCAATGCAAAAACTGACTGATTTAGACATAAACCAATCAAGGTCGCCAAAACAGTTTTTTGAAATGATACCGTATGAAGTGTAGTCATCTTGACCTTCCCATTACGCGATGCTCCGCACCATCGTTATTTTTCTAACTTCCTTTTGAGTGATTCCCTAAAAGAGAAATTGTATCCAAACATCACTCAAACACAGGTAATTTTACCCATATATATTCATTCTTCATTATGCCGATAATTTACACAAATGCAAAATATATTAGGTAAACGTTCTATTTTCCGATGAATGAATTATTATTTTTAAATAATTTCTTTTAAATATATGCCTGAATATTATATTTTTATTCTTTAAATATAAGGTTTATATTGCAACAACCAAAAAACTTCATGATTGTTGCAAAATGTAATTTACAAATCATGTTCTCGGTAAAGTTACACCTGTTTGACCTTGGTATTTACCACCACGGTCTTTATAAGATGTTTCACACACCTCATCACTTTCAAAAAACAGCATTTGTGCAACACCTTCACCCGCATAAATACGTGCTGGGAGATTCGTTGTATTTGAAAACTCAAGCGTAACGTGACCTTCCCACTCAGGCTCTAGTGGCGTTACATTCACGATAATACCGCAACGGGCATAAGTCGATTTACCTAAACATACTGTTAGGACATTACGTGGAATACGGAAATATTCAATCGTACGCGCGAGAGCAAATGAGTTCGGTGGAATAATGCAAACATCCGACTCAATATCAATAAAACTTCTGTCATCAAAGTTTTTCGGGTCAACAATGGCAGAGTGGACATTAGTAAATACCTTGAATTCTCTCGCGCAACGGACGTCATAGCCATAGCTAGACACCCCATAAGAAATCAACTTTTCTCCGTTTTCATCGAAACGGACTTGATTCTCTGCATAAGGTTCAATCATGCCGTGTTTTTCGCTCATTTCACGAATCCAACGATCAGATTTTATTGCCATGACTTTTATCCAAAATCTAAGTTAATGATTAGCGAGTACTTTAACGTAAAACGACATTAATGAAAACAACAGAACCCTGCTACCTAGATTGTTCAAGGGAGCGGGAAATTAGAATTAGAGATTGATTAGAGCTGAATAGCTAATAGGAATGGCAAAGCTGATCAGTACAACTGATGCTGTGCGCTGTAATTTAGCTTGAGACAACCATTTTAGTTTATTGGTTGCCAACACAGCGCCAACCGAAATCCAAAATAGTGCAATTGGAAGAATGAGTGCAACAAAGCTACTCATATGCGCAACATAGATTTCTTGCGCTTGCCATGCCGTTGTTGGGAAAATTGCTGAAGCAAATAATAAAGCTTTAGGATTTAATAGTGTTGCAAACAATAATTCTCTTGGTCTTATTGTAGGTTGATTTAAGATCACTTCTTGATTTGCTGTACGCCATAATTTAATCGCAAGGAAAATAATATACCCTGCACTTAATAGTTTTAAAAATGTTGGTAATAAAGGTAATGTCGCTGAGACTTTACCAATCAACATTCCCCACGCACTGATCGCAAGAATATAACCAATTGCTTCTGCAGGAATCAGCAATAGAGATTTACGCAATCCCACCTGAATACCAGAGGAAGCAAGTAAAGTATTAGTTGGACCAGGAGTGAGCAAAATAGTTATCACTAAACCAATAAAAAACCATGAAATCATTGAATGACCTCACTACAAGATAAATTTAGATTAATATAGTTGCCAGGTGATAGCAAAATTTTAACTGTAAGCACTTATGACGAGAGCCTATCTAAATAAATGTTTTCTCTATATTTTATTAATTACAAGTACACTCTACTCATGAGTCACAGGAGTAAAAACATACGCTAAAATACAACACATATAACGTATTCTAAGTATTCTTATTTTTTAACAAGATAAACTTTGGTGCTATTTTAAGTTTTCAATAAGTAAATAATGTTATTTTATATACATTCGTTCACTTTTTCCTTTCAATGTGCTTCCTCGTTTATGCCTAAGAAATTTTTTAATAAGTGGCTGCCTTCATCAGAGAAAGTTGCTAGTCTAAAATTTATGAGAATTTTTGGTGAACGCACCTTAAATCCCCTACTTTGGTATGTGAACCGTCGTTCGATCGCTAAAGCCATGTTTATTGGAACATTTTGGGGAATATTACCTGTCCCTTTTCATAGCCTATTCATTATTTTGACTGTGTTATGGTTTGAAGTGAACTTGCCTATTGGCCTATGTATGGCTTGGTTAACCAATCCGCTCACTGTCGTTCCAATTCTGTATTTAGGTTTTTGGTTCGGAACTAAAATTTATCATGTGCACATGATCAATAGCGATATGCTTTTAGGGGTTTTACACCAAATTATCAATTGGCTTAAGAATTTTGGTCATGGTCATATTGATTTCAGCCTTGCGAAGATTCTCGTATCAGGGCTTGTCATTGAAGCAATTTTATTTGCGATTAGTTTTTATTTAATTACACATTTACTTTGGCGTTGGAGCGTAGTGAATGCTTGGAAAAAAAGAAAACAAGCACTGCAATCAAAGAATGAAATTAAAAAAAGCCTCTAAATTAGAGGCTTTTAAAATTTAGAAAATACGATTTTCATCGCGTTGACGTTTTGGCAATTTATCCATTTGTTTTAATACAGCTTGTGCGATATTGAGGTAGCTCTCTGCGGCTGCATCCTGAGCAATCACACTTGGTTTACCATTATCTGCATGTTCACGAATTTTTGCGTCTAAAGGTAAACGTCCTAATAAAGGAATATCATATTGCTCAGACAATTGATCTCCTCCGCCTATCCCAAAGATCTGTTCTTCATGCCCACAGTTAGAACAAATATGTGTCGACATATTTTCAATAACACCGAGCACAGGAATATTTACTCTGTTAAAGAGTTCGATTCCTTTTACCGCATCCATAAGTGCAACATTTTGCGGCGTCGTGACAATCACCGCGCCTGTTACTGGAATGCGTTGTGCCAAAGTCAGTTGGATATCACCTGTACCAGGTGGCATATCAATCACTAACACATCTAAATCTGGCCAAAGTGTTTGGTTAAAAAGTTGCATCAATGCACCAGTCGCTTTAGGACCACGCCAAGCCACAGGTGTATTGTGTGCACCAATCAAATGTCCGATTGAAAGCACAGCCATACCGTACGCATCTAAAGGCACAAAATTTTCATTTTCAATTTGTGGAGTACGTCCTGCATTCCCTAACATGGTTGGAATACTTGGACCATAAATATCTGCATCCAAAACACCGACTTTTAGACCGAGTTGTTGCAATGCAAGCGCCAGATTCACTGTGGTGGTTGATTTACCGACCCCACCTTTTCCTGACGATACCAATATTACATTTTGAATACGTGGATGTGCAGCCACATCGCGTTGTTGTGGTGCAGCTTTTTGAATCGGTGGATTATTGGGATCGACTTCCGCTTTAGGAGAAGCATCCATTACAGGTGGTAAATTGCTATTTTCTGCTTTTGGCTTCGATGAGCAGCTATGACCTGCTTCACCATGCACTGCATGTTTTTGTTGGATAATATGTAAATTTAACTCTTGGATACCGCATTTTTCCAGAGCTTCAGCGAGTTCGTCGTGAATCTGTTGTAAGTGATCTTTTTCTTGAGGAAAAGTATTAATCGTGAGTTGTAAAATCCGACCCTGTACATTCACATGGCTGATACGATCTTTTAATGCATTTTCAGAATGTGGCAGCACATAATTTTGTAAAACAGTTTGAATTTCATCTTCCTTCATTTCTTGTGCTGGTGAAAAAACAGATTTTAAGGAAGAAAGCCACGACATTTTGTTTACTCCAAAAACAGATGATCAATATATCACTGAGTTTGGCTAGTTTAGCAGTATTGAAGATTTGACGCTCATATCAGAGAAGATAATTGCTCATTTTTTATGAACGTGTTTTCTTCTCTGAGTATAAGCGTGATGTTAAATAGTCATCAAAAGATTAACCTTTGAATTTATTTAATGTATCTGTTGCAGCTTTCTTTAAATCATCCAGTTTATGGCTCGCTTGAGCTTTTAGATCTTCAAGCTTAGCAGCAGCCTCATCTTTTAGTTCAGCAGCTTTTGCTTTGGCATCTTCTAACTTATGGCTTGCTTCTTGTTTTAAATGATCTAATTTCTCTTTGGCTGCGTGCTGAGTATCTGCCAATTTTTCTTTCAGCTCATCTGCTTTAGCAGATAAAGCAGCTTTACCCTCACCATACTGATCCGTTGCATTTGTTTTTAAATCATCTAAAGTTTGCTCACCCTTTTGCTTCAACTCATTCGCTTTATCTTTTGCTTGTTGCAGATCAGCTTTCGTTTGATCAAGATCTTTCGCTGCAAAGTTTTTTACATCCTCCACAGTTTCCTGACCTTTTTGTTTGATATCGCTTCCAAGCTCGCTGACTTTATCTTTAGCCTGCTGAAAGTCTGCTTTGGTTTGCTCTAAATCTTTTGCTGCGAACTGTTTTAACTGATCAATTTTGTCATTACTCATGTCTTGTTCCTCTTGTTATATCGTAATAAATTACCGTTGCTTTCAGTTATAGTTATACAAGATTCTGCGGATATTTAGAGGAATTGCTGCAAATTGAAACAAATGGGATACAGGAAGATTCAAATTTATTGCTGATTAATAACCATTTGAATTTTCATATATAAAAAATCATATAAATGCATAACACAACTAAATTACTTGATACGATCAGACTGCTGAATCTCATACAATACATGCCAACTTAATGGATGATCTTTAGCTAGAGCAGGATGTTGAAATTCTACTAATTTCCTCATCCCTAAGCTTTGCATAAGCGCTTGTGATCGCAGATTTTCTAAAGTGGTAAAAGACACAACAGTTTCAAGCTGCAAATGATTAAAAGCAAATTCTAAGGCGGCATTTGCTGCTTCTTTTGCATAACCTTTGCCCCAAAATGGTTGATCTAAGCGCCAGCCAATTTCAACACAAGGCGAAAATGAAAACTGTGTGGGTTGATCATGTAATCCTACCAAGCCTATCAATTGTTGAGTCTGTTTTAATTCTACTGCCCAAAAGCCCCAACCCTGTTTTTCAATAATTGCCTTTAATTTATCTATATATACATCGCTTTCAGCGCGCGTTAAAACTTTTGGAAAATACCGCATAACCTCTGGATTAGCACTCATCTCTGCAAAAGGTAAATAATCCGTGTCTCGCCATTGGCGTAAAATCAGTCTTGGTGTTTCGATCATTTTTAGAACCATTAAATTTGTATTAAAAACTATTCACAATATAGGGAATTAGATCAGATATACTTTTGCGCTATCGTGAAATTAACCTGACTTATAAAGCTTTATATATGAATGAAAATGAACTTCTAGAAATTCAAAATGAACTGCAAGCTCAACAAAAGCGCCTGAACTATATTCTTTCGAGTAAAAGAAGAATCCAAAGCATGATTGATTCTTTTGAAGGTGATTTGGCAGAACAATTACTTCCTGTCATTCATAATGAAAGCAACGATTATGCTGGAATCGCAACAAGTTTGGCACTTTCAATTTGTTGGAAATTTTCAAAAATTGAATTCCCAAAGACTGTTCATTGGTGCAGTGAATTAAGTATTAGCGATCTACAAGTTAAAGATGAATTTACCGCTGTAATTAAAGCTCAGGCTTGGTTAGGAACTGTAGGAAGTGATGAACTTTGGCAAACACCACTCTTTGCCGAAATTACAGTTGATCCAAAAACCAATCGCTTAAAGAGCTATCACATTCATTTCTTATCAAAAGGAAAAATCATCTCTTTAAGAAAGAACTCTAAGCAAAGCGTAACGGTTAAACAAATGCAGAGTATGTGATCCTTTGGGATACATACTTTTTTAATCAAAATAAGATCATGTTCTTCTTTTGATTTACTTTATTCATCACAAAATAACAACTGTTCGCCCCCATACAACTCAAAGCCAAAATCGGCAGCATCATGAAATACATCTTAATACCGATCTTTAAAGTTGAAAAATCAATGTGGTTCACTTGATCTTCGAACAGGATCATTAAGACCAGTAAAGCCCAAGCAATTAAGATCACAAAACTTATTTTTAAAAACTGGTATAAATCAAAAATCTGAGTGGGCAATTTCAATACTGCAAAAACAATCAGATAAAAGATAAAAGCCAAAACGATGAGTATTGGGGTCAAATACATCATAACTTCCATGCCATCACTGACTACATGAAGCAGATGATTCTGTCGATAATTTAAGAACAAACAAAATGGAATCACAAAACTAAAAACAGAAACTAAACTGGCTGAGACTGATGAAAAAACTAATGACCAAGACCTCATTTTTATTTTCCTCTCTTTGATATTGTGATTATTCTCGATCAAATAGATGTACTTTGATTGAAGCCAAAGTGAAGCTTGTATGAAGTTTCAAAATAAGATTCCCTTCAGGCTAAAAAGATTTCACCGATTCCCTTGTGCAAGTCGCTCTTAAGTCATGTAAAATCATCCACCTTGTAAATACGAATGAGAGAACAATATCCGTGCGTAAAATTTTAGTCACCAATGCCCTTCCTTATGCCAATGGTCCTATCCATATGGGTCACTTACTCGGTTATATCCAAGCAGATATTTGGGTTCGTGCGATGCGTGCAATGGGTCATGACGTGACTTACGTATGTGCGGATGATGCTCATGGTACAGCGATCATGTTACGTGCTGAAGCGAATGGCATCAGCCCTGAAGCGCAAATTGCCAATGTTCAGAAAGAACACATTCGTGATTTTGATGGTTTTGGTGTGCATTTCGATCATTATGATTCAACTCATAGCGATGCAAACAAAGCACGTGCATCTGAGATTTATATTAAAAACCGTGAAGCAGGCAATATCGCTGTTCGCCCTGTCACACAGTTGTTTGATCCTGAAAAAGGCATGTTCTTGTCTGATCGTTTCATTAAAGGCACGTGCCCGAAATGTAAAGCTGAAGATCAATACGGCGACTCATGTGAAGTCTGCGGTACAACCTATAACGCGACTGAGTTATTAAACCCACGCTCAACATTGAGTGGTGCAACGCCAGTTGAGAAATCATCAGATCACTATTTCTTTAAACTACCGAATTTCTCAGAATACTTACAGAAATGGACGCGTGACCAAGGTCGTTTACCATTGTCTATTGCCAACAAGCTAGATGAATGGTTTGAATCGGGTTTATCAGATTGGGATATTTCGCGTGATGCGCCTTATTTCGGTTTTGAAATTCCAGATGCTCCAAACAAATATTTCTATGTTTGGGTAGACGCTCCGATTGGTTATATGTCGAGTTTTGAAAACTACATCAAAACTAAACGTCCTGATCTAAGTTTTGATGATTTCTGGAAAAAAGACAGCGACAAAGAAGTTTATCACTTCATTGGTAAAGACATTGTTTACTTCCATGCACTGTTCTGGCCTGCAATGCTTGAAGGTGCGAACTACCGCACGCCATCTGGTTTATTTGTAAATGGTTTCTTGACGGTGAACGGTCAGAAGATGTCAAAATCTCGCGGCACATTCATCAAAGCTGAAACTTATTTACAGCACTTGAATCCTGAATATTTACGTTATTACTTTGCTTCTAAGCTTTCTGACAAAGTTGAAGATTCGGATTTGAATTTGGATGACTTCGTTCAGAAAGTGAATTCTGACCTTGTCGGTAAAGTGGTAAATATTGCCAGCCGTTGTGCAAAATTCATTAACAGCAATTTCAATAATACGCTTTCAAGCACTTGCGCTGAACCTGAACTGGTTCAAAGCTTTATTGATGCGGGCGACTCAATTGCTCAAGCCTATGAAGCACGCGAGTTCTCGACTGCCATTCGTGAAATCATGGCGCTTGCGGACAAAGCGAATCAATATATTGATGAGAAAAAACCTTGGGCGCTTGCGAAGCAAGAAGGTCAAGAACAACAAGTGCATGATGTTTGCTCAGTTGGTATCAACTTATTCCGTCAACTTGCGATTTACTTGGCTCCTGTTCTTCCAACGCTTGCGGCTCAAGTTCAGTCTTTCTTACAACTTGAAAGCTTTGACTTTGCATCACGTCAGCAAATTTTAATTGCGCATGAAATTGCTCAATTCCAACCACTGATGCAGCGTGTTGATCCTAAAGCAGTTGCAGCCATGGTTGATGCATCTAAAGACTCTTTAGCGGCTGCGGCTGAACCTGTAAAAGTTGAGAAAAAGAAAGAGAAAAAAACTGCACCTGCGAAAGTTGAACCTAAAGTAGGTGAAGCAGAGATCATTGGTATTGAAGACTTTATGAAAGTTGACCTTCGTGTAGCTGAAGTTTTAGAAGCTGCAACGGTAGAAGGTTCTGATAAATTACTTCAACTCACGTTAAATATTGGTGAAGCTGAACCACGTAATGTGTTTAGTGGTATTCGTGAGTTCTATCAGCCAGAAGACTTAAAAGGCAAATTGGTGGTGATGGTGGCTAACCTTGCACCTCGTAAAATGCGTTTTGGTATTTCTAACGGTATGGTACTTGCAGCGGGTAATGACGAAGGTGTTTGGGTAATCTCACCTGAATCAGGCGCTAAAGCTGGCGATAAAGTTTCTTAAGATTTTAAATCTATGATGAGAAAAGCCTCTACGTTGTAGGGGCTTTTTTTATTGGTTTTTAGTTCTCTCTCCTTCTTTAAAAGAGAGGGCTAGGGAGAAGATTTATTAAATCACTGCCCCCACTTTACAATCTAAACTCAATTTTCATTGCGTAGGCATTGCCTTACTTTTGAAAGATCAAAAGTAACAAAAATCTTTTGTTAGCTTGATAATACGTCCATGTATCACAAGCTAACAGCGACATCCATATCGCCTACATCTGAATTAATTTGGTGACGAACTCTGTTTCTTTATTACTTCCAATAATGCAGCTGTCGACTTTAGAACCTCAGCATTCGCTTTAGATTGTTCCTGTATCGAAACTGAGTCCTCTTTAATAGAATCAAAAAGGTTTTGACCAAAATAGCATTTTGCTAAATCAGTCCTAATCTCGTGTTGCTTGTCTTCTGGCAAATGTGCCAAATACTCAGGTAATGCTTCTAATTCCATGAATGTTTGGTGTGCTTGCTCTGAAATTTTTCGATAGAAGCCAATCTGCTTAAAACAGTAAGTAAATAAAGTCGCAATTAAAGCCAGAATTGTTAATTTAATCATTAGAGCATTAGAAACATTTAACGAATCAAAAAAATTGTGTGCAAATAACTGTCCTATAACCAAAGTCACAGATAAACATACGAGTAACATCAGGTACAGTTCATAGACTTCAACAGTTCGCTTATAATCTTTATATTTCTTTTTATAGATTTCTTTTGTTTTTCTCGAGGATGCTTCACCTTTATATAAGTTTAAATCTGATATAAGTTGATCTACTTGATCATTTTTATCATTAAAAATAGGATTAATATCTTTTTCAATGCTTACTTTTAAGTGATTAAAAATAGATTGAGAAGCAAAAAAATACCCTTGAATAATCTTATAATTAGTAATTAATATCTCACAGCCCTCAACCAAATAATAAAAACCACCCTCACCGAAAGTAGGTAATTTTGCTTCGTGAACTACAATAGAATATCCCCTAAAAACACTCTCTAATTTGTCTAATTCTGCAGCGATTGAATCCAAAAAGAATTTTTGGTTTTCACTATCCCAAGTACCTATGTTCTGAAGAATCCGATTACCAATATTTCGACTTTGATAAACATTACCTCGCATAATTCTAGCTATATGAAAGGGATCAGAAACTCTATCCTTTTCATTTTCTTGCATAAACTCTTCCACTATTTTTTCATCAGAATATGTGTCTAATACATTTATAAACTGGTCTAAGTAGTTCTGATATTGCCGTAATTTTTGGTTATATTCTCGCATAGGATGATAAAAGCTTATTGATATTTATAAAATTATACTTTATTTATTAGACTTCCTTCATAAATCATTTTTCAATCAATTTAATTGTTTATCTTTCACCCAATCTAAATTGTATATGCCAGCA